>CAYHRT010000272.1:0-4760 GCA_964359085.1 uncultured Bdellovibrio sp. | reverse complement strand
GGAAAAAGGCCTTATCTGGATTCGTCCAGATTTTTAACTTCGGAAAGACTGTCATGAGCGAGGGCAAAAAGAAAAAGACAAGCAGCCATTCTAGGAGAGAACCGATTGAGGCCCAGAGACCGAAACGCTTGATCACCGTAATGTCAGTAAAATAGAGAGAGCCGAAACCAATAATGGTGGTGAGAGAGGTTAGGAAACTGGGAAGGAGAAATTTTGGAAAAAGCTCCGTTTCATCCGTTTTTTTTGAAAGTTGTTCGGAACTTAAAAAAATAAAATCTTCCAGCGCGGAAACACCTATCATGAGAAAGAGGCCATTACTCAAGATATCGAGAGGAACATGAAAGATCGCCATGAGTCCGTAGAGAATGCCCCCCATGAGAACAAGAGTGGTAAAAACGAGAAGGCCGCATTTGAAGGTACCAAAGAAAATCCTACAGAGAAGGACAATGAGAATGAGAAAAAATAGATTTAGCTTCTCAGTATTTTTTATCCCCTTATAGGAATAGTAAAGATAGCCGAGACTGCCTAGAAAATAGGGTTTTATCTCGGGCAATTTTTCTCGGATAAAATTCTCGAAAGTCTTTATAAAATTTTCAATGATGACGGGATTGCGGCGTCCATACTTACTGCCATCTCCCGGAGCGTCCCGGAAAAAAACTTCCAGTCCCATGATAGAACTGTCTTTCGACGTAAAAATAGATCTCCAAGGAGTTTCATTCAATAAAGAAAAATCTATTTTTGCCTCTGCCGATTCGCAGGGAGACGCGAGAAGGTGGGGATAGAGAATGCCACTAGGCATGGCCGTCACGGTTCTGAGATTGAAAGGAGTATAAAGATCGACGATTTCCCGATTTTTTATGGCCGAAGATCTCAACCACCGATCCAGAGTACATACTTTTTCAGATTGGGTTATCGCACCTTGAAAAAGGAGATAGAGTGAATTTCCTAATTCAAATTTTTTTTCAAGTTGCATCAATCTTTGGTAGGCAACAGAATCCTTTTCTATGATGTCCTTTGTATTTATATTGATTTTTAAATTTGAAACCTGCCCTGCGCATAGTAAGAAAATAGTTAAGGTAAAAAAGATGTTGGTTTTTGGATATCTTACTGCCAGTCTGTAAAATACCAGAAATAGATTTTCTATACGCAGGAGCATGCGGATAGAATTACCCGTATTGAAAAAGATGTCTAATTCTTCCACATCACCCACCAAACATTAGACGGCCTTGCCTTAGTCAAAACGTAACTCCCCGATTTTACGTCAAATAAAACGGCAAAAAGTTGGCCTCATTTTGGCATAACTCGTTTTTGGGTGTTTATTATTTTGTAGGGGTGGTTCAATGAAAAATTTATTTTTATTACTGACTTTTGGCGCTCTCTTTACTGCTCAAATGACTGTGCGAACTTTCGCAGACGATGAAGGTGATTGCGTCGGACAACAGAACTCAGCGACAGAAGTCGTTCCAAGCAATATTGCTCCGATGGAAGAAACGACCGATCATATCAATGCCATTATGGCCGATGAAGAAGGCCCCACTGAAACTCCCCGCGAAGAAGTAAAAAGATTTGAACTCTTTCGTCTTGAAAAAGATTTCAATCCAAAAAATGTTCTCCGCTATGGAATAAACGTCAATATCCCATCTTGTACCATCGCTAAAAAAGAAAACGGCGCTCCCCAATTTAATAGCTACTGGATTATGGGAGAGGAGCGAGGACAGAAAAAAAATATGACTAGTACTGATTTGAAAAGAGTGGGCCCAATCGTGCTATCCCAAGATGAACATAATGTAACCTTTAAAATGAAGGCGTTCAAAGATGTCCCTATTCGCAAGAAAGAGATCACCGTTGAGGCCAAAATAGTCGATGGAATATGCAAAGTCACGGGAAGTATCGAACTCGACAATGGGAATAAAGTTGATCTGACCAAAATTTTTACCGCAATTAGCACCATCGCTGGAATTCCAACTGGCGTCGACTATCTTGATATCCATGGCCTTGATCGAACCACTGGAGAAACTGTTAAGGTCCATTTTGATCAGTAATATCATTATTATCAAGCGTTAACTATTTCATTCTTCTCTTTCCGCCTATAGACTTACCTGCAGATTAACTGCAGGTAGGTTTTTACTATGAAAGATATTTTCCTCGCTGTCATTTTATGCTTTTCAGGAATTTCTGCCTTTTCTTCCACCGCTGATTTGGAAAATCTTCTGACCAAGATTAATGAGGCAGAATCGCAAAAACTTCCCCAAACAGCCCTCACGCATGCCATGGAGCTTGAGAAAAAGGCCAAGGCAGAAAAACATAAGGGCCTTTATGTTCGCGCTCTCGCCAAACGAATCCTGAATCAATCCCATATTCTAGGCAAGGCACCGAAAGACAAAGTCAAAATCCTAAGAGAGGAAGTGGGCAAGATATCTGAAGATTTGCGTCCGCTGGTAAAAATTATTTTGGCCCGTTGGTTTTGGCATTACTATGAACAGAATCGTTATAAATTTTCAGATCGTACCCAGACAATTGGTCTACAAAGTGATGATTTTACCACTTGGGACTTAAATAAAATTTTCGCAGAAGTCCGCGCACTTTTTGAGGATGGCTTAAGAAGTGCTGATTACCTTAAGAAAGAGGAAATCGAGGACTACAATGGCGTGATAGAAAGGGGAAGTCTGTTTCTTAATTCCTCGACCACCTTGTACGAATTTGCTCTGCGAGAAATGATCACCTTCCTGACCCTTGGAACATCTGCGCTCCCGGCCCCCGAGGACAAGTTCGAAGTTGATGCAACTTCCGATGCTTTCGCCCACCATAAAACATTTCTTGAGTACAAACCTCAAACTAGCGATAAGGAATCTCCCCTTCTTCGTGGGATTGAAGCCTATCAGGCACTCATGAAATATTACCAAGAGAAAAAGTTATTGGAACAATATGTAGATGCCGATGTGTCACGCTTAAAATTCGTGAATGCTCAAGTCTCTGACATGGACAAGAAAGAAACCTTCCTGGCGCGACTTAAAGAAATTGAAGAGGAATTTAAAAACGTCACAACTTCGACACTCGCCTCTTTTGAGATGGCCAAGCAGTATCAGAGTGACCACGAATATGTTATGGCGGTACAAGTTTGCCAGAAGGCCATAGAACGCCACTCTAAATCCGATGGCGGGATTTTATGTCAAGACCTTATCGACACGATCAGACATCCTCAATTTTCCGTCAAAACTGAAAATTCCATCAACAAATCCAACGCCACTCTTTCCGTGAAATATAAAAACATCCGAAAGCTTTATTTCCGCATCATCCAAGATGACTGGAAAAACTATCTCGATAATAAGTGGAGAAGACTGGATGATGATCTTGAGCATAAAGTTGTAACCGATCTCCTGAGGAAGAAACCTCTGCAAGAATGGACTCTGGACCTTGCCGAAACCGAAGATTTCAATGAAAGAGAAGTTGGAGAAGCTATTCCCAATTTACCCTACGGTTTTTATAGAATTTTTGCTTCCTCAGATCAGCAATTCTCACCAAATAACACAAATTCTCAGCAGCAACTTGTCTACACTTCTTTTTGGCAGACAGATACGCTGATTCTCTTACGTGGACAGGACAAAACTATCTCGGGATTAATTCTCGATGCCAGAACCGGAACACCGCTGGAGAAAAGAACAATTTCCATCTACAAACGAAATAATAACAAGGAAGGCATTCACGAGAAAATTGGAGATGTGCAATCTAACAAAAATGGCCTGTGGGAATATCGCCTGGACCAAAACAATAGCGATTGGAGCATGTATTACCATGTTGCATCGAAAGATACTGGCGATACTGTCTATTCCCAATGGATCAATGTTAACTATCTACAAGAAAAAATTTTTGATACGCATGTTCTTTTTTTTACCGACAGGGCCATCTACCGACCAGGGCAGCGCATTCATTTTAAGGGAATTTGTTACAACTTTGATCAAAAGAGTGATGAATACAATGTTTCAAAATGCAGTGATGTTCAAATTTCTCTCCATGATAATAGTGGCAAAGAGATCTCAAAAGTGTTTAAGGACAGCAATGATTTTGGTTCATTCAGTGGCGATTTTCTTGCTCCCAAAAATACCCTTATGGGGGTTATGAATATTAGGGCCTCGCAATATTCAGGCATAACGACTATTCATATCGAAGAGTATAAACGACCAAAATTTGAAGTGACGATGGTTGCCCCTGACAAGCAATATCGTCTTGATGACACTATCACTGTCTCGGGCAAGGCCATGAGTTACGCCGGGGCACCGCTTGGCTCTGCCAAAGTCAAGTTCCGAGTTTTACGAGGGGTGCGACTTCCATGGTGGTGGTATTGGGCCAATCCCTATTCCGCCGAACAGGAAATTGTCCACGGACAGATCAAAACCAACGATGATGGCGAATTTTCGATTGAGTTCAAGGCAAGGCCAAACAAAGCAGTCAATCCGAAATTCAAACCTTTCTTCTCATACAGAACTGAAGTCGACGTGGTTGATTCTACGGGAGAAACGCGCTCAGGAAATGTTTCCATCAATGTGGGTTATGTGGCCATGCAGATGCGCCCAACGGTGGAAGGATGGCTGCCTGATAATCAGGACATCAAACTTCATGTTTCAACCACTACCCTAGACGGACGACCCGCTCAGGCGGATGGCACTGTGGAGATTCATGCCTTAAATGCACCCAAGAATGTCCAACGTCGTCCCAGTTCTGGGGAGTATTATAATTGGTACTGGTACTGGGCCTCCGATACG
>CAYHRT010000271.1:0-4801 GCA_964359085.1 uncultured Bdellovibrio sp. | reverse complement strand
ATAAAGTCGCGTCATCATGGCGTTGCGTGAATCACCTAGCCAATAGGCCCCGGCCAGACTCCGTATTTTAAAGCATCCTGGATCAATTTCCCCAGTGTGCTTTAGGTGGGGGCCTTCACACATGTCCAAAAAGTGACCATTTTTGTAGAAACTTAAACTGTTCAACCCGTGTTTAGAAATTAACTCTTCGGCATACTCACGCTTATAGGGTTCACCCATTTCATCAATGCGTTTCAAGGCTTCGGCCTTAGGCAAATCTTCACGGACAAAGGGTTGTCGCAGCTTGATGATATATTTCATTTTCTTTTCAATTTCTTTAAATTCTTCTTCGGTCAGAGGAGAACTTAGGATGAAATCGTAATAGAAGCCATCATCAATAGGCGGACCAAAGCCCAATTTTGAGCCGGGACGCATCTCCAGCACTGCTTGGGCCAGAATATGAGCCAGCCCATGGCGAATTTGGTACAGTTTACTATTGTGATCAGTTTTCTGGTCGTCCTGCATATTCTTGTGTTCTCCGATGGAAAGGGCCACCGATGGCCTTGGGTTATATTGCCCCAAAAGAATTTACCGTCAACTAAAATTAATATGGGGTTCCATTTATGGTGTTTGGAACCTATTATGGGGAAGCTTTTATGGCGTTACCACGATTACAACTTATAGAATTTAACGACCAAGATTGGGCACCGGCCTTTGTGCGAGATACGCTGGTCGAGGCCCTCAGTCATACCCTCGAATGGGGTAGGATGATGCAAAATCTGGTGCCGGTCTTTGAGCGGTTTTTGCACGCTACAGGTGCTCATGAAGTGCTTGATCTCGGATCAGGTGCCGGTGGGCCGGCCAAGATTTTTGCCCATGAAATTCAGCGTGCCGGACGCACTCCCCCGTGTTTTATACTGACCGACCTTCACCCTCGCATTGCCACTTGGGAGTCACTTCGTTCTCAGCTACCCGGAGTTGTAAATTTTGAACCGACATCGGTCGATGCAACGAATGTTCCACCGGCGCTTTCATCGGGGCGTGTCCGCACCATTATCAATGCCTTTCACCATATGCCTCCTTCTTTGGCCACGGCCATTCTAGAAGACGCTGTGAGGGGAGGACAAGGAATCTTCATATCCGAGCCCTTTGAGCGTAACCCTTTGCAATTTTTTAACATGGCACCCGTGGGTTTCTTGGCCCTACTTTCCACTCCCTTACTTACGCGCACGGATGCCATCGCCAAGGCCCTGTATGCTTGGACTACTCCTTTGGCCATGGCCTTGAGTACTTGGGATGGGCTTGTGAGTGCCATGCGGATGTATTCCGAGCAGGACCTTCGCGCTATGGTGGCACCTTTCGGGTCCCACTGGCATTGGGAGTATGGACGTTACGCCTATCCCCCTTTTGGACATGGGTATTATTTCTCAGGCATTCCCCATGAGAAAGTTAATCAACTTTGAGCAGAATGGTTTCTGAGTGAGAGCTAAATTCAGGAGCGTACATGCACTCAATTTCCGCCATGCCGGTTTGATACTCGCCCTTGTGAAAAACTTTTAAGTCATACTCGAAGACATAAGTGCCTTTTGGCAGATAGGCGAAGAAAAAGTGGGTTGCGGTATCACGAGTGGATTCATAATAGGCCAGACCGTCCTGATACTTCCACTGAGATAGAACATTGACTGGCTCGGTGCCTGACCCTCGCATATCTTTCATGTGAACATATTCCATGTCACGATCGGCGCGCAGTTCAACCCGCACTACCAATGTTTCGCCTACTTCGATCTTTTCTTTGACGAGAGGGCCGAGAGGAAAGATGGTTGGGCCTTTTTTGGTGTTACGTTTGACAAAAAGAGTTTTTGTCAAAAAAAGTGGTGTCTTATGAGGCGTAATTTTTGAGATATCTTCAAAGTAATGCCAATGGAGTCCTCCCCAAGCAATTCCCTTATCCGTCTTCTCAATTTGAACTTTACCCATACCGGCCTTGATTTGCGAGGCACTGAATCTCTTCTCATAAAAACCAGTACCGGCCTCAGCATTTTTTGGTTGCACTTTAGTGTCCCCTAGGGTGACTGCGACTAAATGTTCGCTCTTTAATAGATCGCTACCGTCGAGAAGGAGGGAATACACCACGTCCGAGGTGGCACGACTGGTCTTCCAATTTTGAGTCTGTTTTTGTTTTAGAGTCCAGACGTTGAGTTCATCAATTTCTTTTTTACTTTTCACCACCTCATGAAAAAGTTCTATGATTCTGGCCTGGGCCTCGATGGGAGCGCGGTACCACCAGTAGGCCCACTCTTCATCACCCCAGTACATTCCCATTTCTTCGCTATGAAGGGCGCGTTCACGTAAGGATTTAATAATGGCATCGGTAATATCTTTTTTGGCGAAACGGATCGTGGCAAGAGCAGTATTGGCCTCACTCAAACGACTATCAAGAGAGGTCCAGAATTTTTTTGCCTGATCAAGGAAATAATTAACAGCTTCTGTGTGTTCGCTGGCAATAGGTCGTTCTTTCAAGAAAAAAGAGCGTCCATATAAATAATAGGCGATAAGGTGAGTATAATGATTTAATTCTTTTTCAGTAATATGATCGTAGATATCCTTAATCCAATCGTCTAGATTGGCCAAAGATTTGTATGCAAGATCCATCTTTACGTCGACGCCCAAGTGTCGCAATTTTCCAAAACCAGTGACGAGATAAAGAGTGGTATAATAATCAATAGGCCCACCGCTAAACCATGGCCATCCTCCGCCACCTAATAACCTTGATTCTAGTTCGGTGTAGGTTTCACTGATTTCTTGATGCAGATTATTTTTCTCAAAAAATTTCCCCACATCATTTTTGGCCTTTTCTTCCGATTCTGCTTCATTGACCCAGGGAGTTTCTTCCAACGAGACGCCCTTGAGATCCTGTGACTTTTGCAGATTGGATTTTAAGGCAGCCGTTCCGCGCCATTGCTTAAAAATCTTTTCAATTTTGGGATTGGAATCGACTATTTTTTCCCCAAGGGAGTTGGCATAGAGTCTCTCGAAAACATAATCAGTGCATTCTGGAAAGGTTTTGTGCAAATAGGGAATGGCCTGCACAGCATACCAGGCAGGGTTAGAGGTCATCTGTAAGACGAGCTTGTCGCTTTTGAGCGTCGTCGATTTATCTGATTGGAGTAACTTGTCAAAGTTAAAAGTTTTATTTCCCTTGCCTGAAATCCAGAGCGGGATTGATTCGCGAATAAAAATACGTCGGGATAAAATGGGGATCAAACCTTCTTCACCGTCACTGAATTTATCTCCAATCGCCTTAACTTTGTATATGAGGGCGTAAGTAACATCTGGTACCTTGAGCGGCCAGGCAAAGGCAGCAGATTTTTTTGCGGGGATGGTAAATTTGAAACTTTTTTCTTTTTGGGCAAAATCTTTTGTAACATCTTTATCAGTATTGGCGTTGATGAGTTCAAGAACGGCTTCACCTTTTTGCTCCTGATCAGAGAGATTATCAACTTTTGCGGTGAAATAGAGTTGATCTCCTTGTCGTAGAAAACGCGGAGGGTTTGGTGTCACCATGAGTTCTTTTTGGGTAACGATTTCTTTCATCACGGTTCCAAGTTCGGTTTGTTTACCGTGCGCCATGGCCATAAATTTCCAACGCGTCAGTGCTTCGGGCATCGTGAATTCAAATTTCACTTTTCCTGAGGCATCGGCGATCAGGTGTGGATAAAAGAAGGCCGTTTCGTTGAGATTAGACCTCATGATGACGTCAGGTTTTTTCCCATCGGTAGTGCCGCCCGGGGCCGATTTAGGTATCTCCATGAGCGATTCATCCGCAGATGGAGCTTCTGCACGATCAGATCGGGCCTCCTTTTTGAGAGACTTTGATTCCACGGCATCCACTTCCATCATTGCCATAGGAGGAGCAGCACCCTCAAACGCCATTTCGCCTTTGCCTCTTGAGCCGAAGTAAGCATAGGGAAAGAGATAGGAAAATTGATTTAGGATATCGTAGGTAAAATGGGGATATTGTCGTGCAGGTAAAGATCTAGAATAGCTCCTGCTGTACAAGATTCTAAAATCTTTGAGCACCAAGGTAGAGTTGTAACCGGACGTGTATGAATTCATCCAATAACCAGTAAAGGCGGGAAAGGAGAGTGGGGCAAAAGCATCAAGAGAGGCATCATACATGGTGGCCGCGAGTTCGCTTGCTATCTTCTGGGCATTGTAACCTTCAATTTTTAAACTCCAGGTATCTTTTTCGCCCGGGCGTAGCTTGCTTCGCATAGATTCAACGGTTACTTTGAGATTCTTTTCCGGTCGTTCCACATTAATCATATTGTTGTTGTAGTAAAGTTGATTGTCTTGGACATACATAGTCTCTAGCGTGAAACCGCCTTTTAAGTTTTCAGTGATAGGTAAAGTGATGGTATGAAACTGAGAGCTGGGTTTGGTCCAGTACGCTTTGAGTACTTTCCCATGTTGGATTAAGGAAATGTAAGTCCCTCCATGCTGATATCCTGTAGCATGAATGGCCTGCAATTTTTCGCCCACCTTAAGTGAAGTACTTTGGGCCCGAAAAAATGAAGGAACATTGATAGAGAAAGTATTTTTTTGGGTTGATAAACCAAAGACAGTGAAAAAAAGCCTTTCTTCGATAGCACTTCCAAACTGGTCCTTGCTTCTTAAAATGGCACAATAGGCACCCTCATCCAATTTGAAGGAGACATCCCCTGCTCCTTCCTTGGAGGTAAATTTTGCAGATGTGACGCTCTTTCCAATTTCCCAATTTTCAATATTAGAGAGGTCCTTGGTCGAATTGCTCGCATGCGTA
>CAYHRT010000270.1:0-4819 GCA_964359085.1 uncultured Bdellovibrio sp. | reverse complement strand
AAATTAATTTATCTTTAAAATTTATCTCTGAATTATTGGAATCACTTGGGACTTTAGCGGGCATTATACTCGCGAAGTCGCTGATTGAGCTGTTCTTGCTTTTCGCGCCAGCCGCCGTTGCTCTTTACGTTATCATCCGCTTGGTACTTCGGTGGCTCAGTCGAACTAACTTGACGTCCAGGCAGCTGATCCTCGGGATAATCATCGAGAAAAATCGGTTCATCTGCGCTCTTTTCATCGTCATAAGAAACAAGATTAGTATACTCTTCATCATTCAGCGCCAGGGTGCCAGAGTCAATCACACTCTCTGTGCCCTGAGTGATCGACATAATTTTTTCTTTTTTTGCTACATTGCTGCTTTCTCCGCTGACCTCATTTTTGACTCGCACAGAACCTTTTACGACCGCAAACTGAGTGACCTCGTTACCCTTTTTACTCCCATTTAAATTTCCCACAAAAATTGTTCCACGCACACCCAGAGAAGAAGTTTTAGTTTTCACAACAATATCGCCAGGTTTGGCCTTATTGGGAATATGCGCCCGCATCTTACCCGAAATAAAACCATAGATACTCTGACGATCATTTTTTGATTTAAAGGAAAATTTTTCAAAAACCATACTAGAATTTGGACCAATGGAAATAATACTATCATCAATCATCTTCAACTTAACGAAAGCCCCTACCCCTGTAATAATGGTATCTCCTTCTTGCACAATTTGATTGGCGGTTCCAATCTTTATTTTCTTCTTGTTATCTGCGCGAACTTTAGTGACCTCACCTTTGACGAACATAATTTCGCCCACCATATTGGTGATTAATTGGGATGATTCAGGGTCAGCACCCTTGATTCCCTGGGAATGGCCTTTGAGGGAGAATGCCAGCAAAAAAAGTCCAACATATAGGAATCGAATTTTCATATTTCACACCTCGCCATCAGTCTCATACTCAATTCGGCGAGAAGAAAAGTGAAACTAATAAATTATTGCTGACAATTAGGCTTGAGCGTAATTTGCCGGGCCTTCAGAAGAACAGAGCAAACTACTTTACTATCATTATTGCCGGCATGGTCTTCGAGCGCCGTAAAATGCACATAGACTTCACGGGATTTAGAAAAAGTCTCAAGACGGGCCCAATGGGGTTTCGGTTTATAAATCCAGAAGGTTTTAATGCCGACGCCAGGAACAACTTCATTGGTAACAGGTGTGACAGGAAAAAACTCATAGGCGGCCCCTGATACCACCAAGGGAATATCGGCAAAGCTGTAAACTGCAGCGACATGATCATGCCCCACAAAAATAGCATCAATTTGATCCCGATATTGCAGAAGTAATGGGCGAAAAGTGTCATGAAAAAATTTTTTCTCAATCCATTGGTGGCGAGCACTCAAGGTTGCCGGTGGATGGTGAAAGATAAGGAAGGTAAAGGCCGCCGGGTCTCCTTTGGCCGTTGTCATTTCCTTCAGGAAAAAATCTCTCTGCGCCAATACATTCGCAGCATTGTCAGAATTGAGCACTATAAAACGCACGTCTTCAACAACCTTGGCATAGTATTCATCTGGCATGTGAAAATACTCACGCTCATGCTGATAAGATAAGCGATGATTGCCCAAGGCCACGATTGGAAAGCGGAGTCCTTTAAAAAACCAATCATCCCAGACATCACCGTAGGAAACACTCATGTCGTAGAGGTTATCGCCCAACAGGGCCACATCCTTCACCTGATATTTCATAATGGATTGTAAAATCTGCTCGGTAGATTCAGTTTTCTTGCCCCCATCCCCAAACAAGGCAAGTTCGAGGGCCTGAGCATTCGATGTTAGCAAAAACGCAAGCAGTAACAATGCGATTTTATTCATAAGTTCTCCTGTAACTAGGGCGTGGAATTTTTACATAATAAGCCCATAATTTCAAGAACTGATCCATAATGCGGCCCATGCGCGCGCACCAATTTTTTATCCTATTTCTCCTCTTAACCCTAGGAATCTTATCGCCTCAGACCCATGCGTGGCAGGGAAATTGTGGTACTCTCTTTCGCGATCCCCATCACCTCTTTCTTAGCGATAAAAGTTTTCCATCGAGGGCCCAGCGTCTTGCCCATGAGGCCATCCATCGCGACTTGGTGGAAGGTCACGTGGTTGAAGGTAAGCCTTTTAGTGCCAACAACAATCGCAATGCACTCTTTAAAATAAAAATCTACAATCCTAGAACTGGTCAAACGCGCGATGCTCTCTTTAAGCCGCGCCCTTACGGCGATGGTTTTGGTTGGAATCGCGTCCCGATGGAATGGGTGGCCTATAAAATTAATCTCCTGCTTGGAATGGATTATGTACCGCCCGTTGCTTACCGCTCGAAGGCGTTAGGCAACCCAATCACCATCAATGGTGAAACCTTCAGTGAAGGAGCGGTTCTGTATATGGTTCCTGACGCCCATGAATTGCATACAGTTCCCACTCGAGAATGGGCGCTCGATCACCCTTTCGGCGTAAGCGACAAAGAATTATTCTTAAGTGATGTTCGTATTTTTGATTTTCTTATGCAAAATCCCGACCGGCATATCAATAACTTTCTACGGGGTCGCCACTGGAAGGATGGCGTCTATCGTCCGGCCTTGATCGATCAAGCGGCAGGTTTAAAGGGTGATGCAACTATTGAATTCTTGCGCGGGAATGATGCTTTTAAATCCGGTGCCGTAACAAAAATTCGCCCACAGACGCTGGAGGCCCTTCGCGCCTTGAAGAAAAGACAGCTCCAATCGCTGCAACCCCACTTAAGCGAGAGTGAGATTGATCAAATTCTTGCCCGTAGAGATCAGATTCTGGCCTACTTTGGACACTAAACCTCGCTTGACTCTTCGGGACTCACATCCTTGAGAACCTTGGTGGCCTTAACACCTAAATCGCGCAATTTTTCGACGGAAATCATCAGGTTGCCACGACCAGTTTTCAGTTTCCCCGTCACAGTATCGTGTTGAATCTGCAAATCTTTGATGTGTTTTCCCATTCTATCAAAGTCGTCTACAAAGGAAGCAAACTTATCGTAGAGCCGGCCTCCGGCCTCAGCAATCAAAAGAGCATTTTTATGTTGTCGCTCTTGCTTCCAAATGGCGGTCACTGTTCGTAGAGTCGCCAAGAGTGTGGTTGGCCCAACTAAAATAATTTTTCGATCCCAACCATAAGTGAACAGATCTTTTTCACCTTCTAAAATCATGCTCAATGCCCCCTCGATGGGTGCAAACATGAGGACAAAGTCAGGAGTGGTGAGGCCTTCAATAGCTTGATAATTCTTGCTGGCCAAGATTTCAATATGGGCCTTGACTGAGACCAGAAAATCGCGCTTGTGCTTGCTTCGATCTTCCTCGCCCGTTGAGGCAATCAAGCGATCATACGCCACCAGAGATACCTTGGAATCAATGACGAGATTTTTGCCTTCGGGCAATTTGATAATCACATCCGGTCTTAAAATCCGGCCGTCCTCATCTTTTAAGTTCATCCCTTCTGCCTGAGTGATAAATTCTTCACCCGCGCGTAAACCAGAATGTTCGAGAATTTTTTCTAACACCAATTCGCCCCAATTACCCTGGGCCTTGACATCACCCTTAAGCGCCATGGTTAGATTCTTAGTTTCATTCTCCATTTTGCGCCCCATCTCCATCATGCGCAAAATTTCCTGGCGAAGAGAAAAAACTTCTCGCCCCTCTTTTTCATAAGTATCTTCTACTTTCTTTTGGAGTTCGGATAATCGATCCTTGAAGGGATCGAGCATTCCTTGGATGCCCCTGCTAGACATCTCATAGAAAGATTTTTGCTTCTCATCCAAAATCTTTTGCGCTAGTTGCTCAAACTGCAAATAAATCAAACGGTTTTTTTCACGCTCTTTTTCCTCTTTTTCGCCCTGAGATACTGTCAAATTTTTGAGATCATGCTCAAGCCCGGTTCTGATCTTTTCCACTTCCAACATTTTCTGCTGCCATTCAAGTTTTTCTTTTTCTGCCCCCCTATGACGCGTAATCCAACCTAAGGCCAGACCTAGCATCATACCGAGCAAGAAACCAATTCCACCGTCCCACATACTCGTCCCCCACTCTCTATGCTTGACCAGATTGCTTTTATGAAAAATTTAATTTTAAAAAAGTTCGTTATCTCTTATCCTAATCAACATCACAGCTCAAGATAGCTTAAACCTCATACCAAGGATAGGGAATCATGAATCGATTTATGAAAATGGGCCTCGCTGGAGTGCTGATTTTTTTCGGCCTCTTCGCTACACAGGTGCATGCGTATGATCTGATAAAACGCATGAAACTGATGGATGATCGTTTTAAAACCCAAGATATGCTGAGACCCTATGGCCATGACTTTCTATTGGACGTCACTGCCGCCGCCAATTCGGATACCCCTTCCTTGTTAGATGATGTGGATAAAATTGGGTCCTTGACGGGAACAACTCAAGAACAAGTCAATCAGGCCGATGCCATTTTGTCTAAGCACTATAATACAGAAAAGTATTTGCGCGCCCGTGTAGCGCTCGGAATGCCGATCTTTAGCTTTTCCGCTTTTGGGATTCGTTGGCAACCCAATCTGCGACTGGATGCTGGTCTGGCTGCCCTTATCAACGTTAAGCAAGAGAACGTCACTTTCACCAGCTTAGTTAATAACCTCGATCAGATTCCAGTTGAACTGAGAACGGCCTTGATCGCCTGTAACCCGGCCTCACCACCACTCAATGATGGTGACGATATCTTGGCCTATTGTGTGAGCAATGGTTCCATTACCCAAGTGCAGGCGGATTTAGTTAAGGCCACCTATGGTATTTCCAAGATC
>CAYHRT010000269.1:0-4820 GCA_964359085.1 uncultured Bdellovibrio sp. | reverse complement strand
AGCAGCAATCACAAAACCTGCGTAGACCCCCATGATAACCGCCCGGACAAAACCGTTGGCCTTGGCGGCCTGGAAGGCCCCTGAGACAGCGAGGACGACGGCCACCAGGATGCCAAGCAGAACTCCATCCACCCCCATCCCTTCGTATTGTTCATCGGTACTTCCGCCACCAACTCCATCACCACTGCCGTCTCCACTGCCATCTCCACTACCATCTCCACTACCATCGGCACGCGCATCAGCAATACTCACATAAGGTAATACCAGTTTTACTATTTTCTCAGTCCAAGAGGCGTTGAAACTTTGAGGCGAGCGAAGATCCTGATTGAGCTTGATATTTTTAGCAATGGATTGCTTTTTGGTGTTTACGTCATTTAAGTCTTTTAAGTTTTGGGGCGTGTTTAGAGCACCAGCGCCCATACATGGGTCGCTATAATTAACAGTTGGGATAACATGGAGGATGCCTTCAATTAAGGCCACAACTGCCGCAATCACGTAGAGAACGGCGGCAACCACTGTAATGATATAGCGGGTATTGGCGTGATCGGCGGCTTCTTGGGTTTGTTCCTTGGCCTTTTCGATGGCCTCAGTCTGTTTTTCCACAGCTTCCTTTGAGACATTGGTGATAACGGAGAGACGGCGATCAGAGGCATCTTTGGTCTGCGCAGTTTGGACAATTTCAGCAATAATCCAGAAGAGGGATGTGAGTGCAAAAACCCATGCTGAGGGCTGATTGACACAACCTATGACAAAGAGGATCCCTGAAACGGCGGCGGCAATGGCAACAATGAGAGTAGCAAATTCAGCCGTGTGATACGCGGCACTCACACCACCTCCACCATTGGTATTACAGCCAGTTCCTTCTTCTTCAAGATCAACGACAGTTCCTCCGCTTGCCTCACTTTCGAACGCCTCTACATCAGTGTCCTCGCCGGAGCCGGTACCCATTTCGCTGTTGGCCCTACCGTTTTCTTGGTTGAACAGATTACGCGCGCATTCGCTATCATCTCCACCGCCGCTCCCAGAACTGGCATAGGCTTGGTCTGGTAAAACTATATGCATAAGACTTAAGCACCAACACAAGACCACGGTAAGTAAGCTACGGCCCATAAAATCCTCATCGCACCAAACGTTATATGTATGTAACGTTATCGGTTTATTAAGCCCTTATATTTAGATTCTACTCCTCCTCGAAGTGGGAGGCGGTTCGCTCCAAGGACTTAGCCGCTAACTCCATGTAACCCATTGAAATCTTAGGCGTTATAGAGGTGAGAGAGGAGGTGAGATGATTGACACAAATAGTTGCCACTATCAAGCTAAAAAATCGTCATTCCAAAATTCAGAATATAAATACTACTACTCGCTGGCCGTTTTGAGTCTTCATAATTGACTGTTTGCACCTCGGAGAAATTAGAGGCATCAACCAGAGTTATTCGGTTGACCAACATATAGGAATAGAGAAATTCAATATAAACGGGATGCGTGATATTATCTGGCCGTTTTTTTTGCACTTTTTCTTGTAGGCCAAAACCAAGCGTACCACCATTGGCCAGAAGAGTGATTTTATGTTGATGGCGCAAATTTCCTGCGACGTCGATAAAGTCTTCCAGTTTGACGGTTTGCTGAGACCAGGAAGGCCCTCCAATCACGTACCAATTCCAGTTCTGCTCGTATTGGAGAGGCGTAAGAAAGCGAATGGTTGGAGCAAAAGTGGTATCAAGATAGGCCCCATTGGTGCGAACGTGATTGCCCGCAATCGTGAAGTTCAGATGACTGGTTTTGCCAAAGAAAACGTATCCACCTAAGGCCAGTTCCCATTGTTCAGTAAACTGAAAACTCAGGTAGGTGTGAAATCCCGGAGCGTTCAGATGTTCTTCGGTACTTTTCGCCCCACGAATTATTCTAGAGGTGGCGGAGAGGCCGGCCTTAAGAGAGATGCGTTCACGCATACTGGGGCCGGCGCGCAGATATTTGAGCTGATCCACCCATCGGTTGGCCCACTCTTCTGTCCAACTGGGGGAATGTTCTTCATCGGCCAGGCCTTTTTGGTTGAAGATCACCGTAATGCATAATAAGAAAAAGAGAACTTTCATGCTAAAACTCCCCCACAAACAGAAGACCGGGGGCCTTGTTTTGAAAGACCGTGGGAGTGAGGAGAATTTTTTGCTCGAAAAAAGGAAAAAGAGTACAGGGATTGATGAGATGGCCAAAGAAGATTCCAAAGGGGTTGCCGGAGTTCAGAAGTGCCAGACTCATATATTCAATGCCTATGCCCAATACCGAGCCTAGGATTGGGGTTTGATACAGATCTTGCATGCTGGCCGGTTCGGTATAAATCTCCACCGTAAATTCAAACAGAGTGCTGGAAATAAAGGCCAGGCCCAGAGCACTGGAACGGGAATACCCTCTGGCGCGGTAGTAGAGGAAAAGTTGTGAGCCTGAGATCGGATGTACAAACCAATTCCAAAAGGGCTCATCTTGATCAAAAACAAGCTGCCCAAAATTATGGCGATATTTAACCCATGAACCTTTTTCTCGCACCACATCCGGCTGGGTAAGGGGATAGATCAACCAGGTCAGACCATAAATAATTCCTAAATCTTTGCTAATTTCCTTCGCCCGATGATCTCGATCTTTGTATTTATAAAAAACCTCGAGGGCGCGACCTTCCTCAGCGTTGTTTTCTTTATTGTTTTCTTTGGCGAAGGACCTTACGTCGGTCGAAGGGGACCAGTCGGGCGCCAGGCCCTCTGCTCCCATGATGGTATCCAGCGTGAAAAAGCCTATGAGTATGAAACTACAAAAAAGGTTGAACAATGACATAATGGTGGGGCAAGATAGCGCTTCACATTTCCTTTGAAAACAAAAAAAATGGTCCAAATTCCATGCTAACCTATTCAAGCCTTTTGATCTTTATCGCCGTGGTGTGGGGATTGGGTTTTGTTGAAACTAAACGACTCTTTGCTCATTTCACTCCTCTGGAAATTACTTGCTTGCGCTTTAGTGTAGCGGCCCTCATTTCCGGTCCCCTTTTTATTCGCTGTAGAACTTGGAAAATGTCGGCCTCGCAGCTCAAGCGCGCCTTTCTTTTGGCCATGCTTCTCTTCGCCGGGATGTATGTACAGGCCTGGGGTCTGCTCTATACCTCGGCCAGCAAGAGCGGGTTTATCACCTCGCTCTATATCGTTTTTGTACCTCTGATCGAGTTGCTTATTTTCAAGAAAAAAATTTCCAACATTTTTTGGTTGGCCTTAATCATTGCCCTCTTCGGGGTGGGATTTATGAGTGGGGGCCATTTTGATGGCGTGAACTTGGGGGATCTTTTAACCCTCTTGAGTGCCTTTATTTTTTCTTTGCAAATCTTGTATCTTTCGCACGTGGCCTCCTCTTATCCTAGTTCCATGGAACTCAATGGACTCCAGTGTCTGTTTATTGCGGTTGTTTCTTTCTTGCTTCTCTTCCTCATCGGGCCGACATCGGAACTGATACCGAAGCTGCAAATCTTGGGCAATTTTGGGCCTCATTTCTTTTCTTCTCCCCTCTATTCAGTATTATTTTTGGGAGTCTTCCCAAGTTTCCTGGCCCTGGCGGTCCAAGTTTACTGCCAAAAGAAAGTTGCCGCTCATCTTGCGGCCCTGGCCTTTTTGCTTGAATCGCCTTTTGCAGCTTTTTTTGGATTTCTGATTTTAGGAGAACGTTTGAATTTCTTGGAAGCGACTGGTTGTGGCCTCATCACCGCTGCCGTCCTGCTGGTACCTTTCCTACTCATGAGTAAGATAGGCATCGATTAATCGAAGCGCTTCTTCTTTGGCCTTCTTGTTGCATTTGACAACCGCTGCCAGATCATTTTGATTGAGGCAGTTATTCTTTTTTGAGATGCGCGTTTTGAGAGTCTTTCTGATATAATTAGGCAGTAATTTTTTGGACCGATGCAGTTCTTCAATTTTTTTGGCACTGGCTTCACTGAGGAGTGGCTCAACTCCACTTTGCTTCAAATCTCTTTCCGTAAAAAAATAATGTAAGCCTTTGGCCTGTTCCAGTGATTCTCCTTCCAGAGCAAAAGTGGCCTTGGTTTGCACATCGCGGATAAAAATATGCGACTTCAAGCTGAGATCGCGGGTTAATTGCCAATAGACATCGGCATCGTAAGCGGCATTGTCACCAAAAAAGTAAACAGTCAGATTCTGACGATCTTCCTCACTCAAATCTTCAATGATTTTGGTAATGGTCAAATATTTATAGGTAAAGGTAGAACTCGGAGACTTCAAATTTCGCAAATAGACTTTACCTTTTGGAAATTTATTTTTTTTAATAAACTTATCGCCATTGAAGATCGCCCGATATCCCCCTGAAACATAAGAAAACTCAACCGTCTCTCCCTTGGCCTCAAGTTGACTTTTTAAGTCGCGATAAAGAATAGGCATAACTGGGAATGGATCATTATCAAAAAAATGGACAATCGTTCCTACGGCACTCATATTATTGGTCATTTTGATGGTATCGTCGATGTCAGAGATGACCAGGGTTTTGGCCCAGGCAACGTTGAAAACAAAACTAAGTAGGCATAAATGAAGCATTCTTTTCCACATGCTTGCCATTATATAGGGGTGGGGCATTTGAGGGTAGGCGAGAAGTAATTTTTACAGAACCAGGAGATTTGTGTTAGTTAAGATTCTGTAAAAATGAGAGTTCTACAAACGAAACACATTATCTTCGATTTTGACGGCACGGTGGTTGATTCCTACCATGCGGTATTATTGGGAGTCCAAACGGTGCTTTCGGAGTTATTGGACCGCCCTGTCCTTTTGGATGAGGTAAAG
>CAYHRT010000268.1:0-4825 GCA_964359085.1 uncultured Bdellovibrio sp. | reverse complement strand
ACAAGTACCGGTGGGTTGATGATGTGGGGAGTTTCAAGCACCGCGAATGAGTCCTTGGCCCTAAGTTTTAGCAGCGAGACGGAGACTAAATCTGTCTCGCTGGCCAACGGAGATTGGCAGTTTACCGGAGTAAGTTGGACAGGGCCCAATACTATGGAAGGAAGTGTGAAATGTGGTTTCACTTCCATGAGTCTTACCGGTGGCACAATCGATTTGAGCTTGAAAATGAATGAGAATAATTGCAGTGATCTTCTGTTTTCAACCGCTGACTTTTTAAATGGATTAACTTTTGCTCCCCTGAAAATAATTACGTGCAGTCAGGATACGGCGCGCGCAGATATTAATGGGAATAGCTGTGACTCTTTTCTTGGCAAAGCAAAATCGTTCAAGGTGGTGTTTCCAGAGTTTCTTCCTGGCAATGACGGGGATTCGAGTACAGGGCTAACCAGCAGTTGTCACAATATCGATGACACTGATTCTACCGAGCTTACCAATTTGGTGGTTCCGGTTGGCACTACAAGCTATACTGTCACACCCGGATTGTTTGCCATGATGATCAGATTATACTCAGGAATCAATTGCAGTTCCAGTCTACTCTATCAAGTTGCAGACTACCCGCTTGGGCTGCTTGACCAGAATGAAAATAGCTCTTTCCCCAATGCAGGGGCTTCACTCGTCCGCTCGGTCAATTCTGGTTCCAATGTGAGTTATCTCTTTATCAAGGACGAGAGAATTCCTCCTGGCGAGCCTGCAAAGCTTGTGTTTACCAATAACACCTATATTGCTCCGAATACCTGTACTGCCATTTTCGTGGTTACCATTAAGGATGCTAACTCTGTAGAAGTCCCTTCTGAAACTGCGCGAACAGTGAGTCTGGACTATACTGCGGACACTCAGGATCTTACTTTCTATTCTGATCCGAGTTGCGCCAACGAAATTAGCTCCCTCAGCTATGAACCAGAGACCACCAACCAATCCTTCTATGTAAGAAAGGCCACGGTAGGCCAAACAACCATCTATGCATCCACGGTAGGTATTCTCAGTGCCAGCACAATCTTCAATGTAGTCAACGCCGGAACGGTGGTCAAGCTTGATGTAAAAGGGCTTAATGGTGGCGCTGCTACTCCCAATGGTACTGCCGGTAGTTGTATAAGTGCCTACTCTGTTCAGGCATTAGACCTAAATAGCGATCCGGCCACAGTCACCTCGGCCACAACTATTAATTTAAGTTATAGCGGCACACAGGATGGGGGATTTTATACCGATGGGGGCTGTACAACTCCAACAACCACAGTGACAATTTCCCTTGGGAGCGATCTTTCCACGAATGTTTATTTTAAAAAGGCAACGGCTGAGAGTATCTCGATTTCTGCCGCCAGCACTGGATTAGATACTGGGTTATTTGGTGTTAACATCAGTAACTAAAGAAGAGTGGCATTCACCTTAGGAAACAATCTTTTTTCCACCAAACTTTATCATTAAAAACCTCTGAAAAATCTCTCTTTTGAAGAAAATACTTATAGATTTCTAATCTATTATAATTGGGGAGATATTTTTTTAACAATCTAAAGGTTTGGTTGACAACAAAATCCTTATGGCAGAATTTGATAGCTGCAGAGAACGGAGATGGTTCAGGAGCTTCTGGAATTAGAATGTTTTTGTAAATTAAATTGTTGGGAAGTCTGGTATGCAAGAACTTTAAATAATTTTTGAAGATCAAAAAATTATTCAAATAATTAACGAAATCATTTTGCATATGCCAGAAGAGCACTTTTTTCCCACCGATTCTTTCGTGCTCACCATCTTTTAAATACTGGCAAGGTAGATTTTCGTTCCATGGAGAATATTGATTGAAAAAGAGAGGGTTTTCAAAGAGAAAATAATCGGAAAAATCAGAAATAATATTTTTAGGATTATCCTGGACTATTCTATCAGTATGAATAAGATGCGAAATGAGGTCTTGATCGCTGGTTATTATTTGTCGATTTCTTTGTCCGGACCATTTCAAGGTTTCAGATGGCCTCCATCCTTCTCTCGCTTGCCAGGCCTTTTTAGAATATTCATCGATATTTTGACTTAAAAGATCGAGATTTTCCTTATAACAGCTATACCATTGAGGATCGTTGATGGCGGTAAAAGCAGGGCAGCCTTGAAGAACAAAAGTTCTTCCATTTATTTTTGTAAGGAATGCTGCGGGATCTTCATTTAAAATTAAATCGCCGTCAAAATGGATAATTTTCTCGCCTTGGAAATATTCTTGTAAAACCAACCAGCGTAAAAAGCATTTTTTTTCATAATCACCAAAGCGATCTAAAGTTGAATATTTTTTTGAGTAAGAATTAAAGATTTTGCTAACATCATGAGTGAGAAAACCACTTTGATTAAGGGCATTCAGATAGTCGGCCGAAAGTTTTTCCATCCCTTCAAGGAATAACAAATCAAACTTTGCCCTAAAATTTCTTGAGCGATATCTTTGCGCGATAAAATTGAGCGGAATTTTTTCTTCAAAATCAGTGGTGTTAAACTTATTCCAGAAAACCATTACATATTTCATGGATGTGCCTTCAGGTGATAGTTTTAAGTTGATTCATTATACATTCCCAATGATTAATCGCGCTTTCAAATTGATATATAAAAATGCAGCGCGGCAATATGAAATGCAAATTATCTTGCCCCACTGCACTTCTTTCGTGCATAGTAGCGCGCTTATGCACAATCAAAATACGACTGATGGAAGCACTTCTGAAGTTCTGTTGAATCTTAGCATCATGGCCGGACTCATGATTTTTGGAATGCTCGCCCCTTTGCAAGACCTACCCCGAATCACTATTCCAGTTATTAACTATGAACTGCGAATTGCTTTCTTGGGTATTCCCTTTATTTTCATTGGTCTCATTCCAAAATGGCGAGAAAGTCTAAAGATGCTTCTCAAAAATAAGGATGTGCGCAATTTCTGTCTCTTGATCATTTTATTTCTTTTCTATTGTGTCTTCCATAATTTCATTTTTATCTTTTCCAAGAGAAGTATTGGATTCTGTATCTGGCTCTCTTTTAACATCTTTATTCTTATTTCATCGTCCTTTCCCAGAAAAAATTATCTCTTGCGCGGCCTTTTATGGGGACAATTTTTTGTGGCCGTTCACATTATTCTTTCGCATTTCTTTTACCCCGATATCCCGGTGCCCGCAGTTACAGAAGACTTTAGATATCAAGGATTTTATTTGCGAGTGTTCAGCTTGATGGGGGAACCCTCTTATGTTCCCTTGACCATGGCACCCTTGATTCTGCATCTCCTTTTGAAAAAAACTCCTCTGTCCACATTCGAAAAAGTGGCCGTTTATTTGCTCTTTTTGGCCTTAGGATTAATCTATGCACGAATGGTTCTGGTTGCCACCTTCCTAATTTTTCTTATTACAATTTTCTACCGAAGACGACAAAAGAAGTTCCTCCTCCTTTATCTCTTGGCACCGCTCATGTTGAGTTATACCGTGTCCTTTATACGATTTCCTGGATACTATGGTTCCAATCTTTTTCCCACTCCTAAAAATCTGATTAAGCATTTAAGACCCTATATTCGCAAACCTTCGAGTTTTGAACAAATTGATACCGATAGGGCTTTTCTCCTCGGGGGTTCAAATCAAGATCGTCTGCGCGCACTTCAAAATGGTATTTTTCTTTTCAAGAGATATCCTTTTTTTGGTGTTGGACTGGCAAATTCTCTCGAAGTTTGCACTAAGGAATGTATTGTTCCCGAGCGAGAACTGGTGTTTTCTCCCCATAACATCATTCTTGAATTACTGGTTGACTGCGGCCTTTTCGGCTTTGCGATTGTTGGTACGGCCTTTTTTTTCTTGGCCCGTTTTAAAAGAAAGGTTGGTGATCTGGCCCATCTCATGCCGATGTTGTTGCTCTTGGCCTTAATGCAATTTGCCCAAAATATTAATATGCCCGCGATCTGGATTTTTTCTAGCATTATTTTTCGTCATAAGTTAAGACCAGCAGAAAATTCGCCAGGATGACAATGGTTATGCGCTCGAGTTTCTTTTTCTTTTTGGTTAAATGATTAATATAAAATTAAGGCATTTTAACGCTTTCTGATTTGCATCCCAGATCAGGGTTCATTTATTCTCATTCATGATTTCATCGTCACATAAACAAAGGAGTTGAACGTGAAATTTATTATTATTTGTCTGTGTTTTAGTGTTTTTATTGTAGCTCATGCGATGGATAAGGAAATGATGTCGACCAAGGCTGATGTCAAGATGACTTATCAAGATATTCAAAAGACTTTGGGAATCGTGCCATCGTTTATGAAGCTCTATCCTGAAATGGGAATATCTGCTGCATGGGAAGAATATCGAAGTGTTTTCATAAATCCAGATACCGCGCTTTCGGGAAAATTAAAACAACTTATTGTTGCGGGTATCGCGGCCCAAACTCCCTCCGAAGAATGCAGTTATATGAGTACCGAATTTGCAAAATTAAATGGTGCCAAGGAAAACGAGATTAAGGAAGCAGTTGCAATCGCTGCGGCCACAAGACATTGGAGCACCTTCCTCAATGGCGTGCAATATGATGAAGCACAATTTCGCACGGAAACTAACAACATCATTTCTTACGTAAAAAAAGAAATGGATAGGACTGAAAAGAAACCCGAGATGGAAAAGGAAAAATCAATTGTCGTAACCGACGCTCAATCAGCTTATCAGGATATTAAACAAACATTAGGTTCTGTGCCACGATTTTTTCAAATGCTTCCCGAAGATACTGTTGCAGGCGCGTGGAAAATGATGAAGTCAATTCAACTTAATCCTAAAACTGCCCT
>CAYHRT010000267.1:0-4842 GCA_964359085.1 uncultured Bdellovibrio sp. | reverse complement strand
TCAAGGCGGTGTGGGAAGTATCTATCGCGCCCTCCAAGGCCAAACCGCCCAGCAGGGAATCGACAAAGGCGATATCCCTCTCCAACGAGTTGTCATCATCAAAGTGGTGAAGCATAAGCACTCGACCAAAGCTGAATTTAAAAAAATGTTCCTCTCCGAAGTAAAAACGGCTTTTCGATTATCTCACCCTAATATTGCCCAATGCTATGATTCAGGCGAAGAACAGGGACAACTCTATTGTGTCATGGAGTACGTGGAAGGTTTGAATCTTAAAGTCCTACAAGAAAAATTGCTCAAAAAGCAGGTCCAACTCCCTCATGCGCTTATCGCTCATATCATCACCGAAGCCGCCAAAGGATTGGGCCATGCCCACGAGCTAAGTGGTGCACAAGTTTTTGCCAAAAAAAAACAAGGGCTCATTCATCGCGATGTCTCACCTCACAACATCATGGTTACTTTCGATGGGCATGTTAAGGTTATCGACTTCGGCATGGCCAGGCTGCATGAATCTGGAGAGAAAACTCAGATAGGAACCCTCAAAGGAAAACCATCCTATATGGCCCCCGAGTACATTCGGGGAAAATACTATGACCATCGCATCGACCAATTTGCCCTTGGAATCGTTTTTTGGGAGATGGTCACGGGACAACGTCTTTTTCAAGGGGCCAATACCATCGAAATTATCCGCAAGATTGACAAATGTGACATTCCTCCTCCCATTGAACATAATGCCTCTCTTTCAATCTCGGCCCAGACCATCATTCTTAAAATGTTGGCTTCCCAACATCGCCGTCGCTACAATTCCATGGAGGAAGTGGTTCGGGCATTGAAGGGTCTTGAACAACAAAATCAGGTGGGCATGAATGACCTAGAAAAATTTCTGCAAGAACACTTTAAAACGGAAATTCAAGATTCGCGCAATCATCTCCGACGACAAATCCATCAGGCCCTTATTCGCGAAGCTATTTCACGAGACAATGCCAGCATGTTAACGTTTCAAAAAAGACGGAAGGCGTCCTGACATGAGTTCGGCCACCGGACGAGTGACGTCAATACGCGCGAAAATAATACGCATAATGGCGGTAATGGGAACCGCCAGAAACATTCCGATTGGTCCCCACACCAATCCCCAGAACATCAAGAAAACCAAAATGACGATAGGATGTAACTCCATCGAATCGCCCAACACTTTTGGCTCAATAATATTCCCAATCAAAAATTGAAAGATCATATTAAAGATTAGCACCAGGTAGAACTGCCAACCCACACCATATTGCAAAAGCACCACGGGGATAGGCAGGGCACTGGCGATAATGCCGCCCACATTGGGAATGAAATTTAAAATAAAGGCCAGGGCACCAAACATAAAGGATAGATCTAGACCCAATGAGACGTAGAGAATAAAACTAACCAAACCAACCCCAAAAGAAATCATAAATTTATTGAGAAGATAGTGGGCAATCTTCTGCTGTATTTCCGGGATCAATCCCTCTTTTGGCCCTATGCCAGTTCCACCAATGATCATAAAGAAGAGAAAGATAAACATGAGAGTTAAATAGACAAAAAAGTTAATAACAAAATCAGTTAAATAATGGGCGAGATTTTCATAAGGAATTTTGGTCCAAAGATTCGACGACTTCCACTTTACCATTGAGAGAAGAGGAATTTTATGCGTCACCCAAGCACTGAATGACGTGGCCAAGCTCGTCAGTCGTTCGCGGTAGAGATCAACATCCGAAAAAACACTTTCTACCGATTTAATTAAAGGCAAAATTAAACCCAATAAGATGAGAGGTCCCATGACCACAAAAATACCTATCACGACAATTCTGGGAAGTTTAAATTTTGCCACGAACCAATTTAAAAGAGGTACCAAGGCACTATAGAGAAAGAAGGCCAAAACAAAGGGAACGGCAATTGTTTTTGTATATACCAAAATAAAGGTTACACAAACAAAGGCCAAGATCGCCAAGCTGGGCTCAGTGATATTGGTCATCAGCCTTCGGTCCAGGTCTAGGCCCAGCCCCACACCAGGACCCCGAGGAGCTTCTTTCTCTTCCTTTGTCGCATCAGCAGTACTGTTCCCCATCTCATTCTCCCTTGGGCCATTCTTACCAAGTAGGAAGGCCCTTGTCACTTAAAGGAGACCCTCATAAACTCAAATGAATGAAGCGAAAGATTATTTTAACTCTCTTTTTCCTATGCGCACTGTCCCTCTTGGTTATCTGGGGCATTCTCACCTATCCTTATTCCTCAGGAGCACGCAGCGGCCGTCTGGTGAAACTTTCCCAAAAGGGCTGGGTGCTTAAAACTTATGAAGGCACACTCGACCTGGGTAGTGGCGACGATCTTACCTGGGATTTTTCGGTCAGAGATAGTAAATTGGGTGCGGAGATGTCGAAAAGTATCGGCGAAAGAGTGACTCTCAAATATAAGGAGTTGATCGCCCCGATCATCTATGAAACCAAATATAATGTGACTGGCTTCCAAGTCGATCTCGTGCTGACCCCTGAAGCCAGAAGTGTTCTATGTCGTTTCATCAATGTCTTGCGCAAGTATCCAGATCTGACCCAACAGATCCGAACTATTTTGGAGCGAGACGATGCGGATATGCTGAAAACTATTCGCCAACAATGTCAGTCAGCCGCCCCAGAACGCTAATTTTGTTATTCAGCGCAGGAGTAGGCAGTGGCAATAACTTTGGCCTTGCTACCATTTAATATTTCGTCTTCAATAAGAACATAGTTCGCACCTTTTTTGGCAGCAGCATTGCGTACTTTATTGGTGGAGACTTGAATACTGCTAATATCATTTTCACCAATAACTTTGTCCACCACTTCGCAACCTTCCATAGGTTTTTTCCCGGACATAATTTGAACCTTCTTTCCGTCTTCAGTAAGTTGATTAGGATTAGAAGCACAATGAACAAAGGAAACAAGCATCAATGCCAATACTAAATACTTCATGATTTTCTCCAACAGTAAGATTTATGCTATAAATGTTTTGGCATTATGACAGATTGTGATGTTTGTTGTCATCCCAAGAAAAATAATGATGATGGACTTATGCGATGGGTAACAATTCTACTTTTTTTTCTCTCTTCCTAGGCCTTCTCCCACTCCTGGCCTTTGTTATCGTGGATACTTTTCTTTCTATGAAGGCCGCCTTGATCACCACTGTGGTCATGGCCGTGGTCGAAGCTATTTGGACTTATTTTACTTTTAACGAATTGGATTCTGTTACCATCTTTACCTTGGTCTCGGTTTTGATCATGGCCCTGATTTCCTATAAAAAACAAACGCCTATTTTCTTGAAACTGCAACCGGCCATTTTTAGTTTTGTTTTCGCCAGTGCCCTCATCATTTCTTATTTTCTTGATCGCCCCTTCATTCTCCTCATGATGGAAAAATATAATGGCCTGGTCTCGGAGCAGATGGAGGAACAAATTAAGGCCCTCTTACGCGAGACTTGGTTTCGCCAAATTCTAACCACCAACACCTGGACTATGGGGGTGATGCTTTATCTCCACGCCACACTTACAACCATTGCGGCCTTTAAGTTGTCTAATTGGTGGTGGCTGGCCTTGAGGGGAATTGGATTTTATGTCTTAATTTTTCTTTCGACGATTATTGCTCGTGCATTAGTAATCTAGCTTCAAACAATTCTGAATCGCCGTTTTGAGGGCCGTATGGGCACTGATCAAAGTCGAAGCATTTGAGCCTGAATACGTCCCACAACCACCATGAGTATGGATGGCAACGATTTCTTGCTCTTCTTCCAAAATGACAGTACTTCCACTGTTGCCACCCATGGTATCCACCTGATGGTAAAGGACGCTATCAGAGATTTGCGCAATGGGGCCCAGATGAGATTGCTGGGCATAGTTTCTATCACCGCGAGAGCGATCAGCGCCGTAACCGGTAATGCGTACCAGGGCCCCAATGCGAGGTACCTGATAAGACACATTATAATGTCCCTGAACATCTCCGGCATATTGGCCAGTGATGTTATTGGCCTTCAAACGGAAAACGGCGAAATCATCGCCTTGGCCATTATTTTTGTAGATGACAGAGGTACGATCTACTTCATAAATATCTTTCTCGCCAGGATGACTAATCCGTCCATTGCTTGATGCAGGAGTATTGAATTCAGCTAACTGGAAAGTTCCAAGACAATGTCCTGCGGAAATGACACATGAACGCCCTATTAGAGTGATCGTACATCCTGCAGCCGCTCCGCGCTCCAACACTCGTCCAATCTTTAAATTATCAGACAGGTCACGGTCATCACTCGCACCGCAAATAGTTTTATCCGCTGCTGTCGCTCCCATTCCAACAGTTAAGATAACACTTAGAAACACCCCATACCCAAAAAAACTCCTCGGTATCCTTAGCATCCTTTGCATAAGCTCTCTCCTCCTGGCCACTAAGAAAAGTATGGAGGAAAATATAGAAAATGTTGAGAAGGCCTGTATACTAATAAAGTCTTACTCTCAACCTGAGTTTGGGATTATTCGTGCTAGGACTTCGTTATCTTGCTACTGCGTTTTGATTTTTTGCTAACTTTAGATGTTACGGCCCTAAGTTTTACTGGATTACTTCGCAGGGGAATAAGCAAACCATTTTTTAGTATAAAAATAGTATTAAGGGACACTGCTTTTTTCAAAAATTCTCCTTTTACCTAATAGTTAAATATGCGGTCCCGCATGACAGACGTCAAGACTTAAGCTTCAAAATCCTGTCATAATTTCAAGGGAAACACCTTGCGTTAGAATAAACCCATAGTAGAATGAACCCTATGTTTTGGTACCCCTCCTATACAACCTTCTTCTTGATCCTCTTG
>CAYHRT010000266.1:0-4863 GCA_964359085.1 uncultured Bdellovibrio sp. | reverse complement strand
AAAGTGCTTTCATCGTGAATCCTTTTAAAATTTAAAAAGCTGGCCAAGATTTCGCCCTTCTTAACAAATTCCCCCGGGGCCTTGTGGTAGTGGACCAGACCACCCGATGGAGCATAAAGAGTCCGATAATCTTTTAAGAGGAGATGACGTTGCAACGGCCGTTCAAAAGACGCAGATTCCTGTCCCTTCTCGATCATTCCTTGCCGAGCAAGATAATGAAGAATGTGTTCTGCATCTCTTTTCCCTTCATCAAAATGAAGGCGCTCCTCGCTTCCCAGTTCCAGAGTATAGGCCTGAAATTCTAAGGGAATGTCTCTTCCTTGGGCCTTGAATTCCCGTTGCAAATGAACCCATGGCATAAAGGAAGCTTCATCCATGGCCTGGGCAAATTCGTTGGGAATATTCAAAACAAAAGGAAAATGAAAATCCACCACAGATTTTTTCTGATAGAGGGCCGAATAAATATAACGTGTAGAAGCCGGGCCAGTATGCAGATCCAAGACGATATCGGCGGGAGCGGCCATCATTTGCAGTAAGAGAAATAATTTTTTATTTTCGTTTTCACCCCTTCTTCCCAAGTGAGCTTCCAAGTGGACTAGGGATTGCAAGATAAAGGATTTGTACTCTCTTTTAATCTGTTCCCACGCAGTGTTGCGGTGTGATTCACACCAGGCCTTCAAGAGACCTCCGATTTGTTCTTGTGAACGAACCATGACGTCTTCATAGCATCTATTCCAGTTATGGCCAGTAACCGGATTGAAGCGACCGTAGGTATAGGCGCCGATTTTGGTATTGGTTGCCGCGGGATTTGCCAGCGGAATAAAAGTCACACTGCCTTTAAAAGGATGATGAATGAAATATTGCATGAGGTGAAAAATAACGGCATTTCCCTGGAGTTCCGCCCCATGCACCGAGGCCTGAATGTGAACATGGGGGCCAGCATGGCCACTCTCAAGTTTAAAAGAGGAGATAAACAACTTATCACCGCTGGGCAGTTCTTTGATGGGGTAATCAACGCGACTCAGTTTGTTCATTTTAACTTCCTCTAGCGTAAGGCATTTTCCAGCGTCAGCCCGGCGTTGGTCTTTTCATCCCGATATTTCACGATCAGTGCACACTGGGCGGAGAGACCCAGCTTGTGCGCCCAGAGACGGGTTGTTCCGTTGGAATCAAGCGGTCGTGTACCAGGGATGACAACAGCATATTCTGGGATGTGGTGGCCAGAGTGAAGAATTTTTTCATGCACGCAATCATAGACTGGAGTCCCGCGCGACAGAACGACACCAGGAGCAATGACCGCGCCCTTTTTAACCAGGATCCCCTCGACGATGACGGAACCTGCACCAATAAAGCAATCATCTTCAATCACCACCGGGGTTTGCCCAATGGGTTCCAGCACCCCACCAATTTGCACCCCGGCAGAGAGGTGAACCCGTTTTCCAATTTGGGCACAGGAACCAAGTAACACATGGCTATCCACCATGCTGCCTTCATCAACATAAACTCCAATATTGATATAGGATGGCGGCATAATGATGACACCCCTGGCAATATAACTCCCTCGTCTGACGGCGGAGCCTGAAGGGACAATCCGCACTCCATCCTCGGCACGAAATTGGCGTATCGGCAGAGTGTGCTTGTCGACATAATCACCCATTTGCTGAAGGGAGCCTTGGCGGAAGGCCTGGATAATGGCCTCTTTGACGTGAGGATTGGGACGCCATTCACCGTTCTCGCAATAGGCACTGCGAAGTTCGCCACGTTCAAGTTTTTCTAAAAGGTCATTGAAATCATGATTGCTCATGGGAATGCTCCTTGGGATTTCTGGAAAACCAAGCTCTAACTTCTTGGCAGGCCTTGATTAAGGGTGTGAAGTCGACAAGATCCTCATGGGTCAGAGGAGGCCGAAGTATTGGGGATTTGATTTGTCCTTGCTCATACATAAGACGTTTGACCGGGACTGGGTTAGAGGCGGTAAAGAGAACCTGACTCCACTGAATCCATTCTTTTATTTCTCTTGTGGCACCCGCCAAGGCCATCTTGACATAGGCATGCGTTTCTTTCGGCCAAGCATTACCGGCCACCGACACCAAACCGGCACAGCCCAGAGGCACAAAAGAGGGAAGAAGGGCATCATCACCACTAAAGATTTGAATTGAAGGCCCTGCGTATTCCTTGTAAGTTTTGAAATCGGCCTCACGGCCGGAGGCCTCTTTAATGGCCCAGAAATTAGGGTGGCCTTTTAATTTGCCAACCGTTTCAAATTGTAGAGGAGTGGCACTTCTTCCTGGAATATTATAAATCATGCAGGGTTTTGTGGCGTGATCGAGCAGCGCCTTGAACCAATAATATTGGCCCAGCACACCGGGTTTGGCATAAAGAGGAACAACGAAGAGATAGGCATCAATCGGAAATTTTTCGAGGAAGCTCAGCCAATTGAGTGTTTCTTTCAAGTTAATACCTCCCACCCCCACCATGATGGGAACTTTGGGAGCAAGATCGACCGTAAATTCAACAATCTTTCGGCGCTCATTATCATCCAAGTTGAGGGACTCACCTGTGCTGCCCAAAATTAAGAGAGCATTATTGGCCTCTTCTTGCGCGCCAATAAGTTTCTTAAAGGTGGCATAGTCGATACTGCCATCGGGAGAGAGTGGGGTGATAACGGCCGTCCAAAGCGGATACTGACGAACATTCATACATCATCCTTACTACGGTTGGAGTGCTAAAGGAACGATTTGCTCAAAGGGCAATAATCCATAAAGCTGCTTAGATTTATAATTTTGCAAGAGAAAGTCCAAGGCCCACACCGCGCCTTGAGCAAAAATAGTTCGACTTAAGGCCTGATGTTGCACGGTAATTTTTTCCAAAGGAGTTGTCAGAGTAAAACTATGATCACCGATGACATCACCCAGACGTTCAGAAGTGATGGGAATATTTTTATCGCCATACCATTCGGCCCATGCTTTGGCCGTACCACTTGGGGCGTCCAATTTTTTTGTGTGATGAATCTCGTGGATGTGACCTTTGGCATCGGGCAAAAGAGAGGTGGCCGTCCCAAGATAAGTAAGAATCGAGTGCATGAGCTGCATGCCAAGGGAAAAATTGCGCCCATGAATCCATCCGATCTTTCGAGTGATCAGTTTTTGCTTCAGGTCGCTTTGAAAATCAAAACCAGTTGTGCCGATAACCATGGGCAGATTGCTCTGGATGAAGGTTTCAAGGTGCTGGGCCAGGGCCGCAGCGGGAATAAAGACGATGGCGCCACAATACGAATTCCAGGACACATTAATGAAGTCGGTACGCGAGTCGAAGACATCATGGGGGCGGCGGGCGTCTTGCATAAGCTCAACCACGCGACCTCCGGTTTTTCCTTTTCCAATAATGGCAATTTTTTTTATATTATTCATGTTAATTTTCCAAAAAGGTCTTATGCAAACGGCGCAAGGCCTCTTCTCCCTCATTTCCTTCAACTAAGAAACAAAAATTGTGAATGGATGCTCCTTGGCAAATCATGCGTACATTAATATTTCCCAAGGCACCAAAAATGGAGAGGGCCAGTCCCGCAGTATGATTGATATTATTTCCTATCATAGAGATCAGGGTTAGATTCTGTTCAATTTTAACCTCACACAGTTCGCTCAAATCACGAGTCAGATTTTTGTTCGTCAGAACTGAGGCATCAACCGTCATTGCCACGGAGATCTCTGAAGTTGTAATGGCATCTACACTAACCTGGTTTTGATTAAAAATTTTAAAAATTTCATACAGGAAACCATATTGGTTTAGCATTTTAGGCGTTGAGAGCGTAATGAGACCTTGATTTTTCCGCAAGGCCATGGCCCGGACAAGCGGCGCGTCTTGGGTTTGCCAGCGAATCCAGGTACCACCGGCCTTGGGTTCGTAAGATGAGCCAACAAAAACCGGAATCCGCGCTCGCATCGCCGGTGCTAGGGTGGTGGGATGGAGAACTTTGGCACCAAAGACGGCCAACTCGGCAGCTTCTTTAAAAGTAATCTCAGGAATGGAGCGGGCCTTGGGGCATAAGCGAGGATCAGTCGTTGCAATACCTGTAACGTCGGTCCAGATTTCAAGCACTGAGGCTTGAATACCTTCGGCCAGCAAGGCCGCCGAGTAATCACTGCCGCCACGGCCCAGGGTGGTGGTGAAGCCATCTTCTGTTTCTCCTATAAATCCTTGAGTGACATAGATCACCTCATCTTCGCCGAGAGTAGGGAGGTGTTTGTTCATCAGTCTTTTGATTTCGTCTGTTATGGGACGGGCCTGACCAAAGTTATCATCAGTTCGCATGACACTGCGAACGTCGAGCAGTCGCACTTCATGGTTGCTGGCGACAAGACTTAGGGCCTGTCGAAAGAGAAGAGAACTGAGGCGCTCACCAATGGCGGCAAGACGATCACGGGCCCGACTGGAGGCCTCACGCATGAGTAAGATACCTTCGGCCAGCGTGGTCAGTTCGCTGAGAAGTTCATCTAGATCGTCTAAAGAGTTCAGGTCTGCCTTACCCAAGTTCAAGTCTTGAGCAATGAGACTATGTTTCTTTTTAATTTGGCCTACAAGTTCATGGGTACGATCTCTATGACCTTGTTCACCCAGGGAGGCAATTTCCAAGAGTTGATTGGTGGTTCCAGAGGTGGCCGAAACAACAACGAGATGAGCATGATGGTCCAGGCATATTTGGCCCGAGCGAAGCATGGCCTGGGCATCGGCCATCGAGGTTCCACCAAATTTAAGCACATTTCGCGAGGCGGACATAATCTCTCCTTAGCAGGCCGTTGAAAAAGGCAGAAACCGTGCTTAGGCACGCTTTCCGTCTGCCGCGTTCTCGTCTTCAAATCGCCC
>CAYHRT010000265.1:0-4947 GCA_964359085.1 uncultured Bdellovibrio sp. | reverse complement strand
CATACCCAACTGGATATCCGGACAAGAAAATTTAATAACTGGGTTTTCCCAATAGGGTCATAACAAGGAGATTAGTATGAAAATCCTCAGTGCGCTCTTGATCGTAGGTCTACTCGCTTCTGTTGGTTGCATGAAGTCTGAAGAAAAAACAGACACGGCAGCTCCTGCTGCTACAACTGAGCAAGCCGCTCCTCCGGCCGAGCAAGCTGCTCCACCTGCTGAAGCCCCTGCTGAGCAAGCTCCGGCCGAACAAGCTCCTGCCGAACAACATTAATTGATTGGCAAGAGTTTTGGTTGTTAAGCCAAACCAAAAAAAAAGGCCTCTCATGAGAGGCCTTTTTTTTGATAGGGGCAAAAATTAGGCCGAGGCCCAATTTTTGGGTGATTGCGACAGGTTTCTGGTCGGCGTTCATAAATAGAGCATCGTCTTTCTTCATTCAAATACAAACAATCGCCATTTGAACGCTGAGCTAGTGTGAATTTAGCCGTTTTTTTATTATAGGAACGTATTCTCTTTTGGTCTTTGAAGCATTTTGAGAGATGCTTTTCACCCAGCGTGAGATCGAATTCTTCCAGCATCTGCATGCGTACCAAATCTTGAGCGGTGGCCTCAACGGGAAGAGAGCAGCAGAGGGCCCTACAATTGTGACAATGCTCCTTCCTATAGCGCCCCCATGTCTGCGGTCGCTCTACATCTACTTTCATTTATCTTTCAGCTTTATTTCAGCTTTAGGGTCATAAGGCCCTATAAGTTTTACTGCCAAACTTGCATATTCTCTTGGGTAATTCTATATATCCCAGGATATGAAACGCCCACAAATTATACTGTTAATCGGCTTGCTAAGCATCTATTACGGCTGTGGTAACAAATCTAATCGAACGGAAGATCCCATAACTCCTGAGTCAGGACGTTTTTCTTTAGAAAAATTAAATAGTCGTGATTTGGCCAAAAATATTGATCCCACTGTCCACTATATTTACACAGTCCATGGGAGCACCAACATCGACATCATGGCCTCGGAGCAGTCCATCAATTGCCAAGCTATCGAATGGCAGGAAGATGTTACTTTGAGCGATGCATTTTATGAGCGGTATCGAACCACAACCCAGATGCGCCTTACAACGTTCGCCGATGGTGTGCAAAGTGAGTGTCAAAATAACCAAGGGTTGACTTCCATTCCAAGCATCTCAAAAATGACCAACCTGACGGTGTTGCGAAAATACTATCAGGATTCCAAAGATTTTTTTAAAGACGAGAAAAAAATCTGCGAGATGTTAAAAGTGCAGGCCAATATAAATTGCACCAAGATTAACAAATTTGACCTAGCACCGATCGCCATTTCCATTCCTGGTCGATCAACCTATGCCATCCAGTTGCAATTTGAGTTTGATGGTACATTGGAAACGGAAGATGAGGATGGCAAGGCCAAACTGGGCGAAGTACAGATTATAGGCAATAGTATTTCTAACTCCTTTGCCCCTTATGATAATCGCCCTTTTAAGCTTTATTTAAAAATCAAACAGAAGGATATCGGGGTTGAGGTGGTCATTACCGACAGTCAGTTGGTTGCCATTGAAAAGTCACAACCTCATCATAATACACAAACTAGCTTGAGCTTCGCTGCCTCTGAAGAACAGTTAAGTGAAAACCAAAAACTTTTGAATGATTTAACCTTTTATCTCTATCCTAATCCTGGGCAAAAACCCTTGGCCCTCACTGTAACAAGCGATGATCGCGAGGTGGTTGGCCTGGAAATATCTGAAGTCCTTTCCATCCATAAAAAAATCATGGCCGGCGAACCGGCCACAGAATGCCTTTTTTCAGAGCAGTACGACTATCTATCAAAAGTTAAGGACACAGAGGAAGAGACCTATGTACAGGATGTACCGAGTGCAGGCGTTGAGCAGGAGCGATCGCCGGCACTTCTCGTTCATCCGGCAAAGCTTGTTTTATCTCCGCTCAGTAGTTTGAAAAGTGCCTGTGTACAAGCAACCGATGATCTGCGAACTGCGCATCTCAAGAACGACGAAAGACCCCTATTTTTTACCTTTGATAGGAAAACAAAAAAGGGGCAACTCGGCCCCCTTCAATTTCAGGTCATGAACTAATATCTCCTTACCAAACTCAGGTTACCACGTCCGGACTCGAACTTGTGTTTCGCGCGCCAAGATCTTTTTCGCGAATTCGATACCACTCACGCCATCGGCCTCCAGCATTCCCGTCACACCTGCCAAAAGAAAAGTATGCTGAAGCGTATCTGGCAGCCAGACCGATATATTAGCGGTATTCACACTCATTTCAAAAAGGCCCTGGGGGCCGTACACTAATTCACGATGTCCATTGGGTGAGATATTTCCAAAGACAACACTCATGACAATGTCGCGAGCACCTTGCAAGACACCTATATTCCATGATTTCAAGGCCTGAGAAATCGAAGGAAGATAACGGGCCATCACCGTGTCCTGGTGGGTGAAATTAATTCCCACAGTCGCAAATGCCTTCTTATAATCACTCACCAATTCATCGGAAAATTTATTCCAAAAGGCTTCGCCGAAATGCATTCCGGGAGCATCGGCCAGAATAATCTTATTCGCCGTGGGTGAGAGAAATTTTTCGACATTGGGGGCGTGAAGAAGCGCTCCAATAGAACCAGCACTGGCACCGTAAAGCACCACCTGCTTAAAAGTCGAAAAAGGCACAAGCCCGGTATCACTTAAATAGCGTAAGGCGCGCACTACATTGCTATACCCAGTATGATAGGCGTTCACCACCCCATAATCGGCCTTGTGTTGGCCGGCGTGCACATCACCTGTGCAGTAGGGAAAATAGATCATACTGGCATCGGCCATGAGACCATGCGCACTTTCCGGGCCAAGGTCGTTACCGATCCAGCTGGTGGTTGGAAGGGTAGGAATCGGGAACATCCAGGTGCGAAGTTTCACACCATAACATGACTGAGCACTCCAACAGGCACCGCCTCCCATAAACTCAATCATCAGTTTATCGCGCTGTTTGATATCTAGCCACACACTATAAGGAGAACCGTTGCCACAATGGGCCCCGGGAATGTTCACTCTGGCAAAATGGCGCGCGTGAGAAACAGATGAGGCAAAAGTAACAAATAAAATAAATAAGGCCACACTGGCCCACCTTTTCCTTGGCATAAAATCTCCTGTCCTTAGAGAAATAAAAAGAGAAATAAAAAAAGCTAATTTAATTGTCACTAAAAGCGTGTCATCTGAAAGACTCACCACAGCATATAAACAAGCTAACTTATTGTTTTTAGTTAACTTGCAACGGTGTGTAAGAAGTTATTAGGCAGGCGAATTTCTAGCAGGACAAATGGCAATGTTTGCCCGTGACAATTCTTATTGTGAGCATTCTCAAAAATCATCGTCACGTAGCCGAAAAATAAACACACTTTATTCAAAGGAGTTGAATATGATACGTCTTGGAAAGACAGTCAGTTGTGCGTTTATTTTTCTCGCGATATTTTGCTTAAACAACCTAGCTTTTTCGGCGGAAAAACTCGCGCTTAATTATAATCTTAACCGACTCAATGTGAATTTAAATAACCTAAGCGGCAGCATTGGCTTTGAACGCTTCAACTTCATGGCGGGACTTTTTCGCTCTGACTTTAAGACTCAAGAGTTTGCTATTCACACGGATCAGGACTCTATGATTGCTGAAAACGATTTCACCCGGCTCGAACTATTTAAAAATAACAGCGACATTTTAAAAAGTTCTTCCCTCATCCAAATCGATGATGCCAATTTTATCTTTACTCCAGAAGAAATGCTCAAACTGAATGTCGAACGAATGGCCTTCGAAATGGGCAACGGTATGCAGGCCGTGAATCAACTCTCATTACAATGTATCGGCCCATCTAACGATCTGGGGAAGCAACAACTTCAGGCCTGTCTTGATTCCTCACTCATAAAGGTCACGAAAATTGAAGTCGATACTAAATCCTCTGAGACTTTTCTGTCCCTTTTTCCCAAAGGAGTTCTGGCCGGGATGTCCAAAGAGAGATTGTCTCTCATGCCTAAAGAATTTCATGAGATTTTCCTACAAGTTGAAAAAGGCCAAACCTATTTGGAATTGAAGGTTCGTTTCCTGGTGAAGATTAAAATTAAAGTCTGGGCCCAGGCCAGCGAAGATACGCAAGACGGTCGCAAATTAATCCTCAAAATCGATAAGGCCAGCGCATGGATCTTTCCCATCAAAGATCTGCTCTTGAAGGCGATTGCCAAAGCAAAGATTGCCAATCTCACCGTAGACGGCGATAACGTGATTATCAAACTTTAGTCTAGAAAATATCTGGCCAAAATGATCTTCGGACCTCTTTCGGGTTTCTTTCATGATCTTTCTGGCTTGTTTTTTCATGCTATACTTCTATAAAATGACATGCTAGTTCTCCAAATAAATTCAGGATATTATTGTGTCGATTCATCTCAAGCATCTCTCCTTCTTTGCCATTTTCTGTACCTTTTGCCTTTTGGTATTAGGCGGCCATGTCCATAATACCGCCAGCAGTTTGGCATGCCACGATTGGCCTTTGTGTTACGGCGAATTTTTTCCCAGAATGGAAGGAAAAATCTTTTGGGAACATAGTCATCGCTTGTTGGCTTCCTTTGTAGGTATCTTGACTGTGATGCTGGTCTTTGTCGCACGCAAGACGGCCGGCAAGCATGGGCTGAATGTTGCTCTTGATGTTTCTCTTGTCTTGCTCTTTATGGTGATCATTCAAGGTGTTTTCGGAGGTATTACGGTTCTCCTAAAACTCTCGAACCTGGTCTCGACCGCTCATCTGGCACTCTCGATGATCTTTTTTCTCATGCTCATTTATCTCGGCCACATCACTACCTGGACAGGCGATTTACTGCAAACTTCAAAAGCTGATGCCGCTTATCGTCCCATCTTCAAACATTTTTCGAGCGCCCTTC
>CAYHRT010000264.1:0-4986 GCA_964359085.1 uncultured Bdellovibrio sp. | reverse complement strand
TCAGTTTTTTCTTCCCAGAAAATCATCTTGAGTACAGTTTTCTGCTTAGGCGTGAGTTTGTTTAATAAGGCCTCGGCGTAAAGTTTTGAGTCTTGTTCGGGGAGCCAGTTCTTACTTGCCGAGAGTGAGAAAACCGATTCCTCCATTTTTTCGGCCATTTCCTGAAAGGCCTCAGGACATAGTTGAGATTCCTGAAGTGGCCACTCAAACCAAGAGAGATACTCTTCCCATGTTTTTTGGTTCCATCCCTTTGAGATGAGTTTCAGCTTTGTGTCGCTTAAAGGGGTGCCGTTTTGATCAAGCCAAGGTTTACGAGATTGTGTTTTCATGCGGATGCTCCATTTTTTAAGCATGGCAATTATTTGCCAGCTTTGTGGGAGGGCATCCATCTCGTATGGTCGTGCTGTTTCCCGGTTTAAATAAAATTCGCCCTGGGGTTGGCCCCTGGGTAGAATATGGTGGACTACGCTTCGTTAATTTCCGTGAGGAAATTTTTTTGAATTTCAACCTTCGGGCACCACCTTCCTTTATGGAAATGAACCGTCAGACTGCCAAATTCAATGTTCAAAAGCTCTGATAGTGTGTCCATGGCCTGCCCAAGACGTTGTCTTTTACATGCATCCTCCTTTGTTTTTATTTTGATTTCATTTCCAAATTCCAATTGATGTTTCATAAACTCCCCCATAAAGTTTTGTTACAAATTATAAAAAATAGAAAACTTCTCAGTCTGATAAAATTCATCTTGCACCTCCGTTTTTTTAAAAATGTGCTTCCCTCACTCTTGTAAGGGCAAAAATCGTGCCAACATTTATTTTTAAGATTCGCGTGAAGAATTACGAGTGGTTTGCGATGCGTATAACTTTTTGGAAAAAAATTACGGCAAAAAAAATTGAAAAATGTGACGAGCACTCATCAGTTTTTCGAGGGAAAAACGGCGAAAATTGGGTGATTCTTTTTTGGATTCAAGGAGTTCTAAGGACTGACGGAAAACTTGTCACTCTTTGATCGGAGAAACTGCAAAATGGAGGAATTCTTTTTTATCTCGAAGAGTTGGCCTGTGACAAAACCTCGTCGCGAAATCGTGTAACAAACCTTCTGTTGGGCTGGACCGCTTTAAAAAAAAGCGGTCCAGCGTAATATTATTCCCATATCGTCTTTAATAAGACTACAACTCCGTAGCATACTTCAAGATATATTGTCCGATGAAATGATCTATGTTTGAAATTGCAGTCTTACTTTTATTGCACACATCAGATGTTAGAAATTCCCCGTGGAAATTCCAAATAACCCGATCAATCATGGTTCCATTTTGCATTATAATAATCGCTTTATTTCCATGATTCAGTTCGAAATTTAGAGACTTGCTGGCCAATTCCAAGCCTATCCTCATCCCATTTCCAGAGTACGGCATCGTCATACCAGATTTTTTTGCAGCGAGTTCTGGAAACACATTTTGTACAATCTTTATGATTTCAGAGAATGCTTCACTTAGCTTCTTTTGGATATATTCATTGTTAGCTGCGGCAAGTTGTTCCTCACGATTCTTCTTTTCGCTTTCCGTCTCTAAGATTTTTTTTAAATCGTCTCTCCATTCAACCATACCTACCCCTTTGTTCATGAAAACCTTTATTCGTTTCCAAAATCTGATTTAAAGTATTTTTCTAGTGGTTGTCCATTTGCAAGAGTTTCAACAGCACCATATCCCGTATGAGTAACGTCATACTGGGCATTCCCGCCCTGACTTCCAGTTTGAGTTAGAAATCCATGATGTTGTAATTCTTTCAGTGCTGCCATCCATTTAGCAATCTTCTTGTGATCTGCTCCATCATATAGAGAATGACGGTTGGTTTGAATAATTTGATGACCACCTAAAAATTTCATGTGAAGAATTGCTCCTCCATCATTTACGGCGTGAAATAGCAATCCCATACTTTCGTTGGAAAGCTTAGGAAGAACTGATTTCTTTAAAGGAGCCTCTTCTTTTATTTCAGGCGCAGCCACTCCTGATTTTATTTGGAAATACGAATGTTCAAAAATTATTTTTGCAAGGTGTATGGTGAATGATTTTTCAAACTCACTAGGATCAGAGAATTCATTATATAGGCCTTTCTCTCGAAACTTTTTTTTAATTTTTTGAACACTCTCAAGCTGATTTTGATCTACTAGGTTAGGGGCAACTGGAGTATTAGAAAAATAAAGCATAGCGGGCTTATTTGCCCGAAGGTGTTCTTCTATTTCTTCGATAGTACCACTTTCAGCTTTACCAGTGGGGGTTCCTAATCGTGTCCAAAAAAGAGCGATCAAGAGATCACAATCTTTGACGATCTGATTGTTAATCATTTCTTGTGGGCGGCTCCCAAGGATGGGATAGCAATCTGTTTCCCATCGTACTGGCATAAGAATAATTTTGTGTCTGACACCATGCAGACTGTTAAATCTATGGATTATTATCTCTGAAAGGTCGCGTTCTTTCTTTACGTCGCTGGGCGAGGATATGAGAACTTTAAACACCTTTGCTTCAAATGACATAAGATGGTCCTGTCTTGTGGTTTAGTAGTTAAATTTCCAAGGCTGCAGCGTTTGGTTTTCCTGAAACTTTGACAGGTGCGAATCCTATGGAAATTGAAGCTGTATACGATGCCCCAGACTTTTTACTTGCTTTATCGAGGTCTTCTTTTATAGTTTTTAGCGCGCCGTCAGGGGACGCGTTCTCGGTGAAAGTCATTGTCCAAGTCGTTGTAATATTTCCTTGCTTGCACCATTTTTCTGTATTCAAGACTTCGTAAAAAGATTTTCTTTGAGAATCTGTGGCCTGTGGGAGGTCTAAAGTGACCTGAGCTTGAAGTTTCATTTGTTTTTTGCTCCTGCGAAAATGTTTTAACACACTAAAAATCAACATGGTAGCTGTATCAAACACGTCAATGGCAGGAAGAAGAAATTGAGGAGTGGATTGATTTTTGACGTTCTACCCTTCTGAATTGACATGGTTACATTGATTCTATGGTTCATTGATGTTGTAGGTCAGAGCACTGTGAAATGAGCTACACTTAGTTATGTCGTGCATGCAGCAGCAGCAGAACTATCGTAAAGACACTCTTCGGAGAAGCATCTAATACAAAATATTTTTTTGCGAAATTAAATCAAAAACTGCCGAACTCTCGTCACAGCTAATCCCCACAATTCAAACCCCTTGGCCCAATTTCACCGGCCACCACCAAAAAACGCCGAAAACTTCGTCACTTTCAAAAACCAAGAGCAACCTTTTGATATTGTTTGGAAATCTCCCGTCCATACCCTGAAAAACCCTCCAATTCGCGACGAGGTTTCGTCACGATTTGAATTATCAAAACTGACATGATACGTAGCGCAAGCAATAAATTCTGATGGATAGGAAATTTTTCAGATTTGGCACAGATGTTGCTCTAGGGGCCGTGCAAACTAAACGGAGGAATTTTTTATGAGTAATGGTGCACGGCAGAGAATTATGGTGGTGGATGATCATGAGTCGGTCTTGGAATCGTTTCGGCTGAATTTGCAGAGTGAGAATTACTCTGTGGATTATTTCTCTTCGGGACGAAAGGCCTATCAGCATTTTGCTATGGCCCCATCCGACTATGTGATGGCCTTTATTGACTACAATCTTCTGCCCGCTGATGAGGAGTTTGCTGATGGGGCCTTTCTAATTGGCCGAATGAAAAAATTGAATGAGGATTTGGTGGTGGCCATGGTTTCGGGTGACACTTCAGAGGAGGCCTACCAAAAGTGGGTTGCGGCCGATGTGGATAAAGTACTCTATAAACCCGTCTCCAAACAGAAAATTCTCGCACATATAAAAGCGGTGGTGGCCAAGCATGAGGAGGTTGGGCCTCGGAAAACTTTTATAAGTGGCACGGATTACGCCAAAGAAATCGGGATGGTCGGTGAGTCGGATGATTTTCAAAATACTGCACGCAATGTTCTTAAATTCGCCGAGGTGGATTCGGACGTTTTGATTTTAGGTGAGACCGGGACTGGCAAGGAACTGATCGCCAAGGCCATTCATCACCGCTCAAAACGCGGGAAGTCCGGCAAATTTGTTGCCGTGAATTGTGCAGCCTTTAAGGGGGATGCCAATTTGCTTGAGTCAGAACTCTTTGGCCACGAAAAGGGTGCATTTACCGGCGCGCATGTGCTCAAGATCGGTGTTTTTGAAGCGGCCCACGGGGGCACGATCTTCTTAGATGAGATTCATCAGCTCGGTCGCGATGCTCAGGCGAAACTGCTTCGGGCCCTGCAAGAGCGAAAAATCAAACGTGTCGGGGCCAATAAAGAATTTGCTGTGGATTTTCGGTTGATTTGCGCAGGTAAACCGAAATTGAAAGAGATGTGTAAAGGGGAGTCGCCTGAGTTTTTGCCTGACCTCTACTACCGTATCTCCAACATAGACTTGATGCTGACTCCGCTACGTGAGCATCCCGAAGATATTTTGCCGCTACTCAATCATTTCAAGAAGAAAGTGGAAGAAAAGCTCAATGTGAAAAAAGATTTTTCAATCTCGGCAATCCAGGCCCTGAAAATCTATAACTGGCCCGGCAATGTGCGCGAGCTTGAGAATATGGTCGAACGACTTTTAGTAACGGTGGAAGATCGGATTATTAAGCGGATTCATCTCTCAGAGGATGTCGTTCAAGCAAAATCTATTCATGATGCCATTGCCGCATCGGATCTTGAGGCGTTAGAGATTTTGCAGGCAATGCAGCTTAAACGTGTGATCTTGTCTGCCCTTGTGAAAAATGAACACAACGTGAAGCAGACAGCGGACACATTGAAGGTGAAGAGAACGACTTTGAGTTCGAAAATGAAGGTCCTTGGGATTTTGGACTCATGCCCTCTTGAGCGCGAAGGAATGTTACAAGGAATCATAGATAACCTCAAAAGTTTTAGAATTTAAAAGGATGGCATTATGAAAAAACAAATTTTGACTCTCTCGATTATTTAGTCGGTTCT
>CAYHRT010000263.1:3619-5024 GCA_964359085.1 uncultured Bdellovibrio sp. | reverse complement strand
GAGATTTGTATCATTTCATGCGGTGAAAGTTCTTCGCCAAGAATTTTAAGTGCCTTTTCATTTTCAGAGAGTGAACGATAAACTTCTGAAAGGCGGACGCGTTCGTCCGATGATAATTTGGCCTTTTTCAGGAAGGTCTTTATCTTTCGTTGGGCCTCAGTCGGTTGCCCGGTACAAATATGTTTTTCAATCTCCAGCAATAGGTCAACCATTTAGTTGGCCTTACTTTTTGAAAAGTAGTTTTTAAAATAACTGATCAGGAGTTTGAATTCTTGGGGATGTTGGTTAGAAATTAATTCACGGATAAGATCTAAAGATTGAAACAAGCTTGTTGCCGGTCTGTAGGGGCGCTCGGAAATCATCGCAGCAATAATGTCGGTAATCGAGACGAGCGTCGTTTCTATCCCGGTGATGAGTCGTTTCGGGGGATCGGGAGTAAAATGTTCGAGCTCCCGGGTGAGGGTGCTGAAGTTGTGATGATTTTCGATGATTTTTAAGCTGTGGGCACTCAGAGGAATACGATTTAATAAGATACTCACCGAATTTTGGGCATGATTTAACAAAAGTTTTTTATCCGCAAGATTGAGTTCTTTCTGGCCATATTTTTCAATGGGAATGCACGACATACCGACATCTTTTAAAAAACTGGTGACAAACAAATTCTCTATATCCTTATCACTAAAGATTCGCGCCTGTTTTAAGACGCCAATCAGAAACAATGAAGAGAGTACCGGCTGTGAATGAATGTAGTGATGTTTCTGACGAGAAAAATCGCTATAGGTCATATGATGAATTTTCATATGCTCCATAAGAAAGTTGGCAAAAGACCGAATACTTTGATGTAGCAAATTCAGCAACTCGTCATTGGCCGTGTCCTCATAAAAAAACTTTAGGTGTGTAGCGAGGAGTGAGGTTTGGCGTCGGCTTTTATCCAAAGGGTCGCCGATCGAGAGTGAGCGGGTATTGCTGCGTAAATTCTCATTTTGTTTTTCAATTAAATTTTTATGCTCGCGCGCCTTGATAAATATTTTTGAGATCCCGGCCTCAACCCACTCGCGAAGGGTCTGATTATTGAGTTCGTGATTTTTTTCATGTAATCGGTGTGGCAGGCCTTGGCGTAGAATATAGAAATCGCAAGGAGACTCTTCAATATTCAAGACTTCCCGTAAATTGATCTGCTTATAGTCGAGAACAAACCGGTTGATCTCTAGAGCATGGTAGGCACCCGTGAGGAGTGTTTCAGAGGTTTTGCTGGTACTTTCTTTGTTCATCTTCCTATTATAGTAAAGAATTGCTCATGGCCTAAGTATTATCGTAAGTTAGAGCAATAAGCCGAGAGTCTGCCAAGATTTGTTGGTTATATTTTCAAAGGGCCATTTTCCTTTGGCCATTTTTCTTGGCATCG
>CAYHRT010000263.1:0-3519 GCA_964359085.1 uncultured Bdellovibrio sp. | reverse complement strand
ACGAGGTCAAAAATGAGCAGCAGTTATGGGCACGCTATGGCAGATTGTTATTATGACCAGTTAATTGATCTCAATTCTTATCTTCAGGGGGCGCCATTTCATGAAGAACTGAAGCTCGATGATGTGGGTTTACTCTCTTTTCACTGGGCCGACTGTCAATCGACTTGTCTCTTGGCAAAATCAGAGGTATTGAATTCTTCGCGTGGACGGGCCCGTTTAAACTGGTTGAATCAAAATTTGCAGAAATTGAAAGAAATCCCGACATGGTTAAGAGGCCCCATATCCTCTGTGCGTAGTAACCTCTATGATACGTATGATAATTTTTTGGAAATGCCCTTCCGCTCCTCTCCTGAGATAGGTAAGGATGTTCTTATTTCAACTGTGGGTGAATGCGGGCCATACCTGCCTTTGATGTCATATCGTTGGCAAGATAAGAGGGTGTTTAAAGATTTTGTTAATAAAAAGATTTTAACCAAGAAAATGCCCTTGCGACATTTTAGGATTCGCTGCAATTTGCCGGGGATTGTTTTCTTTCACAGTCCAAATATTGATGCCTATCCTCTCACTCTGGTACAAATTACGCCCAACGGCCATCTCTATAAGTGGAGTTCCCCCATTATCTATAACAAACTTATCGAAGAGAGATTGGCCTCGTTTCAAATTAATATAGAGGTCTTGAAAGAAGTTCATGGAATTAAGGGGAAAATTGCCGACAATTTGAATTTTTGTGTTCACAACAATAATTTTTTTAACTCGGCCATGACCTATCCCCAGCATGGTCCTAACAATGAAATTTTTTTATTTGTGAGATATCAGGACATGCATCCCGCAGGCAGGGGAGGAAGCACGGAAACTGTCGAGGAAATTTTTAGGCCCTTACTCAATCAGCATTATGGCGAGATTAGGAATGTATGTTCATCGTTGATGGGTGGATCGAATTGGACCTCACCCGCCATTGCAGCGTAGCTGACCGTTGTGTCCTTCTAGAAGGACATCAACGGCCTGTTAGTTTTTCGGTGTAGTGGCAGGCCACGAGAGTCTTGCCATGAGGTGAGAGGGCCGGCGATTTTTCTCTACATAACTGGTCGGCGTGGGGACAACGCTTGTGGTAGCTGCAGCCACTGGGAGGATTCATAGGCGAAGGGAGTTCGCCTAAGGCCAGCGCCTCCTTCGGTTTGACACGATCGAGAGCAGGTGAACTGGCCCAAAGGGCCCGGGTATAGGGATGCATCGGCGCGCGTATTATATCTTCCTTTGGGCCTTGCTCGACTGCTTTTCCAAGATACATCACCATAATGTCATCGGAGACGTGACTAACCACGCCCAGATCGTGAGAAATAAAAATATAGGACAGGCCAAGCGTTTCTTGCAAATCTAAAAGTAAGTTTAAGACTTGCGCTTGAATTGAAACGTCGAGGGCAGACACTGGCTCATCACAAATAACCGCCTTTGGGTCTAGGATCAGGGCGCGTGCAATGCCCAGTCTTTGACGTTGTCCGCCTGAGTACATATGGGGATATTTATAGGCTTCAGTCTGAGCTATTCCTACCTTCAAGAGAATAGCTAGGGCCCGCTCAGTTCTTTCTTGTTTTGATAAATTGGTATTCACAACCAGAGGTGCGCTGACAATTTCTAGAGCGCGTTTCCTTGGATTGAGTGAGTTATAGGGATCTTGAAAAATCATCTGAATATTTTTTCGATAATTATCTCCACCAATACTGGCAATGCTTTTATCTTCCCAGAGAATATTGCCACTGGTTGGGGTCTCAAGATGTAAAAGAGTGCGCGCCAAAGTGCTCTTGCCACAACCTGACTCGCCCACAACTCCCAGAGTTCTGCCAGCTTTAAGATGGAAAGAAACTCCATCGAGGGCGTGAATAGTTTTGGCTTCGTCCGGCCATTTTTTCACAAGATAATGTTTTTTTAGATCCTGAACTTTCAACATATCAAGAGTCTCCCTTTTGCAACGGGAAATGGCAGCGAACCTTGCCGTTAAGGTGGGGAGCTTCAAGTCGACATTTATTTTGATCTTGTTTCTGGGCCCAAGCGCAGCGAGGATGAAACTGGCAGCCTTGCGGGCGTTGGCGCAGGTTAGGCACCATGCCTGGAATAGATGGCAGACGTGCTTTCGTGCCATCGCCGCTCCCGCTCCTTGCTTCCGGGTGTCCTGCCAATAGACCCGCAGTATAGGGATGAGTGGAATGATGGATTACATCTTGTGTTAGGCCGGCCTCAACCAGTTCCCCGGCATACATAACCTGGATACGATCGGTATTCTGTGCCACAACCCCCAGATCGTGGGTTACCAGCATCAAAGACATTTGTCGTTTTTCTTGGATGTCTTTTAAGAGCCTTAAAATTTGATCTTGGATGGTAACGTCGAGGGCAGTTGTTGGTTCATCGGCGATGAGGAGTTTTGGGTTGGAGCTAATGGCCATGGCGATCATCACTCGTTGCGCCATTCCTCCCGAAAGTTCATGGGGATAGGCCTTGAGACGTTCGCTTGGGGCCGGAATCCCGACTTGCTCCATTAAATTTAAAGATTCAAGCAAGGCATCTCGTCTACTCATGTCTCGATGTACCCGCAGAGTTTCTACCAGTTGGGCACCGACGGTGTAACAAGGATTCAAAGCAGACATGGGATCTTGGAAGATCATTGCGATATCTTGGCCACGGATCTGTTGCCAATCACGTTCACTTAGTGTGAGGAGATTTTTATCTTCCGGACTTAAGTGCAGACTTAAGCGGGTTGCCGAAACAATTGCCTGAGGAGGAAGAAGGCCCATAATGGCCAAATTTGTTATCGACTTTCCGCAGCCGGATTCTCCCACCACACCTAGGGTTTCTCCCATTTTAATTTGGAAAGACAAATCCCGTACGGCGATGAGGGGGCCATCTTTGGTATTAAAAGTGATGGTGAGATTTTGTATGTCTAATAATATTTTTGGTAATGTTTTTGGTAGCATTTTCATTTCTCTATTTTTTCAACCTTGGATCGAGGGCATCACGCAGACCATCTCCCACCAGGTTGAGTGCCAAGACCACCAATAAAATACACAAGCCAGGAAAAGTTACCATCCAAGGGGAACTTTCCAAAAAAGGCCGGGCATCTGCGAGCATCGTTCCCCATTCTGGCGTAGGAGGTTGAGCGCCCAGACCTAAAAAGCCTAAGGCGGCCGCATTCAAGATACCTTCGCTTAAGCCTAAGGTTGCTTGAACAATAATAGGTGCCATACAGTTGGGAAGAATTTCGCTCACCATAATTCGGATATGCCCTGTCCCATAAGATTGTGCCGCCATCACATAGGCACGTTTTTTTTCGGCCATCACCAGGGCCCGCACCAGACGAATATAATTGGGAATGGCCACAATACTGACCGCCCATACGGCGTTTACGAGACCAGGGCCAAGGATCGCGGCAACCACAATGGCCAACAAGGTAGAAGGAAGCGCCATAATAATATCAGTGAAGCGCATAATGGTTTGATCGATACTCTTTCCAAAATAACCGGCCAGCAG
>CAYHRT010000262.1:0-5030 GCA_964359085.1 uncultured Bdellovibrio sp. | reverse complement strand
TATGGGACTTACCAAAAAACAAATGGACGTATACCAGTTTATCTCCAGCTATCTAGAGAAAAAGGGACACGCCCCCACTCAAAAAGAGATCAAGGATCATTTTGGACTTAAATCTTTTGGCTCCGTTCAACGCTACATCCAGTATCTTGCGAATGCAGGTCTCTTGGAAACAGATTGGAACGCCCGCTGTGGGATAAAAGTGCAAAATGCCCCTGATTCAGGCCGGTCAGAAACTGATGAAAGTGAAGGTGTGATTCCTCTCCTTGGCAATGTGGCCGCAGGTAACCCCATTTTGGCCATTGAGCAGGCTGATCATACAATTCAAGTGCCTAAGTCCCTAGTGAAAGGCCATCACCGCTTTTATGCTCTTCGCGTAAAAGGTGATTCCATGATCGAGGATGGCATCCTCGATCACGATATTGCGATTATTCGCTATCAAGAAGAGGCCAAAAATGGTCAAACAGTTGTGGCCCTCATCGATGGGGAAGCGACCTTAAAACGCTATCATAAAAGTGAAAAAAAAATCGAACTACGCCCGGCCAATATTCGATATTCCCCTATTATTGTTGAGTCCTCACTCTCTCATCAGGATCAGGAGCAATTTAAAATTGCCGGTGTTCTCGTCGGCATTTTTAGGTCACTCCCATGAACCAAGGCCCTATCCTCCACGTGGATATGGATTGTTTTTTCGTCGCCTGTGAACTTTTAAGTCGGCCTTCTTTGGTAGGAAAACCCGTGGCCGTCGGTGGACGCCCCGAAGAACGCGGCGTGATTTCCACCGCTAGCTATGAGGCCCGCAAAGCAGGAGTGCACTCCGCTCTCAGCAGCAAAATTGCCCTGCAACGTTGCCCTAATCTCATTTTGTTAAATCACAATTTTACCCAATACGAAGCCATGTCCGATATTATTCATCAAATTTTCTCCCAACACACCGAACGCGTAAGTTCTGTTGGTCTCGACGAAGCTTACCTAGATTTCTCTGATATTAGTTTTGAGCAGGCGATGAGTGTGGCACAAAATATTAAACGCCAAATTTTTGAGCAAACTCGCTTGATTGCCTCTGCTGGTCTGGCCCCTAATCCTTATTTGGCCAAGATTGCCTCTGACTGGAAAAAGCCCAATGGTTTTTTTGTTCTACAACCTCATGAAGTGGAAGCGTTTGTGGAACAACTTCCGGTACGCACTCTCCCTGGTGTTGGCGAAGTCACTGAAGCACGTCTCTTAGGTCTTGGGGCCAAAAGTACGGGAGATCTTCGACGCTTGGGCCTGTCATTCCTTACACAACATTTTGGCCAATATGGTGAAGTTTTATGGGAACTCTCCCACGGCAGAGATTCCCGCGATGTTTTTACCCAAGGCCCTCGCCGTTCGCTGTCTGTTGAACATACCTATATTCAAGATCTCGTGACCCTACCCGAATGGGAAATGGCTATTCTCGATTTGGCCCAAGATTGGAATGATCGGCTCACCCATTACCGCCAGGACTCTGACGACCAGCGCCCGTTAAAAAATATTTTTATTAAACTCAAATTCAGTGATTTTAAATCTCATACTCTTGCCCTACCCGTGACAGAGACTCTTGACCCAGGCAATACTTTTCCTAAGTTAATCCAGGGGGCCTTTCAAAAATGGCCCAATCGGGCAGTACGTCTCCTCGGTGTTGGTGGACATTTTATTTCCGAAGAGCATGAGATGACAGAGCAGCAACTGCAACTCGCCTTGTAACGCCTGCGATGTACAGGAGCACGCCTCCGCTAGGCGCTAGGTGCCACGCTCCCAAATGTACTTACAGCGCGTCTAACGCATCATCGCTACATAAGAGAGCGTGGCACGAATGCTAGCACGAATGCTACGAATGCTAGAAAAAATAATAAATCTGTTGAGTGTTATTAAACACGAAGGGATGAAAGACATCATCCGGCCCTGGACGCGGGCCTCGTGCACGCTCAAGCACGGTCTCAGTGGGTAGGGCCTTTATATAATCGTCGGGAATACTGAATCGAGCAAAAAAATAGACAGTATCTTTCCCTAGTATCTCGATCAAGGCCGCTGCCCCATAGGGACTAAAGGCCGATTCAGAGAAATAGGTTACTTCCTTGATAGCATTGGAAAGGGCGCGGAGTTGCTCAACGGCCTTGGGCTTCTGCTGGTATTTTTCTAGGGATTTAATCAAAGCGCGCACATTGTGGGCCACGCGCAGGACGTGGCGATTTTTCCAGAGATGTTGCCGGAGTTGTCTGCGTCCTTCTAGCGTGGCCATTTGTGGTTTATCAGTGACGAGAGCGATGCTTTGCCAAATTTCATCTCTCGTCACGGTTTGCAGTCGTTTTAAATTTTGCTCAGAAAAATAGATATCAAATTTTAAATTGGTGTCACCCCAGTGGCCTTCTTTGACAAGATATTGAAAATTTAAAAAATTTTTCTCGCGAGTGATGGTGTCCACCATGTGTAAGTAACCCGGTCCGATTTCGCGAGGATTTGCCTTGTGATCAAGCACCCGTAAAGAAACTAACATACTGGCACGTTGGACTTGACCATTACTTGCAGGTTCGCCCGTCAAAACGACATTTTTGTATTTCCTCTCGCCTGAAGTAGGCCAAATCCACTTGGCGGTTTTGTCATGGTAGAGTTGATAGTGTTCAGAGATATTAGGGGAGGTTTCGCCAGGAATGGGGATAGTTTCAAAGAAGTGGTCTTCGCGGTTTCGGGCCTCCACGTAAGCGAGTCCAAAAGCGGTAAAACGGTAATATTTTTCTGCAAAAGCATCATCAAGCAGCCGAATGGTTCCATATTTAATAATACCTGCCAAATTATTTTCCCACATTCCTAGGGAGATCGAATCGGAAGCTTCAGAATTTTTTTCTAATACAGAACGTGTCACATGCATGTATTGACGTTTAAGAATACCACTCTCACCTGAAGCATTAAACATCGGGAGATTGAGATTGGAGAGGCCAGCGTAAAGTTCTGTCATCAATTTTGTAGAATTAGACTGATCATCGAAAATCAATATGCTATCGCTTCCTTTGGCATCATAAAACGTGCGATGGAGGTGGATGGCGGAGAGTCTGGTATCGAGCCCCACCGGGAATTGCAGTGTTCCTCCAATGTTGAGTCGTCCGCGCCCCTCAAGAGTGTCTTCGATCATCAGGACGTACTTGGGAGGGAGATTATTTTTTGCCACTTGATAGGGGAGAAAGAGATTGACGATAAATTTGTTGTGATAGGCACCTTGGCGTTTACTTGCCACCGGATAGATCAGGGAATACTGGCGGACTAAGGACACATCACCCGAGGCCACAAGGCCAATCCCCAGCCGCATGCCAATTTTTAGAGTGTCTCGTACTAGAAATTTATCGTTGGGGCCCGAAGGGGTGTCGTTTTCTTCAATTGAACGATAGATTGTAAAGATAACTTTGGCGATCAGGCCTGAATCGATGCCTAATTCCACTGAGTCGAGTCCCCAGCTATCCAGGTTATTAAAACTCTTGGTGATGAGACGAGCTAAGATATTCTTTTGAAGCGCCTTGGTATGGGGACTCAATTTCTGCCACAACGACGTTGATTCAAGTGTTTGCGTGGCAATTTCGGTATCAGAAGCGCTCAAAGCAGGCACAGGCATCACGGCCAGCAAACAGGCCGTGACTAAGGGATACAAATACTTAAAGAACATGGTGCCTCATTATTGCAGATTGAATGACCTATGGTGCCAGAAATAGGGATTTGGCTCAATTGGGTGGGTGCTTTTTATAGGGTGAGAATGCTCACCCATGCCCCCCTGCTATGAAATCACAATCAAGTTTCTGACGGAAACCAGCGCCATCGTGTTCACGCAGTTTTTTCAGCTCCTCAAAGTATTGCAAAATGAGTGCCCACAGGGTGGGGAGGTCCGGGCAGGTAAATACCTGGGAGCGGAATTGGGATGCCCCTGGCATTCCTGCCACCATCCATACGGCGTGCTTTTTTACTTGAGTTTCAATCACTCGAGTGAGAGTGGTATAAGATTCTAGATAATGACGGTAGCGTGCCAGAACTTCCAGATAATCGTGGGGCCCAAAAATAATTTTGTCTTCAGCGGTGATATAACTTTCTAAAAATAAAAAAGGCGAACGAAGAGGCCCACGTCCCAGCATTAAGGCCTGGCAGTGGGTAGTCGATAAACGTCTCATAATTTCTTCTGGAGCGTGCAAATCGCCATTGCCAATAATAGGAAGAGGAGACGCTTCGGCCACTTGTTCAATAACATTCCAGTTGGCCTTGCCACGATATTGTTGGGTGCTGGTGCGCCCGTGAATGCTGACAAACTCAAGACCTTCGCTGTGGGCAATGTGCGCGATTTCAAGAGCATTGATGGATTGCTCATCCCATCCGGTTCTGATTTTTACCGTCAGAGGCAGGGTGATTGCCTTGCGGATGGTGGAGAAGAAGGTGACCAATTTTTCGGGCGTACGAAGCAGCGCCGAACCCGCTCCCTTGGTAACAACTTTTCGTACCGGGCATCCCATATTGATGTCGATAAATTTGGGTGGATTTGAGAGGGCCTCTACATGCTGTGCCGCTTGCGCTATGGCCTCTGGATCTTCGCCAAAAAGCTGAATCCCCACATGCTTTTCTTGGGGAGAAATCTCCAGCATGTGCAAAGTCTTCTGGCCTTTGTAATTGATTCCGTGGCATGAAATCAACTCACTCACGGTGCCGCCTGCTCCCAGGTCTTGCATGAGCAGTCGATAGGGAGTCGAGGTTATCGCTGACATAGGTGCCAAGAGTAAAGGGCCGGCAAAAGATATTCTCCCCAACTGCACAGCTTTCCGTCTGTTCTTCAGGAGATCAATTTTGTTCTGCAATTCTGGCGAAAATGTCACAGGCAAGGTCATGATAAGGCCTAAAATTCTGGAGCGATGTAGACATCTATTTCAGGATTGAATTCTTCTCGCAGGATAGCACGAATGGCCTCAAGGGTACCGGTGGTTGAACTCGGACATGTCCCGCAGGCGCCACTGTAGCGGATCAAGAGAACATTGCTATCCAAA
>CAYHRT010000261.1:0-5035 GCA_964359085.1 uncultured Bdellovibrio sp. | reverse complement strand
ACTGGCTGCCATACAATAGGAATGATGCGGCCGCTTTTGAGTAGGAACGGACAACGAACTCAGAATCCTTAGCCTTTCAAAAAAAAATGTAAGGGAAAGAGTGGCCGAAACGCTTATCCATCTTGCGACTAGTTATGGAAAAGCATCGGGCAAGAATAGTGTGAGCATTCCTCGTATCTTTTCCAGAATCGAGCTGTCTTCTCTTGCAGGGACCGCCAATGAGACCTTAATCAGAACTCTATCCGAATTTCAACGAGAAGGAATTTTAAAACTTGTCGATGGTTGCATTGATATAACAGATCATGAAGAGCTTACGTGCTGCATGGGGGCGGCGATTTAACTCTGAGACAATCTTTTTTGGAGCCGACGGCCGGACTCGAACCGGCGACCTACGCTTTACGAAAGCGTTGCTCTACCACCTGAGCTACGTCGGCTTACTCAATAATAAGTATAGTTCCTTTATTTCATTTCGTGAGGCCTTCTTTTTTACAAAAGGCAGTTTTAAAATCATAGAGAGAGTTTTTTCCTGTCAACTCCCGGTCTGCCGCAAGGGGAATCACTCCCAGCAACTGCGCCTGGCAAAAATACGCATCAATCTTGGCCGGACCTTGGATATATTCAATAGAAAAAACACTCTTGCCATGAGTTTGGTAGATTTTGAACTCCCTTACCACCTCTTTGTCAGGAGCATAGGCATTATCAAACCATTTTGGACCTACATGAAAGGCACTTTCAACTCCGATACCATCAATAGATTCAAAAAAAGAATGGGGAGAACTTAAAAACTGATAGATCGTCGTGGCATTTTGGGTAAACAAGAGAAATGAAGGAAGGAGACTCACTCCATGTTTTTTAATTTTCATCACAAAATCCGCCATAATTTGGGCATTTTTCTTGACTGCCTTGGGATCATCCCAAAAGGCATCCACAAGATCCAAGTAGGCCCCTTGGCATCCCAATTTTATCATCCGTTCTACATAGGAAGCGCCAAATTCAGGAGTCTTAGAAAGAAAGATACTCTGCCAAACTGGATCGGCATAATCCACCCGATAGCTCCCCTTCCATAAGACATTTTCATTCTTAACGATTTTCTTATTCAAGGCCTTGTAATAGTAACGGTATGTGCCCGTCTCGCCGATGCTCATATAACACAACAGAGTATGTCCCCCCTTCTTCAATTCGCTGGCCAACTGCTGAAAAACCCCTTCATGAAGCTCGAAAGGTTCAAGCACAAACAGTGTCGGAGGGCCTTTAATAAGAGACTTCAAGGCATCAACCTGCAACATTTGCAATTGGTAGTACCAGCGAACTGGAGTTGCATTGGAATTTTTACCTCCCATAAGTATCAGGGTAAGAAAAAGAATTAAGCATTTCGCTCTAAGTGTAGACATGTTTTTGATTCAATGCTTGTCCCATAAAGACATATTCATGGGTATGTTGAAGGTGATAGTTTAATTTATAATAGGAAATACACAGAGTGATAAAAGAACTCAAGGCGTAACCTAAAGCATAATACTTCTTCCCGGCATAGACTGACAGCATACTTAAACTCATGTTTGTCACAAAAAAGACCACGTAGTTAATCAAAACAGGTTTTTGGGCATTAAAGTAAAGCAAAATAATATTAAAGATCATGAAGAGCGATTGGAAATAAGTACCTAAAACGCCAAACCTAAAGATGGAGACCATAATGGTGGGTAGGCGCATAAAGGCCATAATATCGGCGGCAAAAAACCAGATGGTGAAAGACACTAGACTTTGAACCTTGATCAAAGCATTTAGTCCGTGCTTCAAGGCAAGCATCATATCCCGATGGGCTGAATCTAACATGCATAATGGACTTTTATCATCGAGCAACTTGAAGTAATAGAGATATTTCACATAAAAGTTAGTTTCAATTTGCACCACAAAAATTGTGAGTGCAGGCAGAATGGCAATGTAGGCCAAAAACATAGCGGTGTCATACTCGCTGTTGGTATAGAGAGGTCCAAGAATTTGTTGGCCAGACGAGCTAAACCAGAAGATAAATTTATCAATCCAAACACCCAAATAATAGAACAATCCGGCCAGCGAAAGTTTTTTAAAACGACGAAAGTAAGTGAAAATTTCAAAACTGGTAAAATCAAAAGATTCATACTCATAATAGATGCAGACAGAAAGAATCATAAAAACTACAAGCTGACCACAACTCATCCCACCAATTAAACCTCCGACTCCCGAGTGAAGCAGACCTAGCTGACTTGCAAAGGCCATCGTCAAAGCTCCTGCAATAAAAGCAAAAACGATCACCTGAAAATGCTTGGCGGCACTTAAAAAAATCATCGCAGGCCAGATCATCATGGTTAAGGTCACAAAGAAAAAGCTCGTGATTTTAAGCAAGAGCGGTATTTCCACAAAGGAAAAAAAGATAAAACAGATGACGAGACTTAAAATCATGAGGACAAAACAAAGACAATAATAGAGAGGGCGAATGTCATGCAGATCCTTTAAAAAAAGTTTATCCGCCAAATATCGGGTAAGAGGCATTTCAATCGCCCCAAAGATAATTAAGGAAAATGCGTAGGCATAACTGACGATGGCCTTGTAGAGATACATTTCCTGATCATCCAAATAGGTCGAGGAAAAAGAATTAATATAAGCGAGAGAGAGAATAGTAATAAGCCAGGGGCCACTTGAGATGAGAACTGAATAAACGGCACCTCGAAGATTTCTCAACAAATCGTTTGAACCAAAATAAGACTGTAGGCGAAAACCTATGCCGGCCATTATGAGTTACCTTTTAAATCGCCATGTAGTGATTGTACAAGTTTAGATATCTCCTAATGTTATGTTCTTCAGTATAATACTTAACCACCCGCTGCCGGCCATTTTGTCCCCACTGCCGCGCTAAAACTCTATCGGAAAGAATTGTTAAGATTGCTTCGCCAATTTGTGCAACACTTCCCATTGGAAGAACAATACCCGCAACACCAATGGCCTGATCCTCTAAATCATGGCCTATAATTAATTCTCGACAAGCGCCAACATCAGTAGCGATGAGGGGAATCCCCATCGCCATGGCCTCAAGCAGTACTAATGGCTGTCCCTCACTTATGCTTGTCATCACCAGAACATCAAATTTTGGATAATAGTCATGGACATTGGCCTTACCCGTAAAGATCACATTGTCATCCAAGTCTAATAAAGTGATAAGTTTTTTACATTCCTCAAAATAGTCAGGGTCTTCCTCGTAGGGACCAATCAAATAAGCTTCAAAATTCGAAATTCTTTCTTTTACCACCAGCAAGCTCTTGATAAAGGTTTTAACATCCTTTATCGAAACGATCCGCCCCACCATACCGATCACAGGACGACTTTCAGGAGCTTTTAACATCATACGGTCAGGAGAGAATGCTTGCAGCGAGATCCCATTGGGGATAATTTGCATTTTACTGAGCGAAGCTCCATATTCCATTTGACGAATCTGGTTGCCACGAAAGAGCGTCGTTATGATATCGGCATGGTGATAAGAAAGTTTTCCGAGAAAATTAAAAAGCCGGGTCCACCATGTTTTGAAATAATGCGAAATTTCAGGATGCATCTCTACAGACGTATCGCGGTAAATCCAATCAGAAAGTGAGATCTCAATTTCTCTCTCATTGGAATAAATTCCATGTTCAGATAAGAGATAGGGACGCCCCGTTTTAATTTTTGCAATAGTTGCAAGAAGTCCGGCGTAGCCTGTACAAAAAGAGTGATACACACGAGCGTGAGGAATTTCGGTTGTCAGCATTTTAAAGATTGGGAAATGGGAAAAACGCCAAGTATAAAAATAGTCAATAAACGAAGGACCAGTCTCTCCGGGAAAAAGACGTCGATAGGCCTGTTCTAAATATTGCCATACTTGTCGGGAGCGTAACATATCTTCGGGAGATGGAAAGTGTTCATTTTGAAAAATCTTAATGAAGAGTTCCTCAAATTTTAGCATATTTTGAGTTGTCAGCGCCTGGTGAAAATCGGCAATTAAAGCGTGATCAATCGTGAAATTGAGATCAATGGGGCCTTCCGGAATGGAATACTCATATAAATAGATTTCGCGAAAATATTTTACGTTGGGCGGTATAGGATATTTATATCCAAGACTATTATTCTTTGTGGCACCGATATAAATTATGTCATAGCTGATGTGGGGAGTATTTTGAATAAGTTGATAGACGCAAGCAGAAACACCCCCAGTCACGTAAGGATAAGTCCCTTCTAAAATTAAACATACATCACTCATGTTGCACCAATGCTTTGTTCATGAGATCTCTAAAACTAACTTGCACATTTAATGGATCATGAGCGAGTGTCCAATATTCACTCATGGCACGTCGTTTTAAATCTTGACTAGGGGAAAGGGCCATCTCGTCTAAGATCAAAAGTGCAGTTGTGTAGGGAATATCGTTGAAGTCAAGGTACTTCAAATAATCAATAAGCATCACGTTCATACAAATCAGCTTCTGTTTTACACAACATAAAATGCTATGCAAAAGTTCGGGACTAAACTGCTGCGCAAGTAGTATTTGGAGCGTTTGAGAGATTTCAATTTCATGCCATAAAAAGAAAGGATGGAAGTTGGGAACAAGGCCCGTTTGGTTGGGAGAAGCACTCACCATCTCCAGAATATGCTTCACCAGCTGTTGCGATAAATCATGGGTAAATGATTCGATAAACGTCTTATGCTCCCAACAATAGAGGACTGATCGCGCCATGGCCGGTTCTTTTTTTATGGCATATGACAAGGTTTTCAGAATCTCATGAATAATGGCGACATTTTTTTCTGCGGGCAATCCACGATCGATCTGTCGTGCAATTTTTTCATTGGGCACATAGCACATGGCCTCAATACAGAGTAACTTTATCTCGTCATCGGCAGTGTCAGCCAAATGCTGTTCTAAGTAGCTGAGCAGAAGGTCAGAAATAGAAAAATTTGCAGGAAACGATTTCAAAGCATGGAGAATAATTCGATTGAATTCAAGATTCAAGGAAACTTTTAAGTTCAGAAATTCATGAA
>CAYHRT010000260.1:0-5078 GCA_964359085.1 uncultured Bdellovibrio sp. | reverse complement strand
TGGGACCTCTCCCATTGCCATTGATTGCGCCTTGACCGAACTGGTGATTGAACTGACTACCAGACTTAAATCTGGGGTAAGTGTTAAATTGCGGACATTGGAACAACGAGGATATTATCCTGGTCCAGTTGCCCGCGGACAAGCGATTCTGCGCGATCTTGTAAGTTCACAAGATTTGGATTTACAGCAAATTGCAACGCGCGCCGGACTGAGTAAGTTTCATTTTGTGCGCGCGTTTAAAGAGAAGACCGGCATGACTCCCATCCGATACTTGAATAGTCTCAGAGTTGATCTTGCCAAACAGAAACTGCAAAGACGCGCGCGACCGATAATCGCCATTGCTTCGGATGTTGGTTTCAACGACCTCTCAGCTTTCAATAAGGCGTTTAAACGGCACAGCGGAATGTCGCCAACCGAATACCGCAATTTTTTCCAAGCGGATGCTGGGAGAAAACTATAGAGTCTTAGGCGTGGAGGTAACCCATGCCCTGTTTAGAAATGAGCATCCCAAAACTGGATCGTAAAACGAAAGAGCAACTTGCCGCTCTGGTTACAGAGGCTTTTGTTTCATCGACTCCTTTTCCGGCCGAAATCTTCGAGATTCGTTTTTTTGAGTGCTCTTCCTGTGAAGCTGCCATCGGAGGCAAGCTTGTTGATCACAACCAACATCCATACATTCATTTTGTGCTGTATTGCCCTCGCATTAAAAGAACAGCCAAGCAAAAACTGGTGGTCTCAATGACCGAGGCCTTTGCTAAGGCCACGGCAAGGCCCGATTGGAAACCGATTATTCACATTTCTGAGCACCCTTATGACAATGTGGGAATCGAAGGCAAATTACTTTCCGATGCCTATGAGGAATGTGCCAAACGATCTTTTTACTACGAGCTACCAAAGGATTGAATAATATGAAACCTGAGCTTGAAGCAGAAATTCGTAGTTTTTTCCCCTCACCCCATAAAGCCATGGGATATCTGGCAACCGTTGATTCCTGCAATGGATTTACGCCCGAGGTTCGTCCTATGACATTAATGGAATTAGACTGGTATTTTTATTTTGCCACAACCACATACACGCGTAAGGCCAGAGAAATGGCAACGCATCCCAAAGTCTCAGCACTGGTGATGTTCAAAAAGGATGCTTTTTCTGGATATTTAAGAATTGTAGGTCGTGTAGAGCAGGTGCCTGATGTGATTGAGAGAAAGCGTGTTGCTAGCATCGCCTCATTTCAAGCAGTACTGGAGTGCCGATGGAAGGGGGCAGAGGACCCTGATCTGGCTTTCGTATGCATTATCCCGGAGCGAATCGAATATATGCGACCAGGTGAGGATGACGCAAAAGATGTTACGGCTGACTTAGTGCTTGTTGATGGCGAGGGTAAACAAAGTGATGGCAAGGTTTAAATTGCCATTTAATTTTAAACTCCTTACAGTTTATGCGTGGATTCTTCATCAATCAAAGTTTCAAATTTAACCAAGCAATTTTCATTTCCTATCAAGGACTCAAGAAAGCATTGGGTGAGTAATTTATTTGCCCCACAGAAAAAAGAAATAACAGCAGTTAATGATATTTCTTTTTCAGTGAACTATGGAGAGCGAATTGCCTTCATCGGCCCGAATGGGGCGGGGAAATCGACTGTCATAAAAATGCTGACTGGGATTTTATTTCCTACCGATGGAAGAATTCAAGTCTTGGGCCTTAATCCAATGACTGAAAGAAAAAAACTTGCTTATCAAATTGGAACGGTCTTTGGTCAGAGATCACAATTATTGCCCAACTTGCCACTGACGGACTCTTTTGAGTTTTTCGGCGTCATGTATGACATGGCCGATGTTGAAATTATCAGACGTACTAAAGAGTTAGTGGAATTATTTGATCTGCATAGTTTTCTCGATCAACCGGTAAGAAAATTGTCTCTTGGGCAAAGAATGCGTGCAGAAATTGCGGCATCATTAATCCATAACCCGAAGATTGTATTATTAGACGAGCCGACCATTGGTCTTGATGTAGTGGCGAAAAAATCCTTGAGAGATTTGCTTGTCAAAATTAATCATGAAAAAAAAACCACCATTTTTCTTACCTCACATGATGTCGGTGATATCGAGTCTCTCTGCGAGCGGGCGATTATTATTAATCATGGTGTGATCGTCAAAGATCTTCCCACTAAAGAACTTTCGAGAACGTTTCTCAATGAAAAATATATTGATTTGATCCCTAAAGATAGGTTTATGCATTTTCCTGTATTACCGAAGGGTATCCATTATCGAGTTAAAGAAAATAATAAGCTGACTCTTCTTGTAAAGTTGGAAGAAATCACTGTCCAGAACGCACTCAAAAAACTTTTAGATCTCTTTGATGTTGAAGACCTCAATGTCTTCAATAGTGATCTTGAAACCGTCATTAGGCATATTTATGAAAGAAATACGCCTCGGGCTTAAAATTCTCTCAACCCTGACAAAGGATAGAATTCAATATCCCGGAAGATTGGTCACGGATACCGTCGGAATGCTAGCTAGGTGTGGGATTCTGCTGCTTCTTTATCACTATGTTTACAAATTAAATAATGACAACATTAACGGAACTTATTTCTTAGAAGCCGCCTGGAGCATCTTTTTTTATTTTGCATTCTCTGTTTTACGCCTGCGGGATATTTCCCACTTGATCATGCAAGATGTTCGAAGTGGTAATGTGGAAGTTCTCTTCAGTAAACCAATCTCTTACATTACCTACCGGTGTTGGTGGCAAGTCGGAATAGGCTTGTACTCGTTTGTTGTTTTAACTTTAGCGATCGCGCTAGTTTTGTTTCTGCTTATAGGAATTCCTGACGCCATGAGAATTACCGTTTTTCTTCCATCACTCTTATTGGTTATTTTTTTGGGTGTGATTCTCTCTTTGCTTCTCTATGTTTTTATTGGGCTACTGGCTTTTTGGATAGAGGATGTAATGCCCCTTTATTGGATTGTTGATAAAGCGGTTATGATCTTGGGTGGCTCGTATTTACCCGTAGCTTTGTTCCCAAAATATCTTTATCTTGCGGCCAAATATTCACCCTTCGGCGCCACGCATTTTATTACGCAGACAACCTCATCTCATTGGGGAAATGATTGGATCAATTTTTCATTAATTCAGTTTTTCTGGATTATTATTTTTTTAGCCTTCGTTTCTTCATTATTTTCTTTGGCGCGGGCAAAGGTGTCCGTTAATGGCGGATAGCATGTTTAGACAAGAAATTAAATTCGCTCTTTACGCGATCAAAAAAAACATTCACAACAGTGCCGAGCTGAGAACTAGTTTTCTTATGAATATTGTCGGTATGACTATCAATAATGCCGCATTTATTTTTCTTTGGATTTTCTTTGTTGAATCAGTCGGGGTTATTAATGGTTGGAGGGCCTCTGATATTTTGGCGCTCCAGGGCTTCACGGCCCTAGGCTATGGGATTATTTTTTCCTTCGGGGCCGGGATCAGAAAACTCGCCGATAATGTTGCCTCGGGAGTGTTTGATCGTTTCATGTTATCCCCAAAGAATTTACTTCTTAGAGTGGCGACCTCATCGTTTGGAGTTTCGGCAATCGGCGATATCGTTTTTTCTATCACCTGCTTGATTATTTATGCCGTTCTTATTAAAGCAAGTTGCCTTCAGATTGTTGCAATTCTCTTTTTAAGTCTAGTTTCGGCGGTTATCTTTTTTTCTCTTTCGCTCCTTATTAATTCAACTTGTTTCTATTTCACGGATTCCAGTACGGTCAGTACGGGTTTGTTTGAATTATTTCTAACCCCGGCCCTCTTTCATGGAGGGGCCTTTCAGGGCGTCCTGCGGTTTATTTTTACTTTTATTATACCGTCATTGCTAATCGGAACTTTTCCGGTCGAAATAGTGAGAGATTTACATTTCATGCAATTTCTAATTATATTGCTGTTGTCCATTTTCTGGTTGGTTGTTTCATTAAAATTCTTCAATTACTCTGTCCGCAAATATGAAAGTTCCAACTTTATGACCTTTGGGAGCTAGTTTCTGGATAAGATCAGGAATTTTTTTTGACAACTGGTTTTAGGAATGGAAATCTTAAAGTGTGAAAATTCTACTTTTGATCTCCATGATTTATTACTCTGGTATAGCTTTGGCGTGTAATCTTGCTCCTGAAAGTGATTGGTTTCTTCCGGTCGCCACCATGTATGCAAAAACATCACAGATTTTCGTAGGAAAAGTAGTTAATATTCAAGACCTTTGCACGACAGATGGCCCTGTCAGGCGCGATTCTGGCGAAGCCAAAAAACAATTTGAAGAGAAGCAAAGAGCTGGCTGCTATTCTTATTCTTTTAACGTTCTGAAAAAACTCAAAGGGACCTTTAAAGAAGGCGATGCCATTCAGGTTCGCGCGAGATTAAGGGGACGGATAAAGGAAGATATTTCATATGGACGTGATTGTCTCATCGCCCTGGGATTCAATTTTTCCGAAACATATCTTGTTTTTATGGATGCATTTCACCCGGATGCTTATCGTAAAGTTGAATCAATTGATTCCCCATGGGTGATAGAGATAGCTTCTCTAAACAAATGAAAAGGATTTTATGAAAACGACAGCAAATCTTATTTCTCTGATTGGTAATACTCCTTTGTTAGAAGTGACTCATCTTGATACTGGATTATGTAAACTTTTTTTGAAGTTGGAGTGCAATAATCCCGGAGGCTCGATTAAGGACAGAGTTGGATTATCGATGATTACACAAGCTGAAAAAGAAGGAAAACTAAAATCTGGATTTACTATTATTGAGGCCACTGCTGGAAATACAGGGCTCGGCCTTGCTCTGGTTGCCTCTCAACGTGGATATCCTCTAATCCTCGTTATCCCTGATAAAATGAGCCAAGAAAAAATCAATCACCTCCGTGCGCTTGGAGCAAAAATTGTGATGACTCGATCGGATGTCGAAAAGGGGCATCCTGAATACTACCAAGATTTGGCGGAAAAAATTGCGCGTGAAACTCCCAATAGTTTTTATGCCAACCAGTTTAATAACTCTGCAAATCCCCTCGCTCATGAGACAACCACTGCTCCTGAGATTTGGGAACAAATGAA
>CAYHRT010000259.1:0-5189 GCA_964359085.1 uncultured Bdellovibrio sp. | reverse complement strand
AAGGAAATTCATGACTGTAGCGGTGCAATTTGCGGACGTCACTAAATTCTATCTAAAGCACCTGGCCATTCAAAATGTCAATTTACAGATTTCTGCCGGGACCATTCATGGGCTCCTTGGTCCAAATGGAGCGGGGAAGTCAACCATTATCCGATTGATGAGCGGGTTACTGGCACCGTCGAAAGGAAAAATTTTTGTTGATGATATTGATGTGGCAAAAAGACCTTTGCGATTTCGCGGCCTCATTGGTCTACTTGGTGAGAATGCTCCCTTGTATCCCCAGATGACGGTGTCAGAATATTTACATTTTGTTGGCAAGCTTTATGAAATTCCAAATCGTCATGGCAAGATAGATGAATTGATAGAGCGTTTGGCGCTAGGAGGATTTGTAGATCGTCCCAATCGCGCTCTTTCAAAAGGGCAGCGACAAAGAGTGGGATTGGCCCAAGCTTTGCTCCCAGATCCCAAGATCCTTATTTTAGATGAGCCAACTTCTGGTTTGGACCCGCAAATGGCCATGGAGTTTCGCCAGATTATCAAGGCCCTCAGAGGTGATAAAACTGTTATTTTGTCCGGACACATCCTTAGTGAAATTGAAATGATGGCAGATGATATTACTATCGTGCATCGAGGATTGGTGTTGGAAAGTGGGTCCCTATCGTTGATGCGCAGTAAATTCAGACTACGGTCAATTTTAGAGATAGCCACCAGAGAATTTCCCAAGGACTTGGAAGTTGCATTGTTGCAATCCTTTCAGGCCAATTGTGAAATTGTCCATCAGACGGATCAAGAGGTTCGTTGGCGTTTGAATTTTTTTGAGGATAAAGATCATCGACATGATGTTGTACAATTTTTACTTGCGAGAAAAATTGTCCCCTTAGAATTAAAGACACACGATCCTTCCTTAGAAGAGGTCTTTAAGCACGTCATTGATCAGCGGGACAATATTGTGGGGCGGGTATGAGCGTTGCAGTTGTGGGAGGTTATTTAAAGATTCTCCTTACGTTATATAACAAGGAATTGAAAGAGACGTTTGGCAACTCGGCAGTTTATATTTTGGCAGGACTTTTCTGCTTGCTAATGGGAGGGCTTTTTTATAATTATGTGGCCCTTTCCCCCGCATTACATTCCGGAAATCTTAGTTCGAATGTTCTCGTCCCTCTCTTTGGAAATATGAATTTTATTTTTCTCTTCGTCGCCCCTCTTTTAACGATGCGGATGTTTGTAGAAGAAAGGCGCAGTGGCACCATCGATTTATTGACTTTGGCCCATGTCACTAATTATCAAATTTTGATTAGTAAGTTAGCGGCTTCGGGCACCATAGCTTTGCTCATGCTTGTACCTACGCTCATCTTCCCCATCATCTTAGGCTTCTCGGGGTATCATGACTGGGGAGTGGTTTGCTCCTGTTATTTGGGGACTATCTTTTCTATTTTTTGCTACTTATCCGTGGGGCTTTTTAGTGCATGTGCGACAGATAATCAGGTGGTGGCCGCGATCTTAGGATTTTCAATTTTATTATCTAGTATGCTCATTGTTATATTAGGACAGTTGTCACAAAATTATCTTGTCTCTCAGATGGTTAGCTATCTCAGCGTTCCCTTTCACTATGAAGGTTTTGTACGAGGAATGGTGAGAAGCTATAATTTGGTTTATTTTGCTTCTTTTGTGACTGTCTTTACTTACTTATCGCACAAGATCTTAGAAGGCCGCAGAGAATAAAATGAATGAAGGGATCAGATTATTTCTTTTTTTGATCAATGGTATTTTGTATCTTGCGTGCGGTGGGCTTTGGTTGCTTTCGCCTAACGATAAAACGCTCAATTTCAGTCTTACCATTTTTGCTTTGGCCATGACCTCGATTCTCCTCTATACCGGCCGCGATGAACTGAAAACAGTAGGGCAAAGTTATATCTACCGTCGTTGGGGGTACACCACCATTAATTTATTTTTGGTCCTGACAATTTTGGCCTTCCTCAATTATTTAAGTTTTAAGAATAGTGTGCAGATTGATCTTTCAGAAACAAAAATCAATTCACTATCATCAACATCTGAAATGCTTATCAAGGGCCTTAAAAAAGATCTGGGTGTCAAAGTATTTGCAGATCGTGATGACGCACGGGCTATCGTCTCTATTTTGGATTTATACAGACAGCATAAGCCCAATATGAGGATTGATGTTTACGATCCTGAAACTCGGCCAGACCTTATGCGCGCCAATGAGGTAGACAAAGAAAATACAGTGATCATGGAATACGAAAAGCGAAAGCAATATATCAAGGAACATACCGAGCTTGAGTATACCAACGCTTTAAGGAAACTAGGGCGCAAGAAAGACCCCATTATCTATCACACCGTTGGGCATCTGGAATTTGATTTTGAAGGCGAATCTCCAGGGGGAGGTGGCCTCATTACAAGTGCGCTTCATCGCTCCTTGATCCAATTTAAACCCCTCGACCTTCTGGCTCGAAATGCTGTTCCTCAAGATGCAGATATGCTTGTGTTGTGGGGACCAAAGCGTGCCTTTTTTAAGCCGGAGGTTGATGCTATTCAAGCATATCTCATGCGAGGTGGTCGTCTTCTTTTGGCGTTAGACCCGGCAGTTGTGGATGATAAAATAATTTCCTTAAGAAACTTTTTTAAGAAGGCCTGGGAAATAGATATACCTAACACGATTGTGGTGGATCGAAAGAATTTTGTGAGTGGTAGCAATGGCAGTGTTCCTTTAATCAAGACTTTTGAATTAAAGCATCTCTTGACCAAGAATTTTGATGGGCAAGTATTCTTTCCTCTCGTTTCATCGGTTTCCAAATTTGAGACGGAGCAGGGACGAGGCAAATTTGTATCTCTTGCCATGACGACTCCTTTCCCTGGCAGCTGGATTGATTTTTCCCCCCTTGAAATCGTTTCAGGGACGCTGATTTATAATGATAGGCAGGACAAAAAAGGGCCTGCTTCTGTGGTGGGAATTTGGGAGGAGCTTGCAGCAGAAGCACTGACTCATCCCCGCGCAAAAATTATTGCCTTTGGTAATTCCACTTTCATTCAAAATCAATATGGCAATATGGCGGATAATTTCACGTTTTTTCTTAAAGCTACAAACTATTTGGCAAGTGATGATGAGCTATTGACCTTAAATCTGGCGATTAAGAAAAATTCACCTATCTTGATTGATGATAAACAACTGAAAATCGTGTTCTATGTGAGTGTTATTGTCTTGCCACTTATACTTTTTACTGTTGCCTTTCTATTCTATCGAAGAAGGCGTGCATGAGGAAAACGATTATTCTTCTTGGGATTGCAGTTTCTTTGGGAATTTTTACCTATCATTTTGAAGAAATGCGTGGAATTAAGAAAACCGAAGAAGAAAAAAGTGCGAAGGCCCTTTTCGATCAGAAGCATCTTGGAGAGTTGACAGGATTACAATTACCAAAAGTAACAATTAAAAAAATGAATGGGCAATTTCGCGTCATGGAGACCAATCAACTAGTCGATGCCGGAAAACTCCAAGAGGTCTTTGATATTTTGGGATATCTTCAGGTGAAACGGATTTTATCTCAGGAAGATTTGAAGCTGGTGGCACGCACTGAATTTTTCCCATCAGACAAAGAAAAGTTTTCATTTTTGTTTGAAAAGGGGGAGGTCCCTGTTCTCATAGGTAAAAAAGTAGATCACGACCAAAGCTTTTACGTGGAAGTGAAGACTCCCGAAGGAGTAAAGACGGTCCTGGCCTATGATTCCTCACCCCAAGTAAAACCTGTAACGGAAGATGAATATCGTCTCAATCCGTTCAAGTACAGCAGGATACTGGCGATTATCGGCCTTGGCCCAAGCTTTTTTCACGATACTTTTCTTTTTCGTGAATGGAAGAGGCAGTATGGGCCAGAGAGTTTTGAGAAAGTTACTTTGCAAAATGTGCGCAACGTCCCTTTTTCCGTAGAGCTAAAGAAAAAATGTATCGTGCCTGCTGCTCCCGCAGGAGTGCTCTATTTGGAAGATGCTTTTCGAGATTATGCTCAGGCCTTATTTAAGATGCAGGCCGGCCAGTTATGGCACCCTCAAGATTTAGGAACGTTGAGGGAAAAAATGGCGACACTTTCGATTACCACAACAACCGGGCAGGAGTTCATATTGGAACTTTTCAAAAAGGCCCAAGCTCCCAATAAACAAATTCGCATGGGACAATTTGTGAAGATGGCCCATGAACAATTGATTTTTGAAATTTCACCAACCACCGCTAAATTATTGTTTGCCTCCTCTCAGGATTTTTTGGAAAAGCGGATTTACAAAAATATGGGAGCGGCAGGTCTCGCTTTAGAAGGGGATAAAGAAGAATCGTTTGCAGTCGTGTTTGCCAATGGAGCGACACATAATTTGACCATTCCAAAGGGGGATGATTTCGAAATTAAACCAACCAATCCCATGTCTTCTCTAAGACCGCTCAATAGTGCTTTTTCCCAACTCTTTTCCTTTTTATTTACTCATGGTGAGCGCGTATCAGTCATGGATAAAGACGATTTTAAGATGATTGCCAAGGCCTTTTTGAGCATTAAATATCAAGAACGTCCCATTCATTTAATTTATGACGAGCGTGAAATTTTCGTGCTCGATCCCGTTTCAGGGATTAAAATAAATTATTATGTCGGCAATGAAATCCCTATTGGGATAGAAGTGGAAAATTATTTTGATACTCGAGTAGGTAATATAAAATGAACGAGATGCTTCGATATTATTTTGAGGGGGTCCTTCATCCTTTTTTGGTGCAAGAGCGTTACTATCAGTTTCGTCATAAAGCGATTGATTCGCATGAACTTGGGAGGGAAGAGGGCGGTAATGGTTATTTTGAAAAGGGTGTTAGTTTTGCAACTCTGATCTTGCTATCTTGGCCCTTTATGATGTTTGAGGCATTTTACCGCCTTTTTGGCTTTCACCTGAGCGAGTGGCTGATTGATAATTTTATTGGTGACGGAGGATTGGCCACTTATTTCATTCGCGCTCAAGCGACAATGTATTTCCAGATTTTTATCATTCTTTTAAAGGTTGTATGTTTTCCCATTCTCGTTTGGATCATGGTCAAAATTTGGGAAGCCATCATCACTTTTTTTCATCACTTTCTTGGTAAGGATGAAAATGACTTAGCGGGGATTTCTCAAATCGTAAATAATACATTAACTTCCCACGTTTTTTTG
>CAYHRT010000258.1:0-5198 GCA_964359085.1 uncultured Bdellovibrio sp. | reverse complement strand
TATTTAAATTTAAAATATTTATTTTGAATGGTTATTGGCAAATCATTTTCTCTTTTAAGTTTTAAAATTAAATTTAAATTAATAATAATTAAAAGGAAACTTTTTATAAGATGGGGTTTGTGTGCTCACTCATTAATGCTTCAATTGTAAAACTAATTTTTATACTATCTACTAAATATTATTAATCAAGTTAAATTAGTATTAAATTATATAACCTTTTAAAAATTAAAAATTATTTAGTCGCGGCAATTACTCCTGATATCGGCGGGCTCTGTGTGTTAGGTTGTCCTTCTGGGACTGGAGTCAGTCCTTCTACTGGAAATTTGAAGGAAGAAGTGGTGCTCAAGTTGCTCCGGCCTGAAACACTATAGATGGGAATACCGCTTGTCGTATGAGTCACGCAATTGAAATGAGGTCATGTATTTATGATGACTGGGGAGCAGCCTGCGATCATGAAAGGCCGCATCTCGCTGGCAAAATTGTTGTAAAAATACTGCCACCTTGAGGAGAATCATCGATATGCACTTTACCACGATGGAGTTTAATAATTTGATGGACTAAAAATAAACCAAGACCGTTACCCTTGGGGGCGCTGCCGATTTGATAAAACTTGCGAAAGATTTTTTTGCGCTCATCTTTGGGAATGCCTAATCCGTTATCTGTAACGGTCAGAATAATCTCTCCTTTATTGCTCACCTGATACTTGAGGATCACCAGTGGCGTCTTCGAGTGATTGTGGGTAAGACCATTTAAAATCAAATTCATCAGCATGATTTCAAAGGCCCCGGCCATGACGGGATAGTTGTAAAGAGTCTTGTCAGAAACGGGATGCAGTTGCACTTTTGAGGGCGGAAAGATATGGGCATTATTTGTTAATACGCTGGCGGTAAAATCATACAGGTTGACCACCTGTAATTCATCCAGATGCTGTCGATCTTCGATCTTTGCCAGATTTAAGATGCGCCCAATATTACCGGAGAGCCGTTCCACGTCAGAGAGCATGTAGTCAATATATTGAAGTTGGTCTTGGCGCGGAAGTGGATGTTTTTTAAAAGTATCAAGATATAACTTCAGACTGGCCACGGGAGTTTTTAACTCGTGGGTAAAACCGTTGATAAAATTTTGTTGTTGTCGGTAGAGGCCAATGACCTTTTGATAATAGATAAAAATAAGCAGCATCCCAAAGAGAATGATCCCTACCAGGATGGAGAGAGTTAAAATAACCGCCCAGGTTTGTCCTGCCATCAGACGAGATGAGTCGAGGCCGTATTTTTCAGCAAAGGCCTCAAAGGCATCGGTGGCTTTGAGGTACCAGTGAATATATAAAAAGAGCGACATCCCCAGCGCAACAATGGACAAAATAAAAATAGTGATGGGATGAAATAAATGTTTTAATCGCAAAGAAGCTCCTGCTTCTCCGCTTTTACCGAAAAAGTATGAAATTGACTACCAGGACTTTCTCCTCAGACGGAGTCGTAACTGGCACTTCGACCGAGGAATTCAACTTGAGGTGAAGCAGCTATCTGCTGTGGACGGCCTTTATAGGAAAAAATGCGAGTAAAAGGGTGTTCATGCAGGTTCAACTTGCGGTTAATCCAGGTGAAGGCCGCAGCCCCAAGCATGAGGGGAATACCAAAGAGGTAGCGTTTTTCCAGCAAGTTACTCATACCCAAAATTTTAAAAAAGAGTTTGCTATAGGCCACGCGATGTTTCCAGGCGATACTTGGTCCGAGAATACCGCATGGGAGAATGGCAAGAAAGGTCATAAGTTTCTGCCTAAAACACTCGGATTTTTTTCGCAACAGTGGATTAGGATGATTGTGATATTTCAAATAACCGTTAAGTTTGATTTGGGCGATTCTAAAAATGGATGGCCCAAGTAATTCAAAATCGCGCTGATAAAAATCCCTTTGCAGTTGTTCAATTTCGTCTCTCCGTAAAAAGGGATGTTTCACCATGGCATAGAATCCCGTGCACTGTTTATAGAATTGGCGACGGTCCTGGACTAAATCACCATGCATGAGTTCTTCTTGCATGACTTTGTCATAGAAAGGTGTGCCAGGGATCGGGCCATAGATGAGAAATTGCGTCAGACTGGGGTTGGTTTTCATAAGAGCATCAAATTCTGCTCGGGCAATTTCGTCGCTTTGGTATGGAATACCTAAAATCATGGAAGTGAGAACAGTAATTCCATGCGCCTGAAGATTTTGGATAAATTCATCAATGTTGACCCCGCGATGTTTTTCATAGCCGGCCGATTTTCCTTCATAACCTACCCATACACCGTCAATGCCCATTTCCAACAGTTCGTCACAGGTGTATTGCTTGAGTGCCTTGACCGAGGCAAAACAAAAAGTAGAAAATGACACATTCTGTTTTCGGCATAAGTCTAAAAAATCCTGGGCGCGGGATTTGGAAAGTAAAAAATCTTCATCCAAAATAGTGTGATCACAGTTGGGATATTTTTGCCGTTGAGTATGCATGAGATCAAAAATACTCTTGCCGCTAGGAAGCAGGCGAATATGTTGGTTTTTAAAATAATGGGAGGTACAGCAAAAATCACAGGCATTTGGGCAACCTAGTCCCGCAAACACCATGCCAGTGACGGAAACAGGCAGGCCAAAGATACGCATATGGCTAAAAATATGGGGGTGTATATATTGGTCTTTATCTAAGTCCGGTTGGGCTAAATACTTACGCATAAAAGTCACGCCTTCTTCGCGACAGATGCTATCACAGTAGGGGAGTAATTCTTCATCGCTCATGACAGTGCCATAGCCCCCTAAAATAATTTTGGTTTTAGGCGCAACAGATCGGATCATCTGGCACATGGCGATGGCGTGATGGGAAGTGGAGAGCACGAAAGCAATGGCAACCACATCATAATTTTTCTTTAGTTCACGACGGAGACGAGAATGTGAAGGGTAGTGCAGAACTTTTGTGGGAGTATCGAGATTTTCTGCGATGTAATCGAGGGAAAATTGCTTATGAACGACTCGTGGAGAATAAATACCTTGGGCCCGTGTCACCTGACCATGCAAGAGTTCATATCCTACGGATTCACCATCACCCACACTTGGGCCGATAGGACGCCATACTGAGGTAAAGAGGATTTTTTTTGTCTGTTGTTGATAGGCCATATTATTTCTCCACAAATGATCTCTGTGCTTCAGAATAGGCCAGAAAGTGCTTTGGAAAAGCTTTTCACCATTCGTTTTACAATTCTTTCACACACAGCAATAGAAAAGAGCACTCGATATTAGGGAACAGTGACTATAAAATTCTTTTCTGTAAGAATTAAATCCCTTATGCTCTATGCCTATGTTTCATGATCTCAACCAACTTCTTAAAACTTGGGGATATCTTGCCCTTTTTGTCGGGACTTTTTTAGAGGGTGAAACCATTTTAATCGTGGCAGGGGTTTTGGCGTCCAGGGGTAGACTCAATCTGCATTATGCTATTATGGCCGCATTCTGTGGCAGTATGTTTGGTGACCAGTGCGTGTTTCTTCTGGCGCGTTATAAAAGCTCTTGGGTTCTCAAAAAATTTAGTAAGTGGGATGACAAAATCTCAAGGGCCTTGAGGCTTTTAGAAAAGAATTCTATTTGGCTATTGATGAGCTTTCGTTTTTTTTATGGCCTTCGAAATGTCATCTCCATTGCCGCAGGTTTGAGCCAGGTACCCAAGAAAAAGTTTGCCATGTTGAACGGGATTGGGGCCTTGGCTTGGGCCATGTCTTTTGGGTATGGCGGCTTTTATGTAGGGAAAAAGTTTGAGAAATATCTCAATCAAGCCAAGGCTTATGAAATTAAGATCCTGATCGGTATCGGAATCGTGGTGGTGCTCTATTGGTTGTATAGGAAACTACGCAGACCGCCGCCAGCACCGCCTATTGCACCTACTGACAATCCATCCTAATGGGAAGATGGTCGCTGATCAATTGTTGGAAGAAGTAGTAATAAGTGTCATCGTCTGTTTGTGAATCAAAAACTCTCTCTTTAAACTTAACTAAATCGCTTGCGAGATTTTTTTCATCGACCGTACTGGCATGACTTCTAAGGCCAGATTCCATTTCGCGCATGCGCAAGTCGATTTTATTTTCGGCGTCGGCCGAAAGGGGATAGGGTGCTTTGTCGGCCTCGTCTCTTACCAGATACTTGTCTTTCACTTTTTGGGCAAATTCACCTTGGAGAAAATTGATTCGGGAAGAGTCGCTGCATTCACGCAAAGTCTTGTCATCCACGATGAAGTGGTCGTAGTTGCTGCTCACTCCAAGGGTTTCTTTTCCTTGTGAAAAACGCATTACAGAAAGACTGGTTTCTTCAGAGATGAGGAGATGCAGACCCGAATCTTGAGGCAGTATTTTTTGCCAAAAAGGATTGTCGCCTTCGAGATTGAAGTCTCCCATGATGATGAGGTCTTCAAGCTTTAACTTATTGACTAAATTGAGCATCATTTTAATTTCTACGAAGCGGGCGAAGTTCGCCTTGGTAATGCCGGCCCCAAGTTTGCTAAGATCTTCAACCTCAAAGGCCCGCCTAATCATGTCTTTTCGAATGGCATCCTTTTTAGGAGATTCAAAGATGACGTGACTGGCAAGAAAAGTGAAAGTCTGAGTACCATTTTCGAAGCTGGCAAGAAAAGGGCGACGGGAAAAGAGATTGGCAGCATCACTCCCCATGAAATCGGCATAGAGGTTGGGGTAGCAGGCGCTGGAATCTCGCTGAAAGCGTTCGCGACAGTGTGAGTTAGTTTTAGGACGAATTCGACTAGCGCGATAAAAATAACCCACCATTTCTTGGGTATGAGATTCTTCAAGGGCGTCACCATGCGTAGTGAGGATCAAAGACCAACTGGCATCTAATTCTTGCAGTTTGAGAAGGAGTTGAAGGTATCCTGGAATTCGATAGTCCTTTGCTACCTGTGCAAAGGCGGTTTGTTTTTTTTGCAGATCACTTGAGAGCGTCATGAGTTCGTTTTTCAGAGCGGCCAAATTCTGGGCATCTTCTGGGTTAATTGTCACAGTGGTTTGAGTGAGCGCCTCCCAGCGGGCCAACTCGCTTACGAGATTATCCTTGAGGAGTCTATTGGATTGTATGTCACGCAGGAGTTTTTCTTTCCGCTGCTGGTACAGGAATAAACGTCCTAAGCGACGTTGCTTAAAAAATTCCCATCCAAAAAGAATGAATCCTGGGCGA
>CAYHRT010000257.1:0-5205 GCA_964359085.1 uncultured Bdellovibrio sp. | reverse complement strand
CGCCCACCATAGACTCCAAACCCAGGACCGCCAAACCCACCATATCCACCACCGCCCCCACGACCGCCAAAACCACCATATCCACCACCGCCCCCAGGGCCGCCAAAACCGCCGTAGCCACCCATTCCAGGGCCGCCAAAACCACCACCTAAGCCGACATTAAAACCTAAACCGCCGCCCATTCCTGGACCGCCAAAACCACCACCATATCCGCCCATTCCTGGGCCACCGAAGCCACCGCCGAAACCACCACCAAAGCCGCCATATCCGCCCATTCCCATGGGGTTGCCCATGCCAAGACCTAGATTAATCCCCATTCCAAAACCAGGATAGCCGAAGCCACCACCGCCGCCATAACCGGCGCCAGGATAGGGGCCCATCATTCCCCCCATCATACCGGGTGTATAGCCAGCGGAGATGTAGGGATTTCCTCCGCCACCAAAACCATTGCCCCACTGCCCACCATATCCGGCGTAACCGCCCCCCCCACCACCACCCATGCCATTACATGTGCCAGCGGCATTGAATCCCATTTCGGGAGTTATTGGGTTGGCCCCGCGACTTTCGTAATAACTTAAAAATGAATTATAGCGAGACGTACATTCTTCATGGCCCCGCGTATAGGCACCCGCCCAAGCTTCCTGAGTACGATTTTGATAGTACGAACCAAGCCACACGCTTCCCACCATGGCCAAGGGGCCTGCAACAATGCCTAAGGCCTCAACCCAAGGCGATGGCCCCTCCGGTGCTCGTGCGGCTTCGCAGTCAATGCAATCATAACCCGAGTAGGAACCACCCGCTCCCCCGCCTCCACCACCTCCGGCTTCGGCACGCATACAAAATTGCCAATCGCGCGGATACGCCACACGATCAATGTTCTCACATCTTGATAACTGGGCCATGCCGGAGGATGCCGACAGACACAGCGAAGAGATGAGTACAGCTTTAACAAAAGATAAGTTCCAATTAAAATGGGAGTACATAATTTTCTCCACAATCATAAGGAGTCCAATTGATTATTTTGGCCTCCCATACTCGTTCGATGTGTTATCGGAACTTTAGGCAAAAACTTGAATAAACATCAAAAAATGCGGTCATTGCATTTTTTTAATACTTGATAAATATGATTGAGGATGAGGAGTTAAACGATTTGCTTTAAGCGCGCTTTATAGAGAAAGCTCGAATCTTTCCAACTAAATAGGCCACAATTTCTTCATCTGTGCCAAAGACGTCTTCAACTAATTCTGATTCGAGAAGAAAATTAGTCACACGCAGGGCAAGTTGATGAAGAGACTCTACTAAGTAAAGACCAGCAATATTTTCGCCACTAAATGATTTGATTATTTCTTTTCTGGCGTGATTATAAATTTCGGATTCAGTTACATCATCTGTGACATTTTCAACACCTAATTTTTCTTCAACTTCTTCCAACGCTTGCTGTTTGATATCATCATCGGTGGCCAGCCCCACATTAATTTCAGTCGCCAACGCTTCGATCAGATCCAGTCTACCGGCAACATTAAAATCTACGATCTGATCATCTTTCAGGTGATTGACAATATAACTGGCAAGGGCCTTGAGCGTCTCAAAATCAGTTTTCATCAGGCGTCTTCCTTGATTGATTTGATCGACGTAATTGGTTGTTTGGTCGGCCATAATTTACAGCATCCATGAGCAAACATTTTCCTTTAATCTCCCATCCCTTTTTTAAGGGAGATGGTGTTAAATTTAGCACCAACATGCCAATTTGTTGCTTCGCTAAAAAATAAAATCTAAAATTAGTTTATCAGAGAAGTTCCTCACCTCACAAGTAATAACTTAAGAATTTCATAACCTTTTTACTGTTTTGGGATAATTTTTTTTTGCCCCGGTCGCATATCCCAGAGAGTTTTCAGTGTCGCTGTTTCACCGAGTGCGAGTAGTCCTGAGATAAAGACGATGAAACCCAAAAGTGTCAGGCCACCAAGAATCACGCCGCGATAAAGAAGAGATTCCTGATGCGGATAGTAACTTTGAAAATAAAACATAATCGCAAATGTGATCAAACCACTCATTAAGGACTTCAAAACCAAGGGCCTGACAAAAAATAACCAGGGCAATTGTAAATGCCTTTGTAGATAAATTATTTGGCAACCAACATTCAAAAACATCGCTAAGCCAGTTCCCAGGGCCAAAACTGCAAAGCCATGGCGCGGAACGGCCCACCAACAAAATAAAATATTCACCAAAATTGAGCCCACCGAAAAACCCACGGCGGCAGAGGGACGATCAAGAGTGTAAAAAGTTGGCGCAAAAACTTTATAAATTCCATAAAATGGTAGACCCAATAAATAATAACGAAAAGCTGCCGCCGTATTCGAGACGTCACTCAGGCTGAATTTTCCACGCAAAAAAACTAGATTTATAATTGGTTCTGCCAGCACCAGCATGATGACCGTTACCGGAATGAGCAACACAGTTAAGAGATTGTAGCTTGATTGCAAAAAATTGATGGCCTCCTGACGCTCACCCTTTTTCCAGGCATCAGAAAAATGAACTAAATTAGAACTGGCAATTGAGACTCCCAACATCCCAACCGGAAATTGGAATAACCGAAAGGCATAAGTTAACCAACTCACAGCGCCAATGACTGTCCCAGTGGCCAAGATGGTATTGATCAAAATATTAACTTGGGCGGCGGCAATACCGATAGTGCCAATACCAAGACGTGAAATAATTTTCCGTTGATTGGGACCCCAAAGCGAGATTGGACCTGCAAGAGGTATCCGTTTTATAACTAAAGGAAGTTGCAGTCCCAATTGGGCAAGCCCTCCCAACATTACTCCAATTCCTAGCGCATAAATGGGATTATAACCCTGAGTCATAAGCACCGCAGGAAATATAATCATGCACAGAATGGACATAAGATTAAAACAGGCAGGCGCTAAGGCCGGGATAAAAAATATCTTTTGGGTATTGAGTGCACCCATCACCAAAGCCGCTAAGGAGACTAAAAAAAGAAAAGGTGCCATAATTTGAGTGAGAACGACAGTGATATGAAAGACATGCGGATTGCTGGAAAAACTCGGGGCCACAAAAGACACAATCGAGTTGGCAAAAATCATCAAGGTTAAAGAAATAATTCCCGTGACCACTCCTAAAAGCATGCCCATCGACCAAAACAAACTATGACTCCCGCGAGGGTCCTTCTGATTAACTTCTGTGAAGATGGGCACAAATGCCGAGGAAAAAGCTCCTTCAGCGAAGAGATCACGCAACATGTTAGGCAAGCGATAGGCCACCAGGAACGCATCCGTCATCCCCGACGCCCCAAAGAGATGGGCCATCAATTGTTCACGCACAAGTCCTAAAATACGACTAATAAAAGTTGCCACCGCCATTTTGGCCGATGAGAAAAAAACTTTGCGCGTCGTCTGACCTGTGGCCCGTCCTGACATGGAGGTCCTCCCCATAATTTCTTTTACGCTTTTTATCGCCTATGGTAACACTTTTAGCCTCGAAGACTAAGGAGAATCTCCTCATGAATTCTATTATAAATTATATCTCATTCGGCCCTTGGATCGCAGTGGCCGGTTTTGCTTTTGCAACTCTTACATATGCCTGGATCATCACACGGCCTTGCGGTAATGCAAGGATGGTGGAGATCGCTGGTGAAATCGAAACGGGTTCCATGACCTTTTTAAAAAAAGAGTATTCCATCTTACTCGTTCTCCTTATTATTGTGACCGCTCTCCTCGCATATTTCCTGAGTAAGGATACTGCCGTCTGCTATATTTGGGGCGCATTCTCCTCCATGGCCTGCGGTTTTATTGGTATGAAGGCCGCGACCAAGGCCAATGTCCGAACGACCCAGGCCGCAGCCAGCAAGGGCCAGGCCCAAGCACTCTCCATTGCTTTTTATGGTGGTTCCGTCATGGGAATGACGGTCGCCTCAGTCGGGTTGTTTGGAATCGCAGTACTTTATAAATATCTCAGTGACAGTCCCACTATTGAAGCACTCAATGGATTTGCTATGGGAGCTTCCTCAATTGCTCTCTTTGCGCGCGTCGGGGGCGGTATTTTTACTAAGGCCGCCGATGTGGGCGCCGATCTTGTGGGCAAAATAGAGGCCGGTATTCCCGAGGATGACCCTCGCAATCCTGCTACCATTGCCGATAACGTCGGCGATAACGTTGGCGATACTGCGGGGATGGGGGCAGATATTTTTGAATCGTACATAGGCTCAATTGTGGCCACTATGTTTATTGGTTCAACTATGGCCCAGAAGTCCACTGAAGCTATTGTGCTGCCAGTCCTCATCGTCATGATTGGCCTGGTGGCTTCGGTTGTTGGAATTCTCTCCATGAATGTGCTCAAGGGACGTAGTCCTGCCTTCGCCCTGCGCTTTGCCCCGATTGTTAGTTTGGCGTTACTTTTTGTGGGAGCTTACTATGCTGTTGATGCTCTGGATTTTGGAACAACTTTTCTAAACGTTCAGGGCCCCTTTCTTGCCATGCTCGTAGGTTCCTTAGTGGGACTCTTTATTGGCCTAACCACAGAATATTTTACATCCAGTGACTTTCCCCCAGTCAAACAAGTCGCCCTCGCAGGTAAGACTGGTCCTGCCACTAATATTATTGCAGGGCTTGCAGTCGGAATGTACTCATGTATTCCTCCCATTCTCCTCATCTGCGTGGGAATATTTTTTGCTCACTCCTTTGCCGGTCTCTACGGCATCGGTTTGGCGGCCGTGGGGATGTTGGCCACCACAGGAATCACCATGACTGTTGATGCCTATGGGCCGATCTCTGATAATGCCGGAGGTATCGCCCAAATGAGTGGTCTAGGTTCTGAAGTACGCAAGATTACCGATGGCCTCGACTCACTTGGAAATACTACCGCGGCCATTGGAAAAGGATTCGCGATCGGTTCTGCAGCACTGACTGCTTTGGCAATGTTCTCTGCCTATTCTACCTCGGTGGGATTGGCCAGCATCAATATTCTTAATCCACGCGTCGTGATTGGTCTTCTTCTCGGAGGACTGTTACCCTTTTTTGTTGGGGCCAGCACCATGAGCGCAGTTGGCCGTGCCGCCCAAAAAATCGTGGAAGAAGTACGACGCCAGTTCCGTGAAATCCCAGGTTTAATGGAAGGTAAGGAGAAACCAGATACAAAGCGATGTGTGAGTATCGCCACCGTTGCATCACTACACGAAATGATCCTCCC
>CAYHRT010000256.1:0-5237 GCA_964359085.1 uncultured Bdellovibrio sp. | reverse complement strand
TTTTTGGGCCAGAGTTGCGGCATTGCCACATTCAGGGTGAGCATCCAAGGGGAGATGATAGGCCATGAGATTGATATCATGCTTAATAAGACTGCATAGACGGTGGTAATGGGGTCCCACGATAGGATTGCTTCCAGAATGTTTCCAGATGAGTCCATGGTGGACGATGAGTGCGGAGGCACCGAATTGGCGTGCAAACTCGATGCTTTCCCAGGTGGCGGTAGTGGCAAAGGCCAGACGGGTGAGAACGTCACATCCTTCTACATGCAGTCCATTTTCACAATAATCTTGAGGAAATTTCGCTGTTTCAAGATACTCTCTTAAAAAATACAGCAGTTCAGCGCGTTTCACGGACATAGGTTAGGGCCTTCGACGGTGGCATTTACGTTATGCAGTTTATTCTTATTTTTTTCAACTAGGCCTCGTAATTTTTCAACTGTTTCTGCGATTTCTGTATTGAAGGGGGCCAACATTTGCGCTTTAGTAAATTCTGCCATGGCCATTTCATATTCTCCTTGGGCCAAGTAAACACGAGCGGCATTGATGTAAGGAAATTCGCGATTATCATAAATGGGAGCACGTTTTGCCAGCGTAAACCATTGCATACTTTCGTCAATCCTACCTTCCTTAAAAAGATAGGTCCCGAGATCATTATAGGGAGGGCCATAATCGGGATTGCACGAGATGGCCTTGAGACAAAAGTTTCTGGCCTGTTCGAATTGTCCCAGAAAACCATGCGCCCAACCGACAAGCGTCAAGGCTTCAGCGGTGGTTTTGATTTTGAGGGCCTTGGTAAAGTGTTGCAGGGCCAAAGCAAAATTTTTATGCAAAATACTTTTGTGTCCGCGCGCAAGGTATTCGGCATATTTCTTGTCGCGCTGTTTTTCCAGCGACAATACCAAAAAATCTCCCCCACCCGCACAGTCGCGCAAGTGTTCGGGGGAAGTGGCAAAGCATGGCAGAGATCCTTGGAGAGAACCTTCCATTTTAATATACAAGGCACCAAGATTGGGAAAGGGCACATCGTGAGTGCTGACCTGTTTTAAATAAGTATGGATGCGGTGAGCGTGGATATAGAGCAGATTCACATAGTCGCTTCCCAAGCGAAGGAATTCTTCTTCCTCTGGGTCAAAGGCCGCAAGAGAACCTAAAAAACCGTGTCCGGCCTTGAGATAACGTTGCAACGTTATGTGGTTGTGAGTCCCGGTATTTTGGCGCAGAGGAGTCCGAAGCGTCGTTGTTTCCCAAAAATCCACCAATTTTAAAATCATTTGCTGGGATAATGATTTGAATTCAGCTTGCTCGGTGAGTCCTGCCATCTCAAAAACGGTGAAGAGTAGGCGATCAAGGTAGTTGAAGGCCGCTTGGGACTCACCTAAGAGTATTTGCGTAGCGTCGTAATTCCCTTGATTCTTACCTGTTTGCATATTCCATCCTTGATTATGCTAAACGTGCTTTTTAGCGGGGGCAAGTCAAAATGTTGTAGGCCATCCTGGCCTCAATTCATAAAAACTTGCGAATTAGGCCGAAATTAGGAGAGACAAGATGATCAAGGCCAATCCTTCCATCAATCGGGTGAGCTTTTCCGTATCGAGTTCAATCTCTAGCGGTAGGGCCTTAGTGCGAGAAACGGGTCGGGGTAGCTTGTTTGTTGGTGCCATACATCCTCCTTATGTGCACTTAAGCCAATCTCTTCGAGTCAGTTTAAAGCAGGCCCTATGCCAAAGTGTAAGTGAGCTAACTCCACAAAATTACATGGAATAACTTGGGGAAAGTTTGATATTTGGGTTACCAGGGCCTATTTGGCCTCGTACTCCAGGAGCCGTTTAGACCCATTGACCTGCTGGTAGCGATTGGAAATCATGCCGAAAATATTGGCCCCCTGACTTCCCACTGAAGCTGGCCCCCGGCCGAAATCCAGAGTTGAGTCACCGCCTTCGCCTTCTTTCTTGCCAAAGAGCTTGGCGAAGGGATTTTCTTCTCCAGGTTTGCCGGATGATCGACCGCCTCCGGCACCGCCGCCGTAAGCCAGTTTAGCGCCGCCGCCTGCATAACTATAGTCTTTGCTACCTCCGGCGCCACCGCCACCAGGGGCACCGCCGCCGCCTTCACCCCCGCCACCTCCGCCCGGTGCACCCATGGCACCGGGAGCACCACCACCACCACCTCCGCCAAGGGGGCCGCCATTTTTGAAGCGAGCAGCACCGACTGAAGCCTCGAGTCCATTGGTCTTACCGATGCCGCCTGTGGAGGTCCCTATTCGTTTGACGATTCCAGAACGATCCGTGTCGCCATTATTAGTAGTGGCATTAGAGGCATTACCGCCCCCGGTCCCCAGGTTTGAGGCATCCGAGGTGCCGTTGGCCATGCCATCAATGTTGATACTGTTACCCGCAAATCCTATATCCCGACTAAATCCAAATTGACTGCACTCTGGCAAACTAGGGTCGGCCTGGCATTTCTGCATCATGACGTCTTGATTGGCAAAAGTTGGGAGATCTGGTTTGAACTTGCCCATGCCATCAATGGCATCATCAATCTTGCCGGCCTGATTATTTAGAATCACGCCTTTGGCCTGATTGGCGAGACCCTCAAGGCCTGCCGCAATCATGGCGGCCTTGGCGGCATCTTTGGCTGGCCCATTCATGGCCAGGTTCATACCCTGATTGGCGGCCACGTTGGCGCACAGGTCGACAGAGTTTTCGCCTTCACCGGCAAATTCGGCGGAATTATAGGCCGGAAAAATTTGGTTAACTCTAAGTTCATTTACACTTCCAGCACCATTACCCATGCCTTCAAGGGCAGCTTTTCCAAAATTGAAGAAGATAATGTGATACTGGAGTATGGCCAGAACAGCGTTGTAGTTGTTTTTTTGCACTTTTCCGGTATGGGCCTTGGGAAGGAATTCATTGCATCTGTCGATGATATCGGAAATGGTGGGAATGCTACCCATCTTACTTGCCAAGGCAGCTGCTTTGGCAAGATCCACAGCTCCTGCGACATGGGCCACCTCGGATTGTTTTTTGACCATGTCTCGCTGGGCCTTGAGTGGTGCTGTAATATCATCTTTTTGAGCGATCAGAGCATCTGTTTGCACCTCTGACTGCTTGTTCATGAAATCTATTTGTTGAACGGTGGTAATGCCTTTGTCAGCAATTTCGGCCACGTTATAAGCATCAACAGTGGCGGCGCAGCTCCAGTAGTCTTGGGTTTCAGGTCCCTCTGACTTACATTTTATTTTTCCATCGAACGATGCTTTGTCTGCTGGTTTTTTAGTTTGGTCAGAATCAGTCCAGTCGATGTACGCCTTGACGAGATTTCTGGCTGCTGTACATTTGCGTGCCTTGGAAAAGAGCACCCTTAGTTTGTTGCCATAGTCTGTTAAGACGTCAGCATAGGCCGATAACTTACCCGCAACAGCGGCGTCGGGCGTATTCAGATCAATAAGCACCTCGCTGCCATTGGTAATCTTGCTTTGAAATTCTCTTAATATTGTTGTGTACTCCCCCCTGAATTCAGCTTGTTCTGCCTCACTGCCACTAAAAGGAGTTTTTATTTTTACCAGTTGATTAAAGCCCTTGCCCTCCCCAGCATAGTCAACACGTTGGCACCCCTTAAAGAAGTCACCACCAGGGTAAAGGCCTTCCTCGGATCGCTCAGAGGGTGCAATGTTAAAGGTATCAGGTAATGGTACGGGTTTAGTCTTTGTGCCTGTTTGCGGCTCGATACCCAGCTTATCGAGGGTTACAACCGATCCCTCGGAATGAATGTAACCCGCCGTGACTCGGGCCCTTTGCAGGAAGCGCAGAAAACATAATCGCCCGAGAGTGAGCATTTTACCTTTCCCAACTCGCTGAATTTTAGCTTTGTCTGCCTCACCGCCGAGGGAGACATCATTGCCATTTTGGCTAATCGTCTCAATGGCCGCTGTATATAAGTTCAATCCGCACTGGTCAGGTCTGGCTGAGCTATCCACCTTGCAATCCTTGTGGCCTTTGATTGGGGTGCCAGGTAGGCAGTTTTGGTTAGCAGCTCCTGGATTAGTGCCTGTCGGTACTGCATCGCCCATTAAACCTTCGCTTCCCTCCGAAGATGCTCCAGTTGCGCCTACCGTTGTGGCTTCAGCACTTGTTCCCGTCGAGTCCCAAGCTGCTTCTCCTTCCGAATTTGTAAGTGCGTTGTTTGCGACACACGCACTTTCATCGTCACTTTCATTGCTATGATGAAATCCTGCATCGCACGCAATAGCATCAGCAGGTAGGATAAGCTGGTATCTGTTGAAAAGAGTAAAGACGGTCAGGAGACAGATAAATTTTAGGGCCATACTAAACCTCGTGAAGATTAAGCATTTCAGTCCATTATAAGTTACTATCGGCTAAAACCTGTGCTGAGTTTAGGCCTCTTATTTGGACTGTCCGATCTTGGCACTTTGAGAGGGAGAAATTGCTAGTTTTTTTAAGTAATTAGGTTTATTTCAAGAGACCTTCTGAGAGGGTGCAATTAAAATTATTGATGGCCACATTTTGTGGCACGCAGGAGCAGCAGGAGATTAGCGATGCCGACACTGTTTACCTATGAGATGACTATTCTTGAGCATCACCTCGATACTTTTTGCCACGTCAACAATGCCACTTACTTTCAGATCTACGAGGAGGCGCGCTGGGATTTCGCCACCAAAAATGGTTTTGGTCTTGAGCGCGTGCGCACCGAAAAAGTCGGGCCGGTCATTGTCGAGGCGCACGTCTATTTTAGGCGCGAACTGAAAAACCGCGACAAGATTGTGATCAAATCTGAATCCACGGGCATGAAGAATACTTTTCTCATGGGGATGAAACAATGGATAGAAAAGTCCGATGGTGAGGTGGCCTCTCGATTGGAAATTGTGGTGGGACTTTTTGATATGGAAAAACGTGCTCTTATTCGGCCAACCAAAGCCTGGCTCAATGCCATGGGGGATCTTCCGCCAGTTTAGTTCGAAGGAATGAGCGAATAATTTACCTGCGCTAGTCAAAGTACGAACGTGTCAATAGCTAGCAGGCCGTTGAAAAAGGTGCATCTGCCGCGTTCTCGGCTTCAAATCGCCCTCGACGTACTCTTCAAGTACGCCTCAGACGATTTGAAGGCCTCGGCCTTGCATCTGCACCTTTTTGAACGGCCTGAAATTGTCTTTTTCAACACCCTGCTAAAGGCCCAAATGAGGACACGCCCTAAGCAAAACAATTAAATTCCGTATAACG
>CAYHRT010000255.1:0-5266 GCA_964359085.1 uncultured Bdellovibrio sp. | reverse complement strand
ATATGAACACGCTTGCGCGTGGTATGAACTCCAATCTTGAGCGCGCAGCTATGCGGGTCGGAGATGGCGTCTCTCGTGGGGTGGCAAATCTACCTGAGAAAAGTACTCCGAGTCGTGCCCCCGCTTCCTCTCCTAAATAAATTGACGGTACTAAGTCTTAAAGTTAAGTGGCAGTTTTTGCATTCTTCTATTCACCTGCAAAGCGTTTAAAATTTTTAGTAAACAAGCTTTCTCAGGAAGAAAAGCATGCGGATGACTATCCAACGTCATGAAGACAAAATTTTACTCACTGTGAAGGGCGATATTGACGATTATACTTATCCATTATTCGCTCATGAGCTGGAAATGCTTGATCGCATCGCCACTCAAAGTCTCATGATTAATTTAGAGAGTTGCCCCTTTATCAATTTTCAATGTATTCGATTGATGATGGATACTCATCGACTTTTTCATCAGGCCGGTCGACGCGTGGAGTTTCGATTGGGGAAGGAGAAACGCACAGTCAGAGAACTGATGAAGATGATGACAATAACCATGGGAATCGATGCCCTGAATATTGATGAAATTGCATCAGAGAATTAACATGAAAATAAAGTTATGTATCCTGTTGTGTGCTGCTTGCTTGGGTGAAAGCCATGGAATTACACTAAGTGAGATCGAGGCCCAACTCCAAGATAAAAACGCTGATTTAAAATTGAGCGAGTACAAATTAGGTTTTGATCGAGAACAAGTCACCGGTAACAAGGCCCTCAATTTTCCATCGCTCACGCTCAATGCCGGTTTGTCCACAGGTAAGGATCAAGAGTCTACCGTATCACCATACTCATCTTCCAGTTCAACAGGCGTGGGCGGAGGGCCAGATCTTGCCGGATCTACAACTTCATCGAATGCGGTGGTGGTCGAACGTGATTCGTGGTCTTCGGATCTCAGTATGTCTTACGTACTCTTCTCACGTTTTAATATCAGCGCAAATGTGAATAGCGCCAAAAATACTTTGCGTGCCTCCGAGCTGAGCCATAATGCTGCTGCCATAGAAAAGCGCGCTCAACTTTATCAGCTCTTACTTGAGATCTCGGCCTTACGTGAGATGCAAGGCAGTCTCGAACGGGCAAGTCAGGTGATGGGACGCGTGCGCGAGCAACGTCAAAAATCGCAACATCTGTACGGGAAAGGAGAGCAGCTTCAGCTCGATACCAAGTACTACGAGTTGGAATATCAGAAAGCACGCCTCGGTGGTGGTCTGATCATGGCCCGAGAGGCCTTAAAGGATTTAGTGCCCGGTCTAAAGTCAGAGGCCCTGGAGAAAACGCCCACGATTAAAATTAACTATGAGCTTCCGACGTTGGAGAAGATTCAAGACCGCTATCAGCGAGATAATTACGAAATTGAAAATATGAATTTGACCATCGACACTTATCGTGGGTACAGGGAATCAACATCGTGGGAGCGGCCATGGGTGCCATCCGTCATGCTGAGTTCGTCCTATTCCAAATCTGGTGGTTTTGATGGTGATGATCCCTCAAATGACTATCGGGCCAGTATTATTTTTTCATTCAATGTTTTCGACGGCTTTCAAACTGCTGCCCGTCGCGCCCAGGCGACCTTGGCCCATCAAATGGCGGTTAAGAGAAAAGAATCCGAAGTGCAAAAAAATATGATTTATATCGCCAAGCTTTACACAGACTCTATGACTGCTAAGACTGAATACGCCTTGAAAAATGCCATCGCTGAAGAGAAGAAATACAAGCTAGAGCAAACTAAAATTATTCGAAATAGCGGAGCGGGTACCGATTTTGAGGAGTCGCTCTTGCGCTTGGAATGGGTCAATGCCCAACTTGAGGCCCATCAGGCCAATAAGAATTATCAGCAAACCATTTTAAATTTGTCCATCAAGGCCAATGAGTTTAATAAAGTTTCTGTCAAAGAAGTGGAGTCCGAGCATGAGAAATAAAATTTTTATCGGTTTTCTGGCATTATGGATGTTGCTTCCGATCTTTGAATCTTATGGCTCCACCCAACTTGAGCGCAAGGTTTTGATCTATGGAATTGTGAAACCCAAAAAAATGAGCACGCTGGTTGCCGTTGGACAGGGCCTGGTCAATCAAATTTTCAAACAAGTTGGTGATGAAGTCAAAAAGGGCAATGAACTCTTGCAGATTTTTGAACGTGATACTGTGAGAAACTATAATAATACTCTCGATGGGAAAGTCGCCAAGCTGCATGTTACGATGGGCGCCGCCATTTCTCCTGGGATGCCATTGATCACTGTTGTGAACGATGAAGAACTCTATTTGGAATTTGGTTTGTCTCCAGCTCAGGCCCAAATATTAAAGCAGGGTGCCGCACTTGTCCTGGTGTCCGAAGCGGAGAGTCCCATCAACCTAGGCATACTTGAAAAAATTTCGCCTATCGTTGACCCAGAGAATGGCTCAGTCGTGGCCTTGTCGAGCATCCTGCAAAAGAAGGATTTCTTGATCGGACAAGTCCTGACGGTCAGCGTGAGTCTGGGACTTTGCGACTGTGATCAGGTGGTTGCCTTGAAAGAGGTGAATCAGTATACAACCGGTTGGAAATTGGATTTTATTTCTGATAATCAGGCATGTTTGAAAAAGTCTCTATAAGACGTTAAAGAAGACGACAAAGTTTCTATGATTGAAGCATTTATTCGGAAAGGCGTTTTCACTCTTAGCATCAATCTCCTGATTCTCCTGGCAGGATATTTCACCTTACCCTATATCGCTAACGAGTTTATTCCTTCGATTGAAATTCCGGCCGTTGCTGTAATTATTCCTTCTCCTATGATGCCAAAAGATAAAATTGCTCATCAGGTGGTGGCACCATTGGAGCGATCTTTTATGCAGACGGGTGAGATCACTAGCGTGGAGGGGGTAATTGAAGATGGCAAGGCCATCATAATTGTTTTTTATAAATGGGATTTTTCGCCTGAAGAGGCCTTACGAAAGGCCCGCCAAATTGTAGATAATGCCGTTCGAGTGCCAGGCACTCTCGATCCGATCTTTATTCTTCATCGCCCAAGCAATAATCCCATTTTTAGGGTCGCGCTCTATGGTGACTCTATTCTTGATATTTCCGAAAATGCCCGTTTAATTGCTCCAGAGATTGAACGAATCGCAGGAGTCGCGCAGGTCATTATTTCTGGTGATGTCGCAAAAGAGATGGTGGCCGAGGTGCGTCCTGAGGAGATGGCGCGTGCGGGTATTAATTCGGGCGATATCGTGAAATCGGCCAAAGAATTCTGGAATCTCAACTTATTTTTGAAGGGTGATACCTATAATCATCTGTTAACAAATAATATTCACAGTGAGGCACAACTTGCTAATCTGCCCGTGGTTTCAATGCAAACCAAGAAGAAGGTTCCTTTAGGTCATTTCGCTACCATCAAAAATAATGAAGGTACCATTAAAGTTTTGATGAATGGCGATTCTCCCGCAGTTATTATCGAGGCCCTCAAAGGTGCAGGAGCGGATACACTTTCCATCGTGGATCGCATTCAGAATATTTTAAGCAAGTTCAATAACATCAAAGGTCTGAAACAAAAGATTATTTACAATGAAGCCGATAAAATTCGTGAGGGGCAAGATAGTGTGCTCAGCAATTTCTATGCTGGTCTCGCGCTCAATTCGCTTATCCTCATGATCTTTCTAGGTTCGCCGATTGGGGTGCTGGTGGCCTCGGTAATTTTTCCTACGTCCCTCATTGGCTCCTTGATTGCCATGAAGTTTTTCGGCATTTCCCTTAATCTTTTTAGCTTGAACGGTTTTTCGCTGGCAGTAGGAATGATCACCGATGCCTCTACGGTAATTTTAGAATCAGTGATAAGGCGGGTGCAAAGTGGGCTTGATCTCTATAAGGCCTGTGTTCGAGGAGTCAAGGATGTAAGCATCGGTATCGTGTCCTCAACTCTCTCATCGGCCGGTGTGCTCTTGCCGATAGCTATGCAAAAAAATATCACCAGCAAATTATTTTCTGATCTGGCGTTAACTGTTGTTTCCACTCAAATTCTCTCTCTCATTGCAGTTTTTAGTTTAGTTCCATGGCTGTGCTATAAGGTGCTGGGAAGAAAATCAAGGCCGAATCGTTTCAGTGAGATCATTTTTTCAGTGGGGCCAACCATTGTAGATTTTTCTGTGAAGTATTCTCAAAAATTGCAGGCCTATTGTCGTTTGAGGCCAAAGCGACAGTTGTTAGCTTCACTTATTACCACGGGACTATGCTTAGGCATGTTGGCCTTTATGCCAAAGACAGAATTTCTTCCTATGGTAAGCAGTCGCGTCTATTCACTTGACTATCCTATTGATCGGCGTGAGTTTGAAACAGTCAGCGACAATGCCATGAAAACGGTGGCCAAGACTCTTTCGTCTTGGTCCGACTCAAATTGGGCCATTACGAAGAAGGGAGTGAATGGAATTGAAGCCCTCTTTGAGTTAAAAAATTCTCTGCCTTTAAAAGATCTGGAGCAGCGTCTTGATACCATTGCTCTCAAACGCGAACGTTTGCATATTCTCCCGGTTGGACCTGCGCCCACGGGAGAGTCAATGGGATATGACGGCTTAATTTTTGTCTCAGAAGAACTCAGCGCCAAGCAACGCCATGAGTTTATCACCTCGCTTTGTCAGGCAGGGAAAATTGCCGAATGTTTAACGGATGATTTTTACAGTATGACAGAAAGCGAGCTGCAACCGAAACACATCCTGACTCATGCCATAGGTTCAAACGAAATAGAATCTTTGGCCCAGATGGTAATTCCTCTGAACAAGATTGATTTGAGCAATTTGGGGCGATTCAATATCGATCAACCAGTCAATCTCTCTGTGAAAGTTTCAGAGGAACTTTTAAATCTTCCGTTGCATGTAAAACAAACTGGAACGGCCATCTTAAAAGATTTATATGATTTTACTTTTGGGAAGACTCAATCACTTTTAAATCGACTCAATAATGAAAGTTTTTCAGCACTCTACTTTAAGTTAAAAAATGCCACACTCGGCGAGATAGATCTGCAGATCACTGATATTTCCAAAAAATTAGGCATTCCTTCAGGCAAAATTTCCCCGCGTGGCGGGATGGAAACCATGAATGAAAGTTTTGCCAATTTGATCGCTGCTCTGTGTTTGTCAGCTTTAATCGTCTTTACCATCTTGCTTTTACAATTTAGATCGTTCACCCAATCTATGATTATTATGAGCACCATACCCTTGGCCATCGGGGGAGCAATTATCGGACTTATTATCATGAATGAGACTCTCAA
>CAYHRT010000254.1:0-5282 GCA_964359085.1 uncultured Bdellovibrio sp. | reverse complement strand
AGCTATTAAGGCCTTTGGCCTCAAAGAGATCATTGGCAAGAAAAGATTCCAACTGATATTCGACGCAATGTTTTTCATTGTGCCAGAGAGCAAAATCTTTCCATGAAAAGAGTTCGGGTTTGATAAATTTTGTGAGCATGGCGGGAATATCAGCACGAGCATACCAATGGTTGATCACTTCGATAGAGTTAGCGTCTTTGGGAGCGTGCTTTTTAACTTCGATTTTGGAAACATTGGGCATATAGGGAACGAGTTTGGCCAAATCATCGCGAACTAGCTGATACACTTCTTCTAAGGGACGATTAATAATTTCTTTGCTTTCAAGATGCATATAAACTCCAGACAAAAATTTCAAGATACGGTAAATTATAAGGGAAAGAATCTATTTGCCCAAGGAGCGGCGCCCATGAAAGAAATTTTGGTTCTTTTTGTGCAATTTTTGGTCTTGATCAATATCTCCGCAGTATTTGCTCAAGATGCTTTTTTTCGCTACGTCAAGGCCCCTGTAATGATTGTATCTTCCGATGGACAGGAGGAGGTGGCGACGAAGGAGAGTGTGACTGAGGTGGGAGACACCATCAAGGTTAAAGAGGGGGGGCTCGCTATTGTTGAATTAGAAGACCGTTCGACTTTAAAAATTGAGGCGGGCAGCGAATTGATGTTGGAAGAACTGATCAAAGAGGAAAAAGAGGATGAATATGTCGGGGCGTCGAGTGTCATTTTGAAGATGGGTTCTCTCTTTGTCGAAGTTGCACAAAAATTTTCTGATGCTCCAAGCTTGAATATTAAGAACACCAAAAGTATTGCCCTGGGAGTGCGAGGCACAGAGCTTTTTGCAGGCATTGATGATGACAATGGTGACTTTTACACTTCGGTAAAATCGGGTGAGGTAGAAGTCTATGACGTGGAAATGGATGACTCGGATTCCATCAAGGCGGGACAGTCCATGGTAGTCGAGCAGGGAAAAAAAATCACCAGGGCCGCCAATTTTGAATGGGCCAAACGTTTGCGTTGGAATAACAATGGAGAGGAGGGCGGGTCCGATTTTCGAAATTTGAGACGTCAGGCAAGGCAAGAGTTTATGACTCATGCGAGCGATTTGCGCAATCGCCAACAACGTCCGGTCGGCGAGAGATTTCGACAATGGCAAGCAGGACGCCAAGAGAGACGACGTCCCCAGGAAAAACTGACTCATTTATTAGAGCGGCGACAATGGAAAGATCGGCCGACGGATCTCAAAAATACCCGGCGTGAAAAAATTGAACAACGTCATCAGCGTCGACAAGAGTGGCGCAACCGGGGGACAGGCGAGCAAGGGCGTTCGGAACATCACGGTCGAGGTCATGGTAGAAATGATGGTACTGATGGTACTGATGGTAATGATAGGCAACAGAATCGACCAGGTTTTAGGGGCCAGCATCCTGGGCAGGGGCAGAACCCAGCTTCTCCTCAGCACCCAGGTGGACATCATCCTGCGAAACGGCAGTTTCGTCGCTGAGTCAACTCAATGGAAATTCAAATCCACCATGAGAGCATAGTGATCGGAAAAACGATTGCCGTCATGCGAGCCATCATAAATGATCTTGGATAATTCCGTCTCGGCTTCGGTGTGGCCAAGGGTAAAGACGTAATCAATTTTTCGCCCCGGAAAAGTATTACCGGCCTTTTCTTTTTGTGAAAGTTCTGGATGCCGCTCGACATAATCGGTATGGGTATTTTTAAGGGTTCCTTCGGTGGTGATGTAACGAAGATATTCTGAACCGGTATCGGTATTAAAATCCCCTGCGAAAAGTGCCAGGCGGCCTACCTGGATGTGATCTTTTACAAATTGCAGTAATTGGCCCCACTGCGACCATTTGACCTTATTATTTTTCCCGGCATTCAAATGGGTATTGAAGACATCTATTTCTCCCAGTGTGGGATGCTTGATGGTGGCCACGACAACGCCTTTGCTGGCAAAGCAATCCGCCCCTGAACATTTATTAAAGACATGAGTTGCGATTTGGGTAATGGGATATTTTGAAACAATCATAAGGCCGGAATTGATAACTTTTCCTTTTTTAAATGGCCCTTCCACCACGTAGGGATACTCCGGCATCTCTTTCAAAACATGGGCGCGTTTGGTAAAAGTTTCTTGAAAACAAATGACATCTGCAGAATAGCTCGTGATGGACTTAGCAATGAGAGGTAGTTCCTTGTGTTTCAAGCGAAAAGGCACCGGCAGGCCTTTAACATTGTAGGAAATGATCCGAAACTCGCCTGTGGGACCAGCGTCGTAAGCGAAGCCATTCAGGCAAAGTAGGAAAGCGATAATTCCGAAACAATAATAAAACGTCCGTGTTCTCATCCAGGTTTCCATGGCACCATCCTTGGTGTTGGGTGAATTTGTTTCACCGCTTTACGGTGAGATTCAGCGAGTCTTAAAGAACTACACGCCGGATACCTCCTTCTGTGCAAATCTTGCGCCTTATTGAATAATAGTGGATCAGTACAATCGGCTAAAGGTTTCGAATAAGAGTGCGCTCCACTCTGCGGCCCTTTCTTGAACTACTTTTTGGTACTTACGATCACTGATGGCCTCGCTTGCTTGCCAAGGGAGGTCTGAGATCACTTTGAGAGAGGTGAAAGGCAGGTTGTATAACTGTGATGTCTGGGCCAAACCATGCGCCTCCCGGTCCACCAATGGGGCCAATTTGGCCAACTCAGACGCATCACTGGCGGCGAGAATGCGCTTATCTGAAGTGAAAAGGTTGGCAATAATGCGTGGGGCACGCGCGCTGGTGCATTTGGCAGGAGAACATTGAATCACCGGTCCCTCAAAGGCATAAATATTATTGACCAGAACCACCGTCCCGAGAGGCAGCTCTGGGGTGAGTGCTCCGGCCACGCCTAGATTAATGACCTTTGAAATATCTCTTTGAAGGGCGTCAAACACATCGCTGAGTTTTTGGCAGGCCCCAACTCTTCCTTCACCCGTGATTAGAATAAAAAGTTGCGGACACTCAAATAGCTCAATCTGATCGAGACTTGGCAGACGGATGGGGGAGGCCTTAAAATGCGCCAAAAATGTTTGCGCCTCTCCCTTGTGAGCAAAAACTAACAGGGGACGGCCCGTAGATAAAGCATTACGTTTCATTTTGGCTTCCTGGCCAAAATTAGAACTATAAGGTACGCGGCCGTCATGGCCGCTTCATTAGAATTGCGTTTCATCATACTTATGAGGATAGATTATGACGACAGAGGGGAAAAGACTTTTTGCACAATTTCACTTTTTGCCCCTCGGATTTGGCGGTGGCGCTCTCTCAGGTGAAGGGGGCGGATATGGTTTTGGTCCCATCAGTGAAAGCGAGGCTGAAGAACTCATCTTGCTGGCCTATGAATATGGTGTGCGTCTCTTTGATACCGCACCGATTTATGGTTTTGGACTTTCAGAGAAGCGTTTGGGGAGAATTTTAAAAGATTTGCGTGAGAAGATTTTCTTTGTAAGCAAGTCAGGTATTACTTGGCATGATAATAGGCGAGTCAATTTAACCAATGATCCTAAAGTTGCCCAGACTATGCTGGAGCAAACCTTGAAGAATTTGCAATCTGACTACATCGATCTCTATATGGTTCACTGGCCCGACCCCCAGATCGATATTCGCCGGCCGTTAGAAGTTTTGGCGCGAGCGCAGCGTGAGGGCAAGATTCGACATCTGGGATTATGCAATACCACTGCCGATGATTTACGTCTGGCAGGGGAGGTGGCAAAAATCGAGGCGGTGCAGTCGGAGCTTAATCTTTGGAATACTGAAGGGCACGAACGTGTGGCGAAAATGCTTATTTCCCAGGATATTTCATTTATGAGTTGGGGCACTTTCGATAAGGGGATTATTACCGGGACAGTCAAACGCAAGAATCAATTTCATGCCGATGACAGTCGTTCGCGCGCTCCGTGGTGGCGTTGGGATGTGGTGGAAAAAAACTGGCGGTGATGAATAAACTTGCACCCATTCTCAAGGCCCATCAGATTTCGCCCCAGCAGTTTGCTCTGGCCTTTAATTTTTCTTTTGCCAACGTCGATCTCGTCTTGGTAGGTCCAAAATCCAAGCAGCAGCTTCAGACCCTTCTTGAGGCCATGCGCACTTATCCTACCGGCGAAAGATGGGTGCAGGTTAAAAAAGAAGCAGATGTCGCTTTGGCCACGTGGAACGCCACCTGATGGTCACGGCCATTATCCCCGTATTCAATCGCCAAGAGATGATCGAGCGGAGCATTCGTTCTGTGTTGGCGCAAACTTATCCGCCCCAAGAACTCTTAGTCGTGGATGATGCTTCCACCGATCAAACCTGTGAGATTGTACGAAAATGTTTTGCCCAGAACCAGACATCGGTCAACTGTCGACTTCTTGTGTTGGCGGAAAACCGCGGCGTATCTAATGCCCGCAATGTAGCCGCACGCTTGGCTTCAGGAGAGTGGTTGGCCTTTTTAGATTCGGATGATGAATGGTTGCCCAATAAATTAGAATGGCAGCTGGAAAAGTGTGCCGAAAATTCCTCTTGGCCATTGATCCATGGAGAGGAGATCTGGATTCGAAATGGTTGCTTTGTGAATCAAAAGAAAATTCATAAGAAAGGTGGAGGCGACCAGTTTGAACGGTCTCTACAACTTTGTTGCATCAGCCCTTCCGCCACACTTCTAAAAAAATCAGTTTTCAGAGAACTCGGCGAGTTTGATTGTGATTTTCCGGTATGTGAAGACTACGATCTATGGCTCAAATTGACTTCGCTTTATGAAGTTGGATTTGTGGAACGACCTATCCTAAAAAAGTTTGGTGGCCATCCAGGACAGCTCAGTCATGCCTTGGCGGCCATGGATTATTGGCGCATCAAATCGCAAGTGCGACTTTTTTCTTTACGCCCTGAGCTTTGTATGAAAAAAAAATTGGCCCTTATCAATAATGTCATTATGAAGAGTGAGATTCTTCTCAATGGATTTAAAAAACACAACAATCACCAGTATTATGATGAAATTGCCAGAGTAAGAAGTTGGGCCACTAATTTACGATCAGCGTTTGGACCGTAGGAGATGATAGTCCGTCATATTTCTCGCCAGAACCTCGGCGTCGAGCCACAAATTGCCTTTATCACATTCCCAATCCCGCGAATATCCAAAGCAGGATTCTCCCCAGGAATTGCGTAGCAAAAACTGAGTTATCTTGTCCTTTTCACGTATGCCGATAATCGCTGAGGCATGATAACCACAAGAAAAGGTTTTGATGGGGTCGAGAATAGTATTTCCAA
>CAYHRT010000253.1:0-5403 GCA_964359085.1 uncultured Bdellovibrio sp. | reverse complement strand
TTCCCATATCACGATTTCTAGAATTTTCGGCCAGCGCTGGGCCTTCGGCCTTGGGCCTGATCCAAACGCGCAATGATCGGGACTATGGTGAAAAAGGAAAACACGCACGACAGGTTGGTACGGGTTATTTCGCCTCGGCTCAGGCCTTGATTGGGTTGTCCTCCTTTTTTCCTAGATATGGCGTTGAAATGTACACTGATTATAGCGTCGGGCAAACACAGTTGAGTGTTGAAGGAAGAATGGTAAAATATCAAAACTTCCAAGATGATATTACCGTTGATGGGACTTCATTTGGTCTTGGAATTATTTTTGAATTTCTTTAAATTATCATGATTGATTCTGCTCTCAAATATTTTTATCGAGCGCTAATTCAATACAAGGGAACACATTATTGTGGCTGGCAAGTCCAAACAACAGGGATTCCAACAATCCAGGGTACTCTTGAGAAGATGTTACAAAAATTGGGCCAATCACCCATAGTTCATGTAATGGGTTCTGGTCGCACCGATGCTGGTGTCCATGCGCTTGGACAGGTCGCTCGTTTAGGTCTTACCGTTAAGATTCCAACCGAAGGACTTAAAAGAGGACTTAATTCTGTTTTGCCCGACGATATTAGAGTAAAAGAAATAGAACTGTGTGATGAATGCTTTCATCCACAATTTCATGCCAAGTGGAAAACTTACTATTATCTTTTTACAAGCAAAGAACTTACCGCCTTTAATACTGAATTTGTTTCATCTGTCTACACCGATATTAATTTCGCAAAGGTACCTGAGGCGCTAGCACTCTTTAAAGGGTCCCATGATTTCAAACGTTATCAATGCACTGGAACTCCTATTAAAAACACCGTCCGAGAAATGTTTGATCTGCAAGTTTATCCCCATATTCCACCCGAATTAGGACTGCCTAATTGGCCTGATGTCATGGCCTTCAAAGTGACTGGCTCGGGATTTTTAAAACAAATGGTGCGTTTAATGGCCGGGACAGTGTTTGAGTATGCAAGAGGAAAATTGACTCTCGAAAGTATTAGAAATTCGCTGTTAACCATTCCCCAGGTCATAGAGGCAACAGCTCAGCATGAAAAACGTCATTTGGCCCCAGTCGCCTCTCCTCAGGGTTTATACCTGTTTGAAGTTGGCTATCTTTGACATACGAATAGATCGGAGATTGGGTCATCGCCCCCTTGCGCGTTGACAATATTGCGGGGGCCAGTTATGCTCTGCGAATAATTCACAATAATGCCCAGCGTCACAGAGAGGAAAAGCACTATGTCGTACATTGTTGAAACGTTAAATGGATGCACCAAAAAATTCGTTTTTAATTTTGAAACGATCGATCTCAGTACAGAGATAAAAAATGCCGTAATTCGAAAACAGAAGACTGTGAGCTTGAAAGGTTTTCGCGCCGGTAAGGCCCCATTGGCGATGGTGGAACAAATGTATGGGCCACAAATGGAGCATGAGGCGCTTAATCAATTTGTGCAAACGCAATTTTTTGATGCTGTGGAAAAAGAAGCTGTGCGAGTGGTGGGTTATCCCTCATTTGAGAATATGAAATATAACAAGGGCAAGAGCGTAAGCTTTGATGCCATGGTAGAAATTTTTCCTGAAGTGACTTTGAAGGATTACGCAAGCTATTCCTTTAAAAAAGATGCCGTGACAGTGACTGATGAAGATGTCGAGGAATTGAAAAATAATTTTCTTGCTTCCAAGGCCGAGATGGTTGAAGTAGCGGATGCAAACATACAGCTCGATAAGGGACTTTTTGCCGTTATTAATTTTGAGGGAGAGAAAGAAAATGGCGAGCGGCCGGAAAGTATGAAGGCCACGGAGTACCTTCTTGAGATTGGCAAAGGTGCTTTTATTCCCGGATTTGAAGAAGGTCTTTGTGGAATGAAAAAAGGTGAAAAAAGGACGTTGAACTTAGAGTTCCCAAAAGAATATCAAGTGCCTGATTTGCAAGAAATGAAGGTTAAGTTTTTTGTTGAGTTGTTAGAAATAAAAGAAAGGAAATTGCCCGAATTCAAAGACGAACTAGTTAAAGAGTTTGGCTTTGAATCGGCTGAAGATTTTTTAACTAAAAATAGAGCATCCTTAAGCATGCAAAAGGAAAAGCAAAGCTTGCAAAAGCTGCATCAGGAAATTTTGGATAAGTTTGTTGCCGATAATCAATTCGATGTACCCTCGGCCCTTGTGCATCAGCAAGAAGATCATTTAAAAGAAGAGCTGCGTGGGAGTCTGAAATCACAAGGTTTTAACGATGAGATGATGGAAGAGTATTTTCACAAGTGGCATGCCGATCTTCACACCAAAGCAGAATTTCAAGTACGCAGTGCGCTTATTCTCGATACCTTGGGCAAGAAATTTAACATTAATGTAACGGATCAGGATATTGAAGGAAAATACACCGAGATGGCCAAGGGTACAGGCATGAACGTGGAACAAATAAGTAAATTCTATAATTCAAATGCCAAGGCCAAAAATAACATTAGCTTTGCCATAAGAGAGGAAAAAACTTTCGAATTGCTGGCCAAAGAAATTACTGTTTCTTAAGATGCATCTGAAGGGCTTCAGAAAAATGCTGCATTTCTTCTTTTGTTCCTAGCGAAACACGCAGGAATTCTGGCATCTCATTTTTATCCAAAGGCCGGATAATTACACCGCAGTTTAAGAGGTGTTCATACAAGCGTTTTGCATTTTCATGGGATTGCATATTGAAAGTTATAAAATTAGTCACTGATGGAATAAAACTAATACCCATGTTTGTCAGTAAGTGAATAGTTTCTTTGTAACGTTCAACATTATTTTGAAGGGTAATTGTGAGATGATGGGAATCACGAAGGGCGCCAAGGGCCGCTAGCTGGGCCAGGGAATTTGGTTCAAAAGGCAGTTTGACTTTGGCGATATTGGTGATCAAGTCTTCGTGGGCAAAACCATAGCCGATGCGAATACCAGACAGGCCATAGGCCTTGGAAAAAGTTCTGAGAGTAATGACGTTATCATAGCGATAATCCATCGAGTCGGGATAATCGGCATGGGGATGAACGAATTCAAAGTAGGCCTCATCTAAAATGACGAGAACGTGTTCTGGAATTTTTGACATGAAATAGTCAAATTCATTTTTAGAGGTATAGGTTCCGGTAGGATTATTAGGGTTTGCAATATAGATAATTTTGGTTTTTTCAGTAATATTTTCAACTAGGCGTGGGATGTCATATTTGTAATCTTTAGTAAGAGGAACGGTCTTGAGTTTTGCGCCCACACTTTTTGCGAGGACAATGAAACCGATAAAAGTTCCCTCGGATGTTAGCACCTCTTCATCAGGGGCCAAGAACGCTCGGACGATGCAGGCCATAATACCTTCGGAGCCGTTTCCAAGAATAACATTCTCTTTTTTAAGCCGAAAGAGCTTAGACAGTTCAGTTTTCAGTTGGTAAGCATGCATATCTGGATATCGGTGAAGGTGAGCGATACCAGAATTAATTTCTTTTAGTGCCAAAGGTGATGGTCCTAGAGGATTTTCATTTGAAGCGAGCTTGGAGATGCGAGTTAAATTCTTTTCCCGCGCAAGCTCTTCTATGGGTTTACCAGCTTGATAGATTTCAAGGTGTCGGATATAGCTAGGAACTAATTCTTTTTTGCTTTTTTTCACAAGATGCTAGAATAGCATGCATAAAAAGGAGCTGTCATATGGGAATGTTTTTTAGATTATTTCCTCGCTTATTGCGTGATTCCATTAAGATCTTGTTCAGTGATTGGAAGGTCTTTTTATTGGCCATGATTCCTTTGGTTATCGGGGTGCTCCTTTATGTTTACATGGGCAAGCTTCTGTTTATGGATTTTTTGAATTTCCTGCGAGTCCAGGGGGAAACATATTTGGGCAGTGGGAAACTCAATGCCACTGTTTATTATGTCGTTATGGCCCTTTTGGTTGTGTGCTCCTATTTCATTGTAGGTTGGACTTTTGTTCTGTCAGTATCTATTCTTGCCGCTCCCTTTAACAGTTGGTTGAGCGGGAGAGTTATCACGTTAATAGGGGGCGGGAGTGGCCAAAAGCAAAAACCGGGATTTTTCTCTTTAGTTTGGAGTGAGTTAAAGAAAGTCACGCTTATTGTCACTCTTAGTTTGGGCGCAATGATTATTGCATTTATTCCTTTCGGGGCCCCGATAAGTTTTGTACTGTCGGCATTCTTGGTCTCTATAAATTTCTTAGATTATCCTTGGAGTGTGCAAGAGTTAGGTTGGAAGGAAATCGTCAAAGAAATAAAAGGAAATACTTTAGTATATTTTTTGTCGGGAGCTGTTTTCTTCCTAGCTTTGGCAATTCCCTTGCTTAATATTATGATTTATCCCATTGCAGTCATTTTCTTTTCTTGCCTGCAAATCGAGCTAAATACTAAAAAACTATGAAAAAAGTTCTAGTTCATGGTTCTTCAAGCATGGAGCAACTCATTTTGAGTTTTCCGGCCTTACACGCCCTAAAAAAAGAATCGACGGATGATGAAATCTACTTAGCACTTTTTGAGCATACTCAAGATGCCGTTAAGTATCTTGCTTTCGAAGTTAAGCAAGTATTGCTTCCTGGGAAATATGGCAATATTTTTGATGCTCATCGTTTCGCCGCAAATTTAAAACCGCTGGCCAATGTAGATTGTTTTCTGGATTTTGAGTCGTCCATGACCTCAACGTTTACGGGATATAATTTGAAGAGTCCGGTGCGGATGGGCTTAAAGCAGGGAGCATCGAAATATCTACGCGGGGGAAATGTTTCGAGATATGATTTTTATGATGTCGCTGCGGTTGGATTGGTTGAGCAATATCTAAAGAAGCCATTCCATGACATGAAGGTCATGGCCTCTGGAAAAAGATCGCTGAAGCCGGATGAGGTTTTCCTCAAAGAGGAATTTCTTCCAGATTATGTGTTACTAGTACTGAATGAATTATCTTTTCTAAGCAAACATGCCTCTTTTTTCCGTGCTCTGTTTGATGGTATTGAAAATACTACGATACGAATTGTGTACTGTGATAGGGGAGACTTGACGTTACAGCTAAATGAAATTCGCGAGATGCATGCGTCCTACAATACCACAAATAAATATGAGTATGGGTTTGTAAGCGATCATACTTTTCTCATTAATCAGATTATTCAGAGCAAAGGCGTAATTACAGAGAAAACTTGGCACTCGTTAATTTGCTCATATTATGGATTAACCTCATTTTCTTTCGGCGGCGTTTGCTCGATGAACTCCCAATATTTTGTGGCCGACATGCATTCTTTTCAGATTAAAGACCAAGAGGAAATGAAGGTGATAGGGAAAGATGGGGAAATGACCATTGCAAGTTTCGTTGATTTTTTGCATCAGAAATTTAGCCTTTAGGTGCCAGGTCCTTTTCGTTAACCCTA
>CAYHRT010000252.1:0-5412 GCA_964359085.1 uncultured Bdellovibrio sp. | reverse complement strand
AAGGTTGTTCATCATAAATGGCCAATCCAACCTTTTCACTCATGCCAAATTGCGTCACCATGGCACGCGCGGTATTCGTAGCTTTCGCGAGATCATCCGCAGCACCAGTTGAAATGGTGTTGAAAAACATTTTTTCCGAGGCCCTTCCTCCCAAGAGGACACTAATTTTCTTTAATATATCCTCCTGAACAGTTAAGTACCGATCTTCAATGGGCCGTTGAATAGTGTAACCGAGCGCCCCCATGCCTCTCGGGATAATGCTTACTTTATGAATTTTCTCTTGAGTTTTTAAGCTTAGTGCTACAGTAGCATGACCTAGTTCATGGTAAGCTATGCGTTTTTTATCTTCCGCATTCATGTATTTCTTTTTTTGTTCTGGGCCAGCGACAATGCGTTCCATGGCGAGCGAGAAATCAGATTCTTCAACCTCTTTACTTTCTCTTCGTGTTGCCACAATTGCCGCTTCATTGACGAGATTTGCTAGATCAGCACCCGAAAAACCTGAGGTAATCGATGCTACTTTTTGGACATCAAGGTTAGGCGCAACTTTAATTTTTTGGATGTGAACTTTCAAAATTTGTTCGCGCCCAATTTGGTCAGGATTGTGCAATAAGATTTGGCGATCAAAGCGTCCAGATCTTATCAACGCCGGATCGAGCACTTCAGGACGATTAGTGGCGGCCAAGATGATCACTCCGGTTGAAGCATCAAAGCCATCCATCTCGGCCAAAAGCTGGTTAAGTGTTTGCTCCTTCTCGTCATTGGCACCCAAACCGATGTGTCCCATGCGAGACTTTCCAAGAGCATCAATTTCATCAATAAAGAGAATACAAGGGGCAGCCTTGCGAGCTTGCTCAAACAGATCACGCACACGAGCGGCACCAAGTCCTACATACATTTCTACAAATTCAGAACCATTAATAGAAAAAAACAGAACTTTAGCTTCACCGGCCAAGGCGCGCGCGAGCAGCGTTTTTCCTGTTCCAGGAGGGCCCACCAAGAGCACACCTTTTGGAGCACGGCCACCCAGTCTGGTAAACTGCTTGGGATTGCTTAAAAATTGAACAATTTCTTTCAGTTCATCCTTGGCATCCTCAATCCCGGCAACATCATTGAAAGTTGTTTTAATATCTTTTTCAACAAAGACCTTTGCCTTAGATTTAGTTAGCGAGAAAATACCTTGCATCCCAGAAGGCATTTTGCGCGAAAACAATGACCAAAGAAGCGATAAGATATAGACCAAAAAGATCCAGGATAGTAAGTTCCCCCAAAAGGAACTGGCCACTTCTCCTTGAAAAATGACTCCCTTAGTTTTTAAGAGTTCAATAAGATGATCATCTTTTACCGGTACAGTGAAAAAATAATGACCTTTTTCGCCTCCTGAATCCTTAAATTCACCGGAAATTTTTGATTCGGCAAGAATCACTTCCTTAACCTTTCCTTCCTGTACTAAGGCCACGAATTTACTATAGGGTAGATTTTCAATATTTTTGCGCACACTGAAATATTCATAAAGATAAAAAATGGCCGTAACAACCACAAAGATTATTATAAAATTCCCGCCTAAATGCTTCATGGGAACAGGAGCTTCTTTTTTTGTTTTTATATCTCTCAGATTTCTGTTTTTGGAATCTTTGTCTTTTTCCCTTTCTTTTTCTTTGAAATTTCTATAATTGGAATTTTTATAATTTTGTGTCATTGATTTCTTTATTAAGTAACATTAATTAATTGACCGGTTCCATGATTCCAAATATGGCACCAAGAGGATCTGCAAGAATTGCATAACGCCCCTTGCGTTTGATGATCTCAACTGTCTTGGAGATTTTTCCTCCTAGCGAAAGGGCCTTTCTCAAGCTCCTATCGCAGTCTTGGACACACCAATAGGTAATCCATCTGGGTTGGAAATTCTGATTCGGAACACCCATCATGCTCCCTACATTTAAATTCTCGGCATCAAACATGATATAAGTAATGTCTCCGAAATTCTCTGCTCGCGGACTCCAGTTAAATATTTTTACGTAAAACATCCCGGCCATATCGAGGTTGGTGGTCATAAGTTCATGGAAGCATGGCATTCCTGGAACCTCATTCCTGCGAAGCCTAGCATTTTTGCTAGGATGCCAAACGGCAAATATTGCGTTGGTGGGATCTTTAATGATGGTTGTTTGTCCAGCATCTGCAATTGGTGAAATTGCATCAAGCACGGCACCACCAGAATTCTGTATTCTGCCAATAAGTTCTTCAATGTTTTCAATTGAGATATACGGTACCCATTGAGAAGCAAAAGATTTGCGTTGTTTTTCCTTAATTTCAGAAACGGAACAGACTTCTGTTCCGTGAAGTGAAAAAAAAGAGTGAGTTCCATAAGTCCCTGTAGGAATGTCGGTGACATCCCAACCAAATAGTCCCTGATAAAATTTCTTTGCAAGCTCGATATTTGTGGTGGCAAGATTTTCCCAACTGAATATGGGCAATTTGTCTTTAATATCTGGCATAACTTTACTCCATCAAATTGCGTCTGAATTAGAATTAATTTACGCGAAAAACAAGTTTAAGCAATTTAAGAGTTGTCACGGTATCGGATGACTAAAGTAGTTTTAAATAATTATCCACAATGATTTCTATTATCATCGTGGAACACCCTGGTCTTTTATGACATGAAAGAATTCAGTCATAATCAATCTCGTTGCGAGGAGGTAATTATGGTCAATGAGAAAGATAGAGTCTGGGTATTAGTTGGCAATTCTGGTCATGCCCAGATCTATGAATCTCCAAATAGTTCCCTGGATGAACTCACTCCAATTCATGAGTTTGTGAATGGAGAGGGGAGACAGCATAATAGGGAGTTAAGAGATTTTAACATAGGTAGAGTTCACAATAAAAATTATCCCAGAACTAAAGGATTACGCCCTAAGGCCAGTCCGCATGAACTCGTACAAAAGACCTTCGCCCGAGAATTAGTGGAATTCTTAGAAAAGGGACGTTTGAATGGTAACTTTGATAAATTAATGCTCGTCGCGGCTCCGCATTTTTTAGGTGTTCTAAGAAGTCTTTTAAGCAAACAGACCAAAGCAATGCTCTGGAATGAAATTCCAAAAGAGCTTAACTTTGAAAAAAAAGAACAGTTTGTCGATTACTTCCATCGCCCGCATGAAGCGTAGGGGTAGATTATGTTTCAAGATAGAAGCCATGCCGGACAAGCTTTAGCGCAAGAATTTAAAAAAAAATTCGAGGCGCTACAAAACCCTCTTATTATTGCGCTGCCAAGAGGCGGCATACCTGTGGCGTTTGAAATTTCGAAAATGTTTAATATTCCCATGGACATTGTCGCTGTCAAGAAAATTGGTGCACCCTTTGATGAAGAGCTGGCCATAGGTGCGGTGACGGAAGGTGGTGATATTTATTTAAATGAAAGTATCTCAAGTTATTATGAATTGGGAAAAGATGAGGAAAGCAAGCTTTGTGCTAAGGCCAAAGAATTGGCCATACTCCAGGCCAAAAAGTTAAGGGAAAACAGATCACACCTCGGATTGAACAACAAAAGCATTATTCTTGTTGATGATGGAATTGCTACCGGCGCAACATTTAAGGCGGCCTTAAAGTATTTACAACGCCATAAAACTCTGAAGGTGGTGATCGCTGTGCCAGTTTGCGCTGAGGATGCCTGGGAATGGTTAAAAGGATTAGTTGATGAATTTCTAGTTTTAGATATGCCTTCTCCTTTTATCGCGGTAGGGCGACATTATATTTCCTTCCCTCAAGTTACTGATGAAGAAGCAATTTCTTTAATAAAAGAATCTCGAACATTAAAGAGGAATTCTGTTAGCAATGATATCTTATAACGTAGATTAAGGATCACTATCACCCGTGATCTTCCTCATTCACAATAGTTCATGGCTTAAAATAGACTGCTATTTTTAAAATAGAATAAAAAAGGAGAGAAAATGGAGCAGATGCAAACAATACCATCCAGTGGCAAGACGGAGTCACTTAATCATGCACTAAAGATCCTTAATGAGGCATCAGATACGAGGGCCGATGAGATACGCGCAATGATAGAGCATGACTTCCTCAAATTTAAACATCTCTTACGTACTGAAACTCCCAAGATGAGTGATCTGATAACCGGGATCCAGCAGTCGACGGCCGAGTCTCTCAATCAAACAAAAGAAAAGGTAGTGGCCGCAACTAAAGAGACGGCCCTCAAAATTGATCAGAATGCCCATAAAAATCCTTGGTTATTTGTGGGAATTGCCGTTGTGCTCTCAACCCTTACGGGTTACATCTTTGCCAACAAAATAAGAAGGTAGCGTTTTGGAACTGATTGAGAAGATTCTAGGTATTCACTTTATTAGCATCTATTCTCAAGGTAAGCGGCTAATTGAAATTAAGCTGCTGGTACTGATGCTTGAGATTATTAAGTTGGTGCGGATAGTTGCCTTAAATCTTATGTTATCAACTTTCTCTTTTTTGATCCTCATCCTTGGAATTTTTGTAAGCATTGTTCAGATAGTCAATCTATACCAAAGAAATGGTCTGCATGTGATGGATTCGGTTATTTTAACTGGTTTTGTCATGGTTATCTGCGGTGGGAGCATGACATTTATCTCTCTACGTGAGAAAAGATGGTTAAAGATCTATCGTATTGATAAATATATTCAGCATGCCATGCAGATGACCACAACTTCCCCGCTTCCTTCTGTGCCAAATGCCGACATTCAGATGTTGTCAGCCTTTATCAATTCAATCGTTGATCAAAAATTAAAAGAACGCGATGATGTTGAGAAATTAAAAACCAATTCCCGGCCTTGATCTCAAACGCTTAATAGACATTTCTGCTTACCCATTTGCCTACATTTCGTGATCTGTCTGTAATTGTTTGCACCAACTCTTTTTCTTTACTCATGAGCCGACCAAATAAACCATCGTATTGCTCGATCTTGATGACAACTTTTGAAGTGTAATCTTCAGGAACGAGTACCACATCTTCTCCCATAGTGATTTCCGAGGCATCCACCACAAGTCTTTTACCGTCAGCGAAGATGATCTCACCTATTCTCAAATTTGATGCTCGAATTTGAATGTCTTCAATAATTCCGAGATTTTTACCCAAGAGTGTCGTTACTTTAATTCCCTTGAAAGACTCGATGCTGGTTCCGGTAAGCGAAGTCGATTCTGATAACTTCGTCACACACTTTTTATCTTTAACAACTAAAACATCTTCCCCTAAAGATTCAATATCATCAACATTGATGAAGTACCTTTCGCCCATCCCCAAAGGCCCGTTAGTAAAAAGTATTACGGAGAGTCGCCTGACCACTGGATCAATATAGACTTCTACCACATCCCCCAGATAGGCTGTCCGATCCTGGCCTAATGCAGCCAGTCGATTCCTATCGTATGGCAGCCAGT
>CAYHRT010000251.1:0-5525 GCA_964359085.1 uncultured Bdellovibrio sp. | reverse complement strand
AAGAGGTCCTACAGTTACCAATTTTGTATCCAGAAATTTCGCGGCAGAGAGGTGAAGAGGGAGTGGTAGATTTGCGTGTGGCGGTAAACCAAGCTGGGTTGGTTGAAGAGGTGATTATTTTGAAGAGTAGTGGTTTTAAGCGTCTTGATGCCGAAGCCGCTCGGGCCGCCAAAAGTTTAGAGGGGGCGGGGGCCGGGGTCCGGGATTTTAGTGTACGATTTAAGCTGGACAATATCTGATGTTTGCACCTGAAATTCTTTTTCAAAATTCTAAACTAGTGGTGGTGCAAAAACCCGCCTGTACTCTGAGTGTTCCCGCCCGAGATCATAATGATCCACGTCGGGTACTAGGCCGGGAGCTAGAGGAGCATTTGCATACCAAGATCTATCCTATTCATCGTTTAGATTTTGAAGTGGCCGGGCCCATGATTTATGCTCTAGACTCAAACGCCCACCGCGAATTTTGTCAGGCCTTTGAAAACCATTCCATCAAAAAGACTTATCAGGCCATTGGGATAACTGAGTCCAAAACCACCTTGTATGGTTTGAATCTAGGCAAAGAAGAGATGTGGTGTTCAAAATTAGTTCGTGGAAAAAAACGTACCTTTGAGGCACCCCATGGAAAAGAATCTTATACTCTCGCCAAATTGCTTGAGCGGAGGGAAACTACAAGGGGTATTTTGAATCTGGCCGAGTTAAGTCCAAAGACTGGTCGCCCCCACCAGTTACGTTTTGAAATGATGAAACACAATATGCCCATTGTGGGAGATAATTTATATGGTTCGAGATTAAAATATAGAAATAGTGAGAGTATTGCCTTGCTTGCAACCAAACTTGAATTATCATCTGAACTTTCGCAGAAGTGGGAGATTCCTTCTGTCTTTATCGGACCTGGCCCGAAATGGGAGCTGGTGGGTGAGTAGAATCATCTTCCTTCTGTCATGCCTCTGTTTCATGTCAGAGGCACCGGCCCAAGAATCGTCCCGATTCGGTCCCCTCAAGCGTTTAGGTCTTGCTCTCTACGACAGTAGTGAACATCTCATTCCTGAATACACCCTCTCAAATATCCATCGCAAACTTGAGATGGTGTTCAATTACTCTGGTTACTATTTACGTTACTATGATGTGGCCCATGGTGTGCCAACAGAACTTTTGCGAGATGAGACTCTCGATCAGGCCGCTTTTATTGTGACGTGGTTTCAAGATGACAGCATGGTCGGGCCACAACAATACGCACTTTTTTTGAATCGCGCTCAAAAAAAGGGTGTGAAATGGATGGCCTTTAATTATTTAGGTTTTCTCTTTGACCAAAAAGGTCTTGTCGTTCCACCTTCCACTATTAACTTGGCCTTGAACCCTTTGGGCCTTAACTATGATGGAACCTTTATCGAGAATCCAATCCTCTTGGAGAGTGCAAGTCATTCGCCCTTGAGTGCCTATGAATGGAAGGGAGAAGTGCGGCCCTATCCAATGCCCTTACTCACAGTTTTGGCACCTATTGAGATATGGCTATCTTTTGAAGAACGGCGTACAGAACTTCGCAACAAAAAACAATTTCCGGCCGTGGCGGTGAGTGCTCGTGGGGCGATAGTTTTGAACGGTCAGGCATTGGAAGAAAATTTATATTCCGGGCAAACGCAATGGAAGATTGATCCTTTTAGCGTAGTTAAAAAAGTATTACCTAGGCCCTTTCCCATCCCTGACCCTACGACCTTATGCGGGAAGCGTCTTCTGTTTGTTCATATCGATGGTGATGGTTTTATCAATGTCTCCTACACAGATCGTAAGTCTCTCAGCGGCCAGGTAATTGTTGAGAAGATTATAAAAAAATATAAAATTCCTACCACTGCTTCCTTGATTGCGGCCGAAATTGACAGAAATTATCTTGGCAGCGTAACCGCCGAACATGCCGCCCAGGATCTGTTTGATATTCCCTACGTAGTCCCGGCCTCCCATACATTCTTCCATCCCTTGAGTTGGGCCAAAAATCCTCCCGAGTTTGAGAAGGAAAATTATTTGAACACCACCTTGGATAAAAAGAAGGATAGAAAACATCAAGGCCCAATTCTGGCCTATCAACCTAAAGATAAACAACTGCTCTATGAGAGAGAAACAGTGCAAGCTCTGGCATTCTTGGGAGAAAAATTTTTGCACGGAAAGATGCCTTCCTTATTTTTTTGGAGTGGGTCTTGCCGGCCTCCTCTGGAAGCCATGGCGTTATTAGAAAAAAAAGGTATTTTAAATGTGAATGGTGGTGATTCGCGTTTTGATCAAGTCTTTGATTCTGTCTCCCACGTGGCGCCACTCTATCGTAAAGTTGGCCCTTACACTCAAGTGTACGCCGCTAATAGTAACGAAAATGTTTATACTAATTCTTGGCGTGGCCCCTATGATGGGTACAAGCGGGTGATTGAAACTTTTCAGCGCACAGAAGCCCCCAGACGTCTCAAGCCGGTCAATATTTATTATCATTTTTATTCAGGGGAGCATGACCTGTCACTCAAGGCACTCGACGAGGTCTATCAGTATGCCTTGAAGAGCGATTTAAATCCTGTGCTAATTGAAACCTATATTCACTTAGTGCGGGATTTTGACAATGTGACCATTACTCAAAGTGGGACAGACACCTTTGAAATATCAAAGCAGGGCAGCTTTCAAAATTTTCGCCTCGATCAAGCTAATGTTTTTCCCGACTACGCAAAGTCGAAGAATATCATCGGCCATCGAATACTCAATGGTTCACTTTATCTGATCACCGGCCCAGGACCTGAAACAAAACTGGTATTAACTAAAATTCCTAGTTCAGTCCCCTACGTGGAATGGTGTGTCGGAAAACCTAAGGCCTTAATTCATACCCAGATCAATGGCCAGTCAGTCCCTCAACTCCAAGGAGAATTTGGACAAATTCTCAAAGCAAAAATAATTTCGCCACCATGAGTTCCTGAGTGTTCTTAGTGCTATAATAATTAGGCATGGTGCTATACCGTCCGGTTTATATTCTTATCTTCATTGTTTGTTCTTTGGCACTCCTGATTGCGGGATTACCCAGTAATTTGACCATGGGCAAAGCGCTCTTTGAAAGTTTTCAATATGATGAGTCTTTAACATATTTGACCAAGGCCAATGGCCGTGATCATTCCAATCTGGAGGCCTTAAAAAAACTTAAACAGTATTATCTTCTGCGTGGTGATCTTGTGGCCCCTATCCAAATTCAAGAGAAGTTGGTTAAGCTTCGTCCAAAGAATCTGAATTTTCGTGAAGACTTAGAAACTCTCTATGCCTGGTCCAACCAAGCCTACAAACGTTTAATTACTATGAGGAATCGTGCCGAGCTGCTTTCTGTCGCAAAACGTGAGGCCCTACTGCTAGAAGTGGCCGAAGGTCTGCGGTGGATACACAAGATGGATGAAGCCGAAGCTATTTATCAACGTTTGCTTGATTCCAAAAACAATGAAATCCTCAATATCTCTATTAATTTTTTTTTGGGACACGGGAAGGTAAAAAAGGCGCGTGTGGCACTCGAACATCTCCTGCAACAACAAAACTTCGATAATGATAAGCGTGGTTATTATGGCGAGTCACTAGAACTGGAAGGTGAGTGGGAAAAGGCCATCGTGCAGTATTCCCGGATTATTGCTGATGCGGAAATGTCATGGGAAAGATTTTTAGAAAAGTTAAGGACCCAAAAGATTTTACCCAAGCATCGAGTCTACCTTGAACGTATCTTATCCATTTTTTTTGCCCAACATGAGTATCTACGAATGGACCAGCTCTATGAAGTCATTCGAACGAGATATCCCGATAATCTTGAATATGCCTTTACTCACGTCGAAGTGCTTTATCAGTTGAAAGAATATGAAAGGGGGCATGCCATCTTACCGCTCTTAGAAAAGGCCCAAGTCCATCGTCATAGTGTCGCCAGGTTTTACTATAATATGGGATATAAGAGCGATGCCACCAGAGTCTACGAAGCGCTCATGCAGAAATATCCCAATGATCTCATCGTTGCCAAAGAATTGGCGCAAATCTATGAGGAACTGGGAGAAAAGCGCAAGGCGCTCAATCTTTGGTATAAGATTTTAAAACGTGCGCCAAAAAGTATCAGAAAGACCAAGAATACTTTCACCGTTCAGTGGAGTGAACTCTATGCCCAAAATTCACCGATCAAGCAGCTAACTTTTAAAAAGAAATCTTCGCCAAAGAGGATTGAGACTCTTGATACTGAAAACGCCGAAGCCAATATCAGTCGCTTGCATGAAGAATTAGGCGAAAATGATCAGGCCTTGGCCCATACCCTTAGACTTCTAAATCTCAATTCCAACAATCATGCTAGCCGACAAGAGGCGCTTAAGCGTGCAGTGCGACTCTATCTTCAAAGAGGAGATTACGCCAAGGCCTATGATTTGATTCAGACCGCTATTCCCGATCGAGAAGTCTTTGTTTTGTCGGCCGAAATTTATTTTCAGCGCGCAGAATTTAGCAAGGTGGTGGAGAGCATAGATTTAATTCCGTTTGAAGAACGTGAACCCTATATTGTTATCATGCAAGAAGAGGCGCTTTTTCATTCCCACCAAGAGGCGCGGTATCATAATTTCTGTAAACGTCCTGAATTGCAAAAAAGTAATGTTCAGGCCTTTTATTTAATCCTGGCCCATTGTCACGCACGTCAAAGTGATTTCAATATGGCGCGAGAGTATTATCAGAAATTTTTTGAGCAAGCACACAATGATCAGAAGTTTGAACTCAGACAAGAGTATTTTTATTTCTTGTTGGACAATAATGAGTTCGCGGAGGCGAAAGAGGAATTATTGCTTCTGGCGAAGATGCAATCCGTGGAGCAGTTGCGCCGTGATTACAGGATTCGTTATCAAGAAAGTCGCGCCCAATGGGGAATGCATGTTGGCATGCAGGCCCGGTGGCAGCAAGTGTTAGATGGTGACCTGATAGAAGAAAGGGGAGTGGTTAGTAAGGGATTGGGAGGGAGCAAAAAATTTGGAGGGGTACTTGAAAGAATACACAGTGGAGATAAATCCGCTGATCTCACACACCTCTATCTCACTTATGAGCGAAATTTTTTCTGGGGGGCAAGAGAATTTGAAATTGATTTCAAAATTGGAGATGATTTACGCTTAAAGAAAGAAGGAACGCCACTCTTTTTATCTCTTCGACCAATGTTGAGGAGCACAGATTATATGAATGCTACGGCCTGGGTCACGGCTCCCGAAGCCTTATCGGTGGCCCAGTGGCAGGCGCATCGCGCTTACACCAGTGGGGTTTCGTTTTACTCGGATGTCGAAAAAAAATGGAACTCGGTGGTATACGATCAAAGAATAGGTGGGGAATGGCAGAGTCTGGACTACTCTGGTGATAGAGGCAAGCAAAGCAAGGTCGATCTGGTGTTGCTTTTTCATCTGACAGGGCCGCCATGGTTACCACTCATATAATTTGGGCCAGGTTTATCTTAAGCTAGGATGACTTAACAAAGTGCCTTACTTCGTAGTTTCTATATAAATGATTCGCTCTATT
>CAYHRT010000250.1:1674-5534 GCA_964359085.1 uncultured Bdellovibrio sp. | reverse complement strand
AATTTTGCCTACAAACTCGTTAGGCACATGAATGGAGACTGCCACAATGGGCTCCTGGATCTCCTGAAAACTACCGGGGTCGGGCATATCCGCAGGATTGTGAATCATGACTTCCTTGCCATTATTCATAAGCACCTGGTAATTACATGAAGGCGCTGTGCAGATAAGATTCAAACCATAGTGCCGTTCGAGCCTTTCTTGGATGATGTTCATATGCAAGAGGCCCAAAAATCCACAGCTATACCCAAAACCTAGTGCAGTAGACGTTTCTGGTTCATAAGTGAAGGAAGAATCATTCAAGGCCAACTTCTCCAACGAGTGTTTTAAATTCTCATAGTCAGTAGATTCAACCGGAAAAATTCCACAAAAGACCATCGGCTTGACTTCTTTATAGCCCGGTAAATTAGGAGTTTGAGCTTGAGAAGCGTGAACAACAGTGTCACCAATTTTTACATCCCGTAGATTTTTAATCCCACAAATCAGCATCCCGACTTCACCAGCATGCAATTCATCAATCTCAGTGAAAAAAGGCGAATTTACACCCAATTTAATCACTTCAAACTGATGACTAGAGTGCTTTAGGTAAATTAAATCTTTTTGCTTCACGTATCCTTCGACTATACGGACTAAAATCACCACGCCTTGATAGGCATCGAACCATGAATCAAAAATCAAGGCCTGCAACGGATTATGATTTCGGCCCTTGGGAGGAGGAATTTTTTTTACAATAGCTTCGAGGAGATGATCTACTCCGAGTCCAGATTTGGCCGAAACCAAACAAGCATCATGAGCATCAAGCCCAATAATCTCTTCAATTTCTTTGCGTGCTTTTTCCACATCTGCATGAGGAAGATCAATCTTATTAATCACCGGAACAACTTCTAAATTATTTTCCAGGGCCATATATACATTGGCCAAAGTCTGGGCCTCAACTCCTTGTGAGGCATCGACAACCAATAAAGCACCGTCACAAGAGGCCAGAGAACGACTCACCTCATAAGCAAAATCGACATGCCCTGGGGTATCGATAAGATTAAACTGATAGGTTATCCCATCGAGTGCCTTATACATAAGCCGCACTGTCTGGGCCTTGATTGTAATGCCACGCTCGCGCTCTAAATCCATATTATCGAGAAGCCGATCCTGCATTTCTCGTTTGGCCACAGAATTGGTCATCTCTAAAATACGATCGGCCAGAGTCGATTTACCATGGTCTATATGGGCAATTATAGAAAAATTCCGAATTTGCGCTTGATCCATGGTGCTATTTTGAGATCTTCTTGATCATTATTCTTGGTGGTTAGATAAAAGCTTCCGTGGACACTACCATAAGGTAATAATCAAGGGAACTTTCTTTTCCACGGATGGGAATTACGTTGGCAAAGCCTTTGTAGATCACCTCTTCATCCGGAACCTCAGCCCCTTTTGACACATCGCCCTCTGCCACTTCAATGATTTCTTCGATCGGTCTCGATTTAATGGTGATTTCAGCGTTCTCAATTTTTGAACGCCGTTTAATCGCCAAATCATAAGTTTCAATAATGGAGGCCGGAATGACGGTTTCCTGCATTAACTTACCAATCACATCCTCAGACTGCACTTTTAAGAGAGAATAGAGCCAATTATTCATATACATCAACTTACCCGCAGCATCGGCAATCAAAATTGGTTTTTTTACTAAATTGGCCAGGGAATCAAATTTACGCAGCTCAACTGCCACGCGATCCGCCCTCAGGTCATCAAAGGTTTTAAATGCCCTGATCATTTTATTCATTTCACGTGCCAATTCACCAATTTCATCTGCCTGATTGTAATAGATACTCACATCAAAATTGCAGTCTTGCAGTTCGCGAATGGCGTCTTTGATTTTTTTAAAAGGCAGAGCAATCTTAGACGGCACCACCAGCCCAAGAACGATGGTACCTAAAAAACCTATAATCAATGTGATCATCATATTGCGCTTAGTTTCGTTAATAATTTTTTTGATGCTCTTGTCGCGTTCAATGGCCTTGCCTAGTTGCGCTTCTTGTAATTCAGAAAATGAATCTAAAATTTTATCTGCCAAATCGGCAATCGAAGACATTCCCACATTGTCTCGGCCATAAAATGCCGCCTTATTGAGAACCAACTTAAGAGAGTCTACATAGGAGACCATCTGGGCCACAATCCTCTGAACTTCAGTGTCATGGTAAAGTGCCTCCAATGAATGAAGTTGCGAAATAAAACTTTCACACAAAGTCACTATTTTGTTCACACGCTCTGGGCTGGGCCCGGCCGAAAGAATTTCTCTCTGCTTTTTCAAAATGGTTACGGCAGATATTCTGATTTCATCGGTTAACAGCGTGGCGCGATTAGAACTAACAGTAATGACCTCAATTCCTTTATTTAAAGAATTGAGAAAATGAAACACCGTTCCGGACAAGATGAGAACTACGATGTTGGCCACGATAAAACTTAAAACTACTCGCCCACGCAGACTAAGATTCACGCCAAGTCTCCTTTTTTCGGTGCCTAATGATCTGCCAAATCTTCAAACAAACGATTGAAATTTTTTTCGGCCCCTATTAACACCACTACATCATCTGACTCAATGACATCCATAGGCATGGGACTATCATTAATTTCTATGCGATAGGAAGGTCGTCCATCTTCCGTGATAAACGGAATGCGCTTTTGCAAGGCCACGATATTGAGACCATAACTTTGGCGCACCTTACTCTCTACTAATGTCTTGCCTTCAAAACGACGCCCAAGCTTGATTTCTACCAATGAATAACCGGCCGCAAAGTTATAACGTTGCAACACGTGGGGAGCAATAATTTGGGAAGCAATGATTTCCCCCATATCCTCTTCAACCTTGATAATATCTGAGGCCCCAATTTCTTTCAGTACGTGTTCATGCAAATGCCCGGTGGCACGAGCAATAACCCGACCAACGCCAAGCTTGCGCAACATCGCCACGGCCAAGATAGATGTTTGAATGTTATCGCCGATCGCCACAACTGCCGTGTCCACATCGCTAATATTAATGGCGCGTAGAGACCTTTCATCTGTCACATCAAGGGCCACAGCGTGGGTGACTCGATCTTTAATTTTTTCTACCAGCTCTTCACTAATGTCGATGGCAATAACTTCTGCCCCTTTCTCGTGAAGACTGGTGGCAGTTTTTGCACCAAAAGTTCCTAATCCGATTACCGCTGCTAACATAGTCCACCTCTATCCAATTATCCAATAAGTACGCGTCCATCTGGATATTCAAGCTTACCCCGACCGGCTGCACTCTCTCCCACGGCAAGGGCCATCGTCAATGGACCAACACGCCCGATATACATCAAGAGTGAAATCGCTATCTTCCCGGCCACGCTTAACTGCGTTGTGGCCCCCAAACTCAAGCCCACCGTTCCAAAAGCGCTGACTACCTCGAACATCAAAGTCAGAAGATTCTGATTGGGTTCTATTCTCATCATAATCAGCACGAAGAAACAAACGATCACAATGGAGATAAAAGTTAGTCCAATGGCCTTCACTACAGTTGGCGTTGGTAGAGTACGGTCAAAAATCGTTACACTTTTTTGACCTTTTAAAGTCGATTTGATTGACTGAATTAAAATGGCGAAAGTTGTCGTTTTGATCCCACCCGCGGTTGAACCTGGACTTCCGCCAATAAACATAAAGAGCATCATGCCATAGGCCGTAAAGGGATGAAGCGAAGTAAGGGAGATGGTATTAAAGCCAGCCGTTCGCAAGGTGACTGATTGAAAAAAAGCAATCTGTATTTTTTCAAAAAGGGTATAGCTATCGAGCGCATTTAAAAACTCACCGAAGAAAATAAAAAGCATGCCCGCAAAAATCAAAAATCC
>CAYHRT010000250.1:0-1574 GCA_964359085.1 uncultured Bdellovibrio sp. | reverse complement strand
TAGCTGAATCCCAAGGCCAAAACAATGGCCCCCCAAAGTTCGATAAAAAAAGTATAGCGCATGATATCCACAATCATTTGGTAGAGTTCATCCATTCCATTCACTTCTAAAAGATCTTGCATGAGCAAACGCTCACTCATCCGCGTGCTTCGCCCCATTAAAATAGTTAGAGAGGAGGCAAGAGTCATGAACCCTAATCCCCCGACCTGGATCAAGGCCAGAAGAATCATCTGGCCAAACAAACTCAAATTGTTTTTCACCGAAATTGTGGCCAGACCGGTGACACAGGTTGCCGAAGTAGTCATAAACAAAGCATCTACCACAGAGATGCGCTGATTATCTGGTGCTGAGACTGGAAGCGCCAATAAAAATGTTCCGAGGAGAATAATCCCCGCGAAGGAAAGCAAGACAATTTGGGCAGGACTCAAGCGGAATGAAGGTAAGACGGGCTTGCCACTACGCCACCACTTCGGCTTCTCACTATATTCTCCGAGTTCGGGTTGTTCGTATAACGACAGAATGGTGGAGAGGAAATGCGCCGAGGAGAGCCAAAAAGCGAATTCTTTATCTCCAAAAGTTATAAAAAGCGGAAGAAGAATAACCAAAGAAAAAATGTGACGTCGGATAAAATCTTCGAGATCTTTTGAAGTCCAAAAGCAAAAACCCACCACCAAACAAAGAACAAAAGGAACGATATAGGCCCCAACTGAAATCACTTGCTCCAACACGGCAGCAGGAATAAAAACCGGGACTCGTCCCGTTAATTGCAAGGCAAATAAAATAATAAATGGCCCATTGAACAGCATTTCTAATAAAAAGGGCAATCTGTGAGAGACAAATCTCATGGTATTGTGTTAATTAAATTGTTTATCTAAAAGTTAATTTAATACTGAAAATTATTTTAGACTCTTCGCTAGAAGAAGGGAATGCTTTTTAACTGCAGGTCCGTACTTGGAAAAAATCCCATTCAAGATTGTTCACATGGATGGTCTGGGTCAAGGGGTGTCCAAAATCCTTGACAAACCAACCTTCGTGTCTAAAACCCTGCCTGATGAGCAGGGGCTTGCAGTCTTAACCGGTCAGAGGAAAAAAGTGGCATTCGCTCACCTGGCTTCGCCTTCAGATTTGGACACCCCATCACCCTCTCGGATCCACCCAGCATGCCCACATTTTGATCAATGCCCCGGCTGCCATTATCTTCATACCACTTACCCAATGGAACTGCAGTTCAAGCAAGAGGCCCTGTATCGCGAATTACAAAAATTGAAAATCCAGACCCATACCCCGGAGATTCATGCTTCCTGCGAGCGCTTTGGTTATCGCAATCGCCTCACTCTTCACTACGACAAAAGTCAAAATAGTTTGGGGATTTTCTCCTCTCTTGCAGGTGAGATTCTCCCTATTCCCCAATGTCTCCTGCCTATTCCCGAGATCCAAAAAATTGTCACCGCCCTCTATACCACAAAATCCTGGCAAAATTTCGATGGGCCCAACCAGGGGCATCTTGAAATTTACCAACACCCTATAACCGGGATGCAGACCTCTCTTAATTTGCCCTATGCGCACCTGGGTTT
>CAYHRT010000249.1:4134-5561 GCA_964359085.1 uncultured Bdellovibrio sp. | reverse complement strand
TCACGCCTAAGCAGAAAACTGTACTCAAGATGATTTTCTGGGAAGAAAAAACTGAAAGAGAGATTGCGGCCCATCTTGGGATTGCAAGAGGGACGGTTAGCGATATTAAAAATCGTGCCTTGCTAAAGATAAAAAGTAGTTTGGCAGGGGAGTACTCCTTCCATCATAAAAGGTAATGATAATCGCGAGTTGAACCTAAATTAGTATTCATCGCCCCCTGCCAACTTCCCCTTAATGAGGGCAGAAATAATTTTTGCCCACGCTAGGGGGGAAAGGTGGCAAGGCAGAATTTACGAATTTATCAAGTGGATTATGGCCAGCGTGTTTCCTTTGCATTTTGTCCGCGCTGTGGGGAGAGGGGGCTTGAACACTTAAAGACATACTCACATTGCGTGAATTGTCTCTATGTTCAAGACCGCTGCCGTAGCACACATGCATGTAACAAGTGTGAGTGCCAAATTAACTGCAACCAGTGAGGACAATATGAAAATGAAACGGCTTTGGAAATTTTTGTTTTTTAAAATTTGCCCTAAAACGGCAAACGAACTGATCGCGCAGAACAACATTAGGGCCACCCAAAACTGGCCCACCAAATTATAAGGGGGAATTTATGCGAGTTTTATTCATGCTACTTGTTTTTGTTCTTGCTTCTTGTTCTTTTAAATCAGAAACGGGTGATAATCCCCAAGATGGTGGCGATGGTAAGCCCGAAGTGCTGGAGGCCAACCTTAACCCAAACGGGGATAGTGACGGGGACTTTGTTAAAAATGCCGACGAATTGTCCCTTGGTAGAAATCCTCATGTGGCCGATCTACCAACTCTGGCCGTCAATTTTCTTCAAAACTACAAGATCACTGGCGATGCTAAAAAGATTTCAACGGGGGAAATTTCAAAAATCGAAATTGACACAAGGATTGGAAGAAATAACCCAAATTTTAAATATCGGGTTGGCGAGCTGCTTATTCGGGACAATGCGCTTAATGTCGCGGCGTCGGTCGGACGTTTTTCTTCACATTCTACAGGAGAAATCACAGAGCACGACTTGTCATGGATGAAATACCCGGATGTCGATCCAATTTTTTATTCGGAGCAGGTTTTAAAATATAAAAAATATTTCGAGTCAGCCGTCTATGAAATCACCAATCTTAAAATCACGCTTGAAAACACCATTAAGCTCCAAGAAAACGGACACTTTAAGAGTGTCAAAAATCTTAAACTTAATTTCTATTTTTACAACTATGAAACACAAAACTACGAGCTAATTGCGGCAAAGTCGGTGGAGCGCCACTTGGAGGCAGGCGTTGTCGAAACATTCACGGTCGAACTCGACAATGTGCCGTCTCTTTTAATTGAAGATAATTATTTTAAAAAAGGCGAGTTCATTATCTCTGAAGTTGCCGACTATGAAATCCCCGAAATGGAAACGA
>CAYHRT010000249.1:0-4034 GCA_964359085.1 uncultured Bdellovibrio sp. | reverse complement strand
GGCGAGTTCATTATCTCTGAAGTTGCCGACTATGAAATCCCCGAAATGGAAACGAGCTATCAAACGCTCATCCATTCAGTACAAGAGAAGTGTCTTTCGGTTGTTGTCACCACGCCGCTTTCAACTGTAGTGGCGTATGTTGGGACAGATGTCGGGGGAAATCGGCCCGCAAAACTCACTCAAATTTTATCCACCCTCTATGAAAAAAACGTCAAGAGCGAGGAGGACCGCCTGGACCAAGTTCAGGAGTTTAGAAATAACCTTCCCGACTTTCTTCATCTAAAAGAAGTTGCCACCCAGGATAAGCTCGGCAAATGGTTTGTCCTCACAAAAAAACTTGAATCCACCTATCTTGACCACAATTTCACCACATCCGACGTGATTGTCTTGTCCTACGTGACAGGTGCAGAACTTGCAGGGGTGAGCTTGGAGAAAATCTATTCTTATGAACAAACTCTCTCAACATTGGATAATTCAACCGTCCTTCCCCTTGGTGCCGCCTTTCAAAATAGCGCGATTGATATTCAGCTTAAACCAACAAAAAGAATCGGGGAAGAACTGGGTAGTTTTCATGATTCGTGGGTGAGCCATGGTGGGTCATGCGGGCAAAATTGTATTTCACGCGACTTTGTCTGTGACCTTAGCATCAATCTTTTTAAACCAGTCGAACCGGCGTTTACCTTAAATATCGAATCGCCTGAGTTTTCAAGAATGTCTTTGATTGTGGGCCAATCGGAATACCCACTTATCGACCTTCTTCGCGAGAAAAAAATCATTGTTCAAAATTTAAACGGAAACCTCCACATAAAAATTTCTGACATTGAAAACATCAAGGAAGTTCCCCCAGGAGTCGAGGCCATTCTTGCGCTGAAACTTGCGGCCTTTAAAGATACAGTTTTTCACGGCGTGAAACTAAACAGCTTCACGGGCCGTGATCGGGGTTACTGCCTCCCCATGGTCTGTGACTTTGCCGCGAAGACTGGCTTTCCCTTATCGGTTGAATCAGCAGAATTCTCAGGCTGGCGAGGCGGTGTGAACTGGAACGCGGTCAAGCTTGGCGAGAACAAAACGTACTTTCAAGGCATGGAAGTCGCCGTCACGTCGGTCATTAACAATTATTTTAACTAAATCGAACCGGGGGCACTATGCAAAAAACCAAACTTCGACAATTCACGTTCTGGCCCATCGTTTTTACTTTAAGCTTTTTTGGCGTGGAACTCATTAATCCAACAAATGCCCATGCCTTTACCCAGCTTAAAAATGGATTTGAGAACATCACCAAGATGTATCTTCTCCCGCTTTCCGGTGCGGTCGCGGGCTGTGCGCTTATTTTATTCATCATCTTGTCGTATTTCAAGAAAGATGAATATCAAAAAAATGTCGGCAATGTTCTGGCCCTGGCCGTCTTGGCCCGAGTTTCTTTAAGTGTGATTGACGCTATCACCAGAAGTTTTAGCTAGAAGAGGTAAAAGATGAAACGAGCAACTTTTCCAGTATTTTTGATAAAAAAGGCGCGAATCATAGGCCCCCTTACCCGCTTTGACTTAATTGGTTTGGGGCTTGGTTACTTTGCGCTTTCGGCCGTGGATATTTCAGGTGTGGCGCAACTCATTGTGCTTGCCGGTGGACTCATTCTTTTAAAGTACATTCAAAAGAAGCTCCCACCGGGATTCTTTCGCTTTATCGCATCCCACCGCCAACTTAAATGGCCGTACCGCCTTGGAGGAAAATCATGAAGGGATTAATGTTTCCAATTGCGGACATAAAAGAAAATAAAGTGATCGCCGTCACGGGTAACGTAGGCCATTTTTTCAAAATAGTTCCTCCCGATCTTGAGCAGATGACCACCCATGAGTATGAGGGATTTTTTGAGCAAATTGCCGCCTGGCTTGATTGTCTGGATTCAAAATCTTACTTCAAGTTCTACTCTTGGAATGGCATTTCCTACTTAGAAACGGACTCGAAAATTGAACTAAGCGTTCCCAATGTCAGTGTCATCCCACAGAATGATGCCCTTAAAATATTTTTTCATAATCACGAACTCTTTTCAGACATCGGCATCCATGACGACTATCTCTCTTTTCAAGGTAATTTCTGGCGCATTCTATCGGTCAAATCCTGGAGTGCAAGTCCAATCAATGCCACTTTCATCCCAAGTGGTGTGGACTATGTTCTCTCGGTGAAACGAAGGCCATGTGAGAAGTCGATCAAAATGCTCGACCGTATCAGGCAAAAACACTTGAGTTCCTTTATGAAAGGCAAACGCGACATTGATAGCGAAGGTTCTTACTTTGAGGCAGAAGGCCTAATCGAGGACCTAGGCCAGGGGCAAGAATCCCTTTTTTCTGTGGAGCTTTTCTTTGTTCTAAAAGAATTGTCCCTAGAACGGCTTCAAAATTCAACGCTCGAATTTCAGTCCTTGATGGAGGCCAAGGGGGTAAAGCTCTATAGCGAGGGACAATCACTCCTCCATCTAAAGTCCGGTTTAGGTGAGCTTTTTAACGAGCTTATCCCCGGAGTAAAACCCATGCTTTCCCTTCGGGCCCATACTGATAAGACATCTCATTTACGCTATCTCCTACCTTTCAAACGTTCGGCACTCATGGACGAGGGAATTTTACTTTCTGACCAACAAGGTGGGCGCATCTTTTTTGACCCATTTTTAAAATCGCTTAAAAACAAAAACATGCTGGTAACCGGAACTTCCGGCGCAGGAAAGTCAGTTTTTGTGAACAAGCTGCTTCATCGACTTACAGAAACCCACCCGACCGTCATTTTGGACAAGGGAGGGTCTTACCGGCGGCTCGCGCTTTATCACGATGGTTATGTAATAGAGCATGGTTTTAATCCTCTCCAATTTCGTGACCCCATATATTTACGCGAATTTATTTTGTCGATGAGTGATAAAGAGGCCTTTTCAAAAATTGAGCAGGGCCGACTACTCCTTTTCATCAAGACGGCGCTCAACTTCAAGGATATTCAGACGTTTCCTGAACTCTTAAACGCTCTTGAAGAGCATTTTCCGGGAATTTCCCACTATTTTGAAGATGTGCAGGAATTTTTATCCGGCAGCGATATCCCGCCAGTTGATATTCTCTACACCGATGTCGAGAATTTTCCGAAAGCAATTGTCGCCCCCCTTATTATTTTTCTCTTAGAATATTTTAAGCGCATCACGCACCTTGAGAAAATTTTGGTTTTTGATGAGTGCTGGAATTTTTTAAAAGAGCACAGCTCGTACATTGACGAGTGCTTTAGGACATTTAGAAAATCCGGGGCCATGCCGATTGCCATTTCACAAGGACTCAAGGACTTTGCCGATGTAGGAGACCAGCTTGCAAGCTCAATTACCAACAATGCCTATTTCAAAGTCTTTTTTCCCCAGGAGCTTCATGAATCCGTCGAGATCACCCAAGATGACCTCACCCGCATTCATGCTTTGCAGTTTTCCAAGGGGCACTTTAGCGACTGTTATTTAAAGTCCCAAGACAATAAGTACCGAAAAAATCTTCGCCTTTACCTCTCGAACCTTGAGCTTGAACTTTTTAATACCGAAGTCGGTGACTCCGCCCCTTTTATGGAATTTTTTAATAATAATCGCGTCTACTTTTCCTCAAACCGCGACACCATCGACGCTTACATAAGGATTAAATATGGGAATGATGAAAATTCTTGCCCTCATTGTGCTCCTGTCCACTCTAGATGTAGAGGCGAGCAGTCTCTTTCTTCCCGACAGTGACACGGCGGCACTCATTATGCTGGTTTCAAATACCGCGTCCACCGTCACTAATACAATGAAAATTTTGGAGGTGGCCAAGAAAACCAGTGATCAGGTGGATAAGTACAATTTCATCGCCATGAGACGCTTTTTTATCGCCAGACGAATCGAGCAGCACGTTCAGGATTTAATAGCGACCAAAAAAATGAAACCAAAAGGTCTGGCCGAAATCAATCAGGTCCTATTGCACCTAAAAATCAATCTCCAAGAACTTAAAAGCAATATTGATTTTATGGTGAAAGACATCTTTGAAACA
>CAYHRT010000248.1:0-5639 GCA_964359085.1 uncultured Bdellovibrio sp. | reverse complement strand
GCTAAACCACTCCCGAGTAAGGCCACCGGACCCGGAAACAAATAAAGAGGTTCTCCGGCAACAGCATCCCATTTCCACCTTTCACCACGAAGCTTAAGGGCTTCAGCTATATCATAACCAAGACCTAAAAAGACGGTGTTGCTACGACCGTTAGAAACCATTCCCATGAATGAAAGAAAGTTTACTGAAGCTACCACACGCTTGTCTTGACTAGCGTATGATTGAATAAAGCGTTGCTCGGTGCTTGATAGCGTATACGGCCAGGGGTCTTCGATAAGCCGATTATTTGCCCCGGTTTTTTCAATCACCACATGCCCCAACATTCCTCTATGCATGTAGCGATCTCTGACTTCAGAATTCATGTCATTGATAAAACCATCGAAGAGGGAAACGGCGGAAAACCCTGCAGCAATCGCCAGCATTGTCGCGAGACTATGACGCCAATTGAGAATGACATTTCGACAGGCCAAAAGAAACATCACACGCTTACGGGGATGAAGGATCATTTAACCACCTACCGAACTAAATTATTCACATTAAAAATACTTGTTGCATGTGAAGCTTCACTTGGGTTTTTATACAAAATGACTGTCACATTACTTGGATTATTGGCATCCTGGATGGTCATTTCACTGACGAAAGGATAGGCCACGCCGGCAATTTTTATTGTATTGTCATACTTGAATCTGGCGGTTTTAAAAACGTCCCCTGACACTGTTAAATACTCGGCACGCACGCCCAGCTTTTTAGATTTTGAGATCCAATATCTTATTTTATCGTAAGTCACATTCTTGGCCTTAGCGACTAATTCCAGTTTATACGTTTTGGTGTCATCCACTAATTCCTCCCCCATAATCGTACCGGCGTAATCGCGAAAATATTGGGTCGATGCAATGTCACCATTGGCGGCTTGCCCCATGAGTTTTTGGCGGGCCGAAATACTCACCGGTTTTCTCAATCCCGGTTTATAAAACCAAAGGATCCGATCGTTAAACATGATAATTTCTCCTTTCTGCCGCGCCGGTGACGTCACTTCGGCCAGGGCATCATTGCCACGACACTTGATTTGATACACGGCCTGATTGGTCATTTCATTTTCCTTAGTTACAATATCGGCCGTCCAAGTAATACCTTCAAGCGAAATGACCGCTCCACGCCCCCGATCGCTGGCTTTTAACAAATCCTCTGAAGAAATATCCGACATCGCGGCGTGTGCTTGGGAAAGTATAAGTCCTCCCATAAGTCCTCCGAAGAGTGACAGTGTTGAAATCATCTCCTTATACCTCCTAGTAAATCGGCCACGCGCATATGCAAAGTTCTCGCAACCGCAAAATATGTGGTCAATAAAGTTAAGCTGAGTATTATCGCCCCTGAAATAAACGAATGCAGAATATTTGGCACTAAAAGTAATTGCAATCCATCAGGAACACCCGGTGGGTGGTAAATGATTTTTGCCGCATTAATCACGGCAATGGCCACATGGCCAACGATAGCGCCGATGGCAAGAGAGGCGATGGAAAGCCAAAATGATTCATGCACAAACATTTTGCACACTTGTTTTCGTCGAAACCCAATAGAGCGATACATCCCAATTTCTGGAAGTCGCTCAACGACGGTCATGGTAGTAGAGTTAAGAACAGAGAAACTAATAACCGTCGCAAGAACGACGCCAATAAACGTGATGAGAGAGCGCAAAAACTGCATGGTACCCGTGTAATAAGGGGATAAGCGCTCTTCATCCCAAGAGATCACATCGACGTTAACTCCCATTCTTTCAAGTCTTGCTGCTAGTCGAGTGGCAACTTGCTCGGTCTTATGTATATCTTTGAGCCAAATCGAATATCTCCCAATATTTTCTGTGTCATATAACTGTTGCAGTTTTTTGTACGAGATGTAGAGGGCCGAGTTATCAGCTTCACGAAAACCAGTATTGAATTGACCAACGACTTCACCATCGATAGCATTCATCGGACCTTGCCAAGTTCCTGCCATGAGCTGAACGTTGGTATCACCTCCCTCGTCGTAGACTGATTTTTTTCCCAAGGCCAAAGCCAGTCCTTTGCTCAGGGCCAGAGCACCTAATTCCTCCTGATAATTCCAAAGCCCTCGTCCCTTTGCAAAATATCCTGCCCTAGGCACCCACTTCTTTACTTGAGGATCGCTTTGCACACGCTCATCTACCTGAGGGTCATAAGCTTGAGCAACAAACGGAAGTGAAATGCTTCCATTCCCAACTAACCCCGCCCCGCTCATCCGATGCTCGAAAAAATCCACTTGGGGCTCATCATGAAGTGCCTGTTCTATAGATTGCTGGGCCTTGGGATCAAGGCTATATTTGAGTGGCTTGTACTGCAATTTTTCCAATCCATCACGCGCATACAGTGCAAGATGTCCCGTATGCATTACATAAACCGTATAGACCCGCAGATAATTTGAAACCCTATTTTCATAGCCTCCCAAGAGAAGAATTCCCGCGAAGCCTAATACGATAGCAGAACCCGTAGCAAGATTTCGTCTTTTATTTCGTTGTAGATTGCGAAGTGCGAGAAACCAAAATTGCTTCATGCTTGCACAGCTCCATCTTTAATATGCACAACGCGCCCAACTCTATTGACCAGCTTTTCATCATGGGTTGAAAACAGAAAAGTGACATTTTTGTTTTTATTAAGCGCAAGCATAAGATCAATGATCTTGCTTGAATTTTCAGAGTCGAGATTGGCAGTAGGTTCATCCGCAAGGACAAGAAGCGGGTGTCCCACTAGGGCCCGGGCAATTGCCACGCGCTGCCGCTGCCCACCAGAAAGTTGATCAGGTCGGTTTTTAGAAAACGCTTCCAGACCAACTTCCGCTATGGCCTCGCGAACTCTACGCTCACGTTCGGCCATACTCACCTCATTATTGATGAGAAGTGGCAGTTCGACATTCTCATAAACCGAAAGAACAGGGACTAGATTAAATGACTGAAAAATATAGCCGATTTTTCGATTCCGAAGATCACTTTGTAGATCATCACTCATTTTAGAAATATCTACGCCATCAATCCAAACAGCTCCTGAATCCGGAACATCAATACAACCAATCATATTTAAAAGCGTACTCTTTCCCGAGCCTGATGCGCCAACCACGGCGGTAAATTCACCGCCATGAATTTCAAGATTAGCTGATTTCAAAGCATGAATCGTGGTCAACCCAAGTTGATAGCTTTTAGTCACATTTTCTAATTTCACAATACTTGTTTCGTGCATGAGTTCATTCCTATCATAAAATAATATTAATTTATCATTTACCAAGTATGCCGATACCCCAATGTAAAAGCTGTGGCCACAGGCCCTCTGAGTTCAGATTGTGGCGACACTGTGGTCAGCCCCAACGTTGTAAAGATTGTACCTGCATCTCCCATAGCACTTTCAGAACTCATATGGAAAGACATAGAGCCGTCTTGAAGCGAAGTCAATAAACGCCCATAGAGAGTCCAATCCTTAAATTTGAAGGCGTCAGGAATTCTAAGGGAGGCAAATACGTAATTTTGGCCCGGAAAACTTAAACCATTTCTTTGTGCGCGGGGAAAATTTTGCTGCAACTGCATCAACTGAACAATATTTTTTGAGGTAAGCGCAGTCCAAGCATCGGAGACTTCGTCCTGAGTATAACCGGCCTCCTGGAAAATCCATTCAAAGCGAAGATCATTGCCATTTTCAAATGCATATCGTAATCCTGTAACGGAGAAGTTATAAATATGATTTGAATTCTTTTGTGCTTGCGTGAACACAATAACATCTGAGACGGGATCCTTGGTGGGGTACCAGGCAGAAGAACCAATCTGTTGACTTGCATCGAGATAAAACGAAAGTCCTTGGTAAACATCGAGATTAAGATATTCCCCAAGCCAAAAATCGCCCCGAAGTTTTTGGCCCAATATTAGCCCCCCATAATCGGCCCCTCCGCCCCAAGAATATTCACTTTTAAGCGCCAGCTTCTTCAAAAAGCTTTCTTCCGCCGTAAATTCTGATTCACCATTACCAGTAAGTTCGATCAAGAAAACTTCGCTTAATTCTTGCATAGGGGTGAAGTTCACCCGCATAAGGTGGTGTCCGCGCGTATCATAAAGAATATCTTTGACCTGAATCGTCTCATGAAAGATCTGATTACTGGGACTGACCGATTCGGCAGGACCCCACTGAAAATTTTGTAACCCGTAGGCCATGGCCAGGCCATCAAAGGCCTCGACCGAAGTATAGATTTCACTCCATTGTATCTTGGCAGAAGAATCGGTGGCCTTCTGCTGGTCACCCCAGGTGGCCCTCGACAAAGTTCCAATAAAGCGGGGACGTGCACGCACAACCAAAAGATCAGTAAGCAATTTTATGTCCGGACGAATCTCAGAAGTTGCGCCTCGTTGTGGTTGCTTAAAGGTATTATTATCAGGATTGAGTGCGGAATCGACCAGGGCCCGATAATTGGCTGCATTCCACCATGAAACAGAAGACTGCACGCTCGGTTCAACAGCATTAGCATGCAATCTAGGCAGAAACATCACCAGCACAAAGAAGGTTAGAAATAATAACATGCTGAACTTTTGCAACATAACGGGAATCTCGTCTCACATGGGATGTGTGCTAAATGATATGTGTCATGAATAGAAGTTGCAATGATCAAAAGAAATTTTTTTCAATCAACTCTCAAGCAATTTAACCAGCACCTCACCAAATTTCTTGGCAACGTCAGGCCCCTTGGCCGTAATAAGATGCCCATCAACGACAACATCTTCACCGGTGAAGATGGCGCCTTTTTCCTTGATCGTTACCACCTCACTGGAAAAAGAAGTGGCCTTCTTACCTTTGAGTAGGCCTGCATTGGCCAAAATGGTAGGAGCAATGCAAATGGCTCCATATATTTTCCCTTTCTGCATGGCTTCACCGGCAAGTTTTTGGGCGAGTTGATCATTAAAATATTGCTTAGCTCCAGCCCCTCCGACAAAGATGAGGGCATCCAGATTATCTATGTTGATATTTTCGACAAGGATGTCTGGTTTTACGATTAAACCTACACTGCCGACAGCTTTCATAATCGTTGTTGAGGCCGTAATCACTTTATGTCCTGCCTTCTGAAGAATTTCTTTTGGCCTCAAATATTCCTCATCTCTGAAATTGTTTTCGGCAATGACGATGACAACTGATTTCATCATTGTCACCCTCTCGTTATATTATATATTTGCATGTGTCTCTCCCTTCTCAAGATAAGAAAAAAACCAACTGGCGGATAGTTTTACGACCTCTGCCAATGCCCCGGGTTCCTCAAAAAGGTGCGATGCTCCTGGGACAAGAACGAGTCTTGCGTCGGAAAGATAACTTTTTGCCTTTTCATTGAGTTTGATAACCTCACCATCATTACTTCCAACAATCAAAAGTGTAGGTATCCGAACTTCTTTCAGAAATTCTTTTCCGGCCAAATCTGGACGCCCTCCGCGGCCAACAATGGCATAGAGTGGCCATTTTCGGTCAGCTTCCGCAGCGGCCATTAATGCCGCCGCAGCACCTGTGCTCGCGCCGAAATAACCTATCGGCCCATTTTTATGGTGAGGCGATTTTATTAACCACTCAGTCGCCGCAAGAAGCCTTTCTGCTAGCATCGGAATATTA
>CAYHRT010000247.1:0-5741 GCA_964359085.1 uncultured Bdellovibrio sp. | reverse complement strand
ATCATCTCCGCTCTCTGCCGGGTTTTTCGCGCGACGAATGTGCTCGTCATGATCAGGTGGAATGTTGGCGCCAAGACGGAGGTGTTTACTACTATGTAGCGCGAGGCCATATCCAGATAAGCGAGGGCTGCTTGACAAGGCAAGCTGCGGGGTCTCAATTAGATTGGAGCGCTTTTCCCTCTAATCCGCTTGATTATTTAGAGGCAGCAAGACAAGCTGGCAAAACAGTTGCTCCCAAAAACGGATGCTACCCCCGACTCAATAGGGACAAGGCCGAAAGTCTGGCGCTTTATTTTGAAAGTAAGCGTCCCCGCATTCAGTGCACGCCAGAGTCGCGCTCTGAAAGAGAAACCTCTGGGGGCGGGGAGCGATGTGCTTACACGTATGCCGGTAGTTATGATTTATTTTTGACCGCACCTAATTTGTGTGGTGGATTGGCCCGGACCCTCTTTCATGAATCCATGCATGCAGAGGGGAGCATCGACAATCTACAGACGCATCATCACAATAATTCTGTTTGCCGATCCTATGATGCCATTTATCACTGTTCTTTTTTATGTTTTCCGGAAAATCCTAGGCCAACTTTCTTTCATCGAAGCGGATGTGAGAGTTGTGTTTCCGATGATAGGGTCGAAGCACTCTGCCGCGGATTACCGGATGATTTTGGCCCTGGTTTTCAATCTTGTGTTTGGGAGCATTGATGAGAACGATGAGAATAACAATAATTGTTATCTTGCTTTTGTCCTGTCTCATAATTGAGGCAAATGAGGTGAAGAAAGTTTACTCATCAAACGGTGAATTGATGGCCTACAAGCGTGACAGCAATGGGGATGGAAAAATCGATGTTAAATATAAAAAAATAACTCCCGGCCCTGATGGACAAGAACTTATTGATTACGATCGAGATGGCGATGGCCTTTTTGAAGAGCAGCGCGAACGCGAATTCTTTCAAGGTCGTCTCTCTCGCGAAGTGGCCAGTTTAGGTATGAGTGGCCCGCACAAGAGGCCCAATGAACGTCACACCAGCACTTATTTGCACAGTCAAAATAAAATCTCGGTGTCTATTGAAAGAGACGAAGATCGCGATGGGAACTTTGAAAGTTCCACGCAACTTCTCAAAGACGACTTGCCGTCACATTAAACACTATGGGATGCGGTAATCCATCAACTCAAGTTCTTTAATCGAGACAGATGTTTTTCCATCAAATGTACTTGGGATTTGCATAATGGCCTTGGCCTGAAGACGGATTTTGAGTTCTTTAGTGAGCCAATTCTCAAAGAATGTTTCAACTGTTTTATCACCCACGGTAATAGTTGATTTAATTTTTACATACTGGGTATCAAAGGTTCCCGCGATGACAGTAATAAACTCATCCTTCTGGGCCAGGATTTGTCCACCTACCTGTGTACCGCTTGGCAGAGGCAGACCATTGGTACCCAATTTCTTACAGATCTCTAAGAATTTACTTTTTTCATCTGTTTTGACTTTGGTGGTGCTCGTGTTGGCAGGATAAGTGGTTGTAAAAGTCACGCGTTTCGTAATGGTCTCACTGGTGGCATCAGTGACTTCTACTTTTTCTTCTGCCGACATCATGAGAGTCGTTTTCCCGTCCACCAAGATTTTATCATCTAAGCGATGTTGCTTCATGAGTCCTTTGGGTTGGTTTTTAAGTTCCTCTTGCCACAATCCTTCACAGTTGAGACCGCCAAAACATTCCGGGGTACCGGCGACGCAAGAGAATGGATTACCACCACCTTCATTGCCACTGCTTGGCCCAGCACTGGTATTTTTGTCTGACTTACAGCCAACAAAACTTAGTACGAGTATGAAGATGAAAAGCAAGCTAGGGTTGAGAGTACGCATACGGACCTCCTACAATGAACTCCACCATCGAATAAGTGCACCTGGAAAGTCAACAAAAGGGTAAAATTGTATTTCCCAGTATCAGAGAGTGGTGTCAAAGTTGCACCGGAGCGGCATTAGTAATGCCAAGGAAACTTAGTGAAGTCCTTTGGACGTTTTTCTAAGAAGGCATTGCGCCCTTCTTCTGCTTCATCAGTTCCATAGGCCAGACGTGTGGCCTCGCCCGCGAAGATTTGCTGGCCCACCAACCCATCATCCAACAAGTTAAAGCCGAACTTGAGCATTCGCATAGCTGTGGGACTTTTTGAGTTGATGGTTTTACCCCACTCAAGGGCCGTGGTCTCAAGGTTCTGATGAGGCACCACCAGATTGACCATCCCCATTTGATAGGCCTCATCGGCGGTATAATTGCGACCTAAAAAGAAAATTTCCCGAGCACGTTTCTGGCCAACTTGGCGAGCGAGGTAGGCGGAGCCATAACCAGAATCAAAGCTGGCAACGTCGGGGTCAGTTTGTTTAAAGATGGCGTGTTCTTTACTGGCGATGGTTAGATCGCACACCACATGGAGACTGTGCCCACCGCCCACCGCCCATCCATTTACCACGGCAATAACAACCTTAGGCATGAAACGAATCAACCGCTGGACTTCCAGAATATGCAGACGCCCTAAGAGGGGAGAAGCCGTTTCATTTTCTTTTTCATATTTATAACCATCTTTCCCACGAATGCGTTGGTCGCCCCCTGAACAGAAGGCCCATCCTGCATCCTTGGGTGAAGGCCCATTTCCAGTGATCAAAACAGTTCCTACATCGCTCCACTGGCGAGCATGGTCGAGGGCCAGATAAAGTTCATCAACGGTTTGGGGGCGAAAGGCATTCCTAACTTCGGGCCGATTGAAGGCAATCCGCACAGTTCTCTCTCCGCGCGCACGATGATAAGTGATATCGGTGAAAGTAAATCCAGGGACCTCTTCCCACAACGAGGCATCAAAAATACTAGAAACCATGGCCATTCCTCCGATGGGCCACGATGGCCCTAGTGCAGGAGCTGCAGGAGCATGCTACTGCCGATGATGAGGTGGCCAACATAAGTCCTTTACAAGGGAATCGTCAATGCAATGGATTGCCGATTGACACAGGTACCACATAGATTGTAATTATCGCTTGTCGAGGGTTTGTTCATTATCGATCAAGAGAGGGCATGAGATTATATGATTAAGAAAAAACACCCATGTGAAGGTCGTAATGATATGAAACTAGAAAAACCTTTCAATAATTTTTTAGGCCGTGAGATGGCCAAGGCCGAAGACCCCATTGGGCTTTTAGACGAACGCTTGATTGATATTCGAAAACGAACAGTCGAGCTGTATGAGGCCCATAAACTGATGGCCTCGGGATACAAGACGGTGCTCGAGGCCTTAAAGATGGCCTATCCTACCTTCGACCTGAACGATCCCAATATCACAGATTCTCATAACCGTATGGCCAGGGCCCTCTTGGAAATGTGTTCGGGGCTTGGGGCCACCAATTGTGAAACTGTCAATACCACTTTCCCCAGCGAAAAATACAATGAAGTGATCTTGTTAAAGAATATCGATTTTACCAGTTTATGTGCTCACCATTTCATTCCTTTTACGGGCGTGGCCCATGTCGCCTACTTGCCTGATGTGACTCACCACGAGGGGAGAGTCGTGGGGCTTTCTAAGTTGGCACGCATTGTCGATGTGCATGCTCAAAGGCCGCAGCTTCAAGAGAGAATGTGCTACAACATTATGGAAGCTCTTAAGAGTGAGTTAAAACCTGCCGGTGTCATGGTTGTGGTGCAGGCCGCTCATGGTTGTTTGACTTGCCGTGGGGCCCGCAAGGCCAATGCCGTCATGCTCACTTCTGCCCTGGATGGAAAATTTAAGGAAGATCCCAAATTGAGACAGGAATTTTTGGCCCTCATTCACCCTTAAAACAAGGTTAGTTTTTCCATGGAAAGTTGTGCTCGCAAAATACATTTCTGCTATGGCCACCGGGTAATGCACCATGAATCTAAGTGTGCGACTCTGCACGGGCATAACGGGGTCCTTTGGATTTATGCCACTCCCGTGCAAGGACTTGATGCTTTGGGGCGTGTGATTGATTTTTCGGTTTTAAAGGCCAAAATAGGCGCATGGGTGGAAGATAACTGGGATCATACCATGATCCTCTTTAAGGAAGACCACAAAACTATTGAATTGGTGGCGCAAGCTCCGGCCTATAAAAAACCTTTTATTTTTGATACCAATCCCACCGCCGAAAATCTGGCAAAATTTCTTCTCTGGGAAGTTTGTCCCAAGTTGCTCAAAGGGCATGGAGTGATTGTGCATAAAATTATCTTTTATGAAACGGAAAACTGCCTGGCCGAGCAATCGCTTATCCCAAACTCACCGGACGTGTTGAAGCTCTATAGGGAATAGGTTCATGGAACCTTCTCAGCAATACGAGGTCCCCTGATACATTCAAATTGATTTGGATTGATGGGAGTTTTGTCTTTCTCATTTAGGCCATGGGCCACCATAATAAAGATTTTTCCATCTCTGATTCTCATCATGATTCGTCGGTTCTTTAAATCACCCAGTTTGAGCAAGTGAGTCTGCATGTTTGGTTCGCCGGTAATCAGTAGCTCATAGGCCAGTTCACTATTTTTTGTTAAAAATTGACTGACAAAATATTCAATGCGCTTGGCTTGGGGATCATCCCATAGGCCCAGAATATGGGGCGCAAACACATAGACATGGGCCTTACCATTGGGTGTTTCACAAGTGAGGATATATCCCACAATTTCTTGCAGAGATTTGATCTTGACGATAGTCGGTAGAGCAGTTTCGATTGATGGGGTTTGATCTGCCTGTTGACAACCCAAAAGTAGGCAGAAAAGCAGGGCCATGTTGGCCAAGAATTGCATCAAGAATTGCATACCGATCCCATTTTATAATTAGAGACCTTTATCGCGGATCGCCTGTTGACAAGCCTCATGCACCTTGGGTGAGATTTTTGGTCGTTTGGCACACTCACGATAAAAACGCGCCACCTCTTCTTCATGATTGGGTTGGGCGTGGGCAATCTTATCCATTTCCTTTATAATCGCCAGAGCAGTGGTTTCATCTTCTGCTAATTCATCTAAAGCGGTGGTGATAAAATCTTTGAAATCTTCTTTAGAGACAGGCTCGCTATAATCTTCTTCATCGCTCTCTTCCTCGAGATTTTCACCGGAAGTTCCGTCAGCATGTTTCTGCCCTTCAATTTTTGGCAGAGCGGTTGGACCTTCGGCATTGCTATTCTCTACGCTACCCGTAGTGGAATTGGAGGAAGCAGCTTCGGTAACAGGGGCCTTATTTTCAGAGCTGCTGGGCTCGACGCTCTCAGTGGGTTCAGTGTTTGGGTTGTTACTAAAAATATACCAAGCAATCAGCCCACCTAAAATGAGGGCCACAGCTCCAATGCCATACTTCATCATGGGTGCATCCTTATAAGTATTTAGAAGTTAAGGGCATTTTACACTAGAAGGGGCGCAAGGTGTAGGGAGGCCCTTGTGGATTTTTTTTGCCCTGATATAATGCAGTTAGTCGCTTACTTATCCCGTCCTCAAACCTATTTTTCTACCATCGAGGCCTTGAGTGTTGAAAAAAAGAAATTTTCTCAACCTTTGGGATTTTAGCACGCGCCAATTTGCCCTCCAACTTGAGGAACGGGTGAATTCCATGCCGGTATCACCCGAACGTTTTGAAGTATTGTTCGAGGGCCTTAAGACTTTGGTGAAGCAGAATTTCTCTTTTTCTGTGATGGATCAGTATCCAAAACTTTTGGAGGCTACTCTCGAGGCCGGCCCGGATCTCATGCGCATGGGGTG
>CAYHRT010000246.1:0-5745 GCA_964359085.1 uncultured Bdellovibrio sp. | reverse complement strand
CGCGATCAAGCTCGGCCTCTTTTCGTTCGCCAGCGGCCAGCCCACCAAGATCTATGGTAAATTTGTTATTGGTTGAGAGGTTGTGCTCCTCCAGCCAGAAATAATAAAAGAGACAGTTTTTTCCACCCTCTAAGGCATTGGCCTTGCCAACCAGCAATAGAACTGCGAATAGGGGAAGCAAGCCCCATTTACATAGTGACTTTGTCATGATCATGACTCCCTTCCCCATACTGAAACTACAAGAAGCTTAGGATAGCGTACGGCGCAGAAACATCAATTCATCCTGTAAAATCTTCCCTATTTAGGAGTCGCACAAAAAAAGGCCCCCAATTGTTGGGGGCCATGCCGCTTAAATTAAAGCAATTTAAACATCGCTCCTAGGGAAAGACAGTGGCAGGGGAGAGAGTCTTGTCTGTATTTTTGCCGGCAAAGATCTGGCCAGCACCTCCTGCACTAAAGAGTGTATTGCAACTAATGTCGAAAGTAAGACCTAAAGCATCTAGGGCGGCGCCTGCCAACGCCCCTGTACCATTAGCGGTGGTGGTAGCATCTACCAAAGTCACGGCATCCATCTGATTAGCGGTGGTCACCGCAGTAGTGGCATTGTTAGTGGCATGTCCTGTACCGCCCCGGGCGTCGTCGGTTTTGGCCACTGTGATAGTTCCGTTTTTGGTTCCACTCGCAATCATCCTAAAACAACCCCATTGACCATTGGTTCCGCCACTGCTCACACGTTGGTTTTCAATCATAACCTGTTGGACAGTCACGGCCTTGGTTGAGGAATTATAGCTAATACCGCCATAGAGCGCCATATCGCCCCACCCATCAGAAGTAGAACTTGCCGCTGTTTGCAGGTAAGTACCGGTTGTGTCGAGATGGGTCATATACACTTTTATGATCTGGTCGGTGGAGGTATTATCCCACCTAATATAATTTAACATCGCCTCAGTGCCACCCATTAAATCCTTGGCACCGGTGATCAGGTAACCTTTGGAGCTAGTGGCATTTCCCGCCCACCATATGGACATGTACCAATTTGAATCTGAAACCGCTCCAACATAAACACTGCCTTTATAAGTGTAGTCGGTCGCCCATGCCTCACCGGGAGTTTCAATCACTACATTAATAGTGCTTGCGCCAAAGGTTTTGGTATGAGTTCCCACCGCGACAGGATCGATTCCCATACTCTTTTTAAAGTGACACAAAACATTTTCTGGATCTGCCAGAACCACCCCATTCAGAAAGCGAAAATAATAGTTAAAATACTGTAAAGCCCCATGCGAGTATTCAGTCCAAGCACCATCTGCATCCGTCCAAGCTGCACTAAAGGCCGTCTCACAAGAAGGGTCGCCAATCTCTTGGGTGAAGCAAGGGACCGCCCAGATGAGCGATAACAACATCACAAAAATTTTCATAACCAATCCTCCGATATATTTACCTTGTCGTATTTTCTGATTGCATCACAAAATCAATCGGCGCTCGTGCCCAGCTCCTGAGGAAAAGAAGGACCAGATGATGAACTTGACGTAGTACTGCTATCACTCCCACATCCGGCCAGGTATCCCACCGTAAACAAAGCAAGCATAAAAAGGTAAATTTTTCTCTTCATATAGAGGAACCTCCGTTAATTAAAATAGTTGCCTATCACGTTTCGAAATTGTACTCAAAAACTTGAGTCAGACATAATGCTGTATACTTAGAACTACTTTGTTATGGCATGAGTGGCCATTTCTTGGGGCAGTGGAATTCTAGTCATGGAATTCTAGTCATGCACAACGAGATCTTCGGCCAAGAAACGCACTTTCTTGGCCTGGGCGTATTTATCGTCAGATGCTCTGAAACCGGCACAACAGGCGACGATCGTTTTCCAACCGGTCCCTTGCAGACCTAAGATCTCGTCATACTTACCGGAAATAATTCCACCGAGGGGACAAGTATCAATGCCCAAAAGAGCGGCCGCTGTCATAAAACTTCCCAGAGCAATATATCCTTGGCAGGTGGCCCAAGGCAGATTGTCTGGATTTTTAGGATTGTTGACTAAGGCCGCCAGCATGATCTTTTTATATCCTTCAAGACCTGTGACATCAATGGATCTCACCTGAGCAATACGCTCAATGTAGCGTGTAACAAAATCAGCATCGGTTTTTTCCTTAACCGCTATCACCAGATGGTGAGAGCAATCCGTAACCTGGGATTGGTTCATGGAAACTTCACGCAATTTTTCTTTGGTGGCCTGCTTTTGAACTACAATAAATTTCCATGGCTGCAGGCCAAAAGATGAAGGCGTTAACACCAGAACTTTTTCCAAGGCCTCCCAGGTTTTCGAATCGATCTTTTTTGTTGCATCAAACTTCTTCGTGGCATATCGCCACTCAAGACAGTCTATTAACTGCTCGGTAGACATCTTATGCATTTTTCCCCTCGAAACTATTTAATTCTTAAGACAATCGATGGATCACCGAACATGTGGTAGGTTTCAAAGTAATAATTGGATCTTCCACTGCCACCATAATGCTTGGCCATCTCTTCCAGTGCATATTGGGTAATAGGCCCAAAAGCGATTTTGGATTCGGCAAAAATTCCGTCAAACATCCTTTTTTCCAAGATGTCGTCTTCATCCCAGTAGGTAGAATCCATAGATCCCCAAAACATAACAGCACCCCATTCTTGACGCTGCCAGGTTTCTGCAAAAGATTCCGTCACACGAAAATCTCCTGTGATACAGGCATTAGAAATTACAAAGGGAAGCGATGATTGCGTGAGAGAGCGGACATCATCTTGCTCCACTCTTGGAGCATCCCAAAAAGTGTTAGCACCATGACCGGAATAATCGATAATGCTTCGACCTGATCTGATGGCAGCCATCACCTCGCTGTTTCCGGCATTATAGGTGACGGCGTAAAGCTTGTCCCCACCGGCCTGCTCAACCTGGGGAAAACTTCCGGTATAACCGCGCGTCTTGGTATAGGTATCAACCACATAATTATGCGTTCCTTCTGCCAACTCCCACCTGTCATCGGTGGCCAAAAATGAGGTGTGATTAATCCAACCACGACTTGAAAAGTCGCCATTGATATAGCGAGTATATTTTAAAAGAATGATGCCGAGCTGTTGCTCATTGGCCGCCGAAATACGGCCGACAAATAAATCGGGAGTCTGGATATCGCTCTCATATTCGTCACTGTCTATTGAGGCGTAATAGTGATCTGTTATTCCATAAATAGTGGACGATTGCAGAGCAGGAACATCGTCGGCATCGCCAACAATGAGAACATATTTCAAGTTCTTTTTAACCGTATAAATACTTTTGATCTTCTGGCGAATTTGCTCTGGATTTAATCCTGTGGCATCAATCTGTAAAACTTCCAGGCCCATGGCAGTTTTCTTGGCCATATATTCTTTCAGACTTCGAGAATTTTTAAATTTTGCCCCCACGACAAAAACAATTCCATCAGCACCAAGAGTTTCTGCTACAACAGATTTTGTAACTTCGACTTGATAAGAACGCGCAATCGTAAACTCGTTTGTGGCCGCAATAAATTGGGCAGGGTAAAGCGTTACTTGAAATACTTTCTGACCGCGGGACAGACCCAATTCGCTCACTTGAAAATCGCTGGCTGGATAAGCGACTATACTTTTATAGTGATGATTCTTGAGAATCTGATAGCGCGCCCCGGCCACTTTCTCGACGGAGGCCAGAACTGGTTTCAACTCACCATCAATTTGAAATTTATTTTCACTAAAGTAACTTCTTGTGGTGATTTTGATGTCGTTTGCATCGGTGGCCACAACATTGAAACGGATAACAGGAACCTCGGGTGACCCAACCTCATAATGTATTCCGGTATATCTATCCACTCCATTTAAATGAGCAACACGAAACTCTTCACCATCCACATCTCTCCTTTCTACGGTCACGCCCTCAGCAACAAAATCGTAGACAGTTTTGTCACCAACATGCTGGACATTCACATAGGCAAAAGCGGGAATACAATTCAGAAAGCTGAGAAAACAAAAAGACCACAGGCGAAAATTCAATTTCATTTTAACATCCTTGTTACGAATGACTGAACAAAATAATTCACTAACGCCTACATTGTAATCGAAGATGTCTGTGCTAGGGAAAATACTATTTTAAAATTTTCTGACATTTACCGACAGATGTTGGGTTAATTATTTTGGTAACTGCACATACCTCTTTAACTGCTCGCAATTTAGGCCAGATTTGGCTGCGAGAAGGAGGAACGATCGAGGCGTGGTTTACCCACGCCGCAGGGAGGGGCGACGCAGGAGCAGTCAAAGATGGTCTGAAGTGCGAGCAGTTAACTATTTTGATGATGGTGGAAACCTGCCATGATGAGATCAAGCAACACGCTATCAATGATCTCACCAATATGCTCATACTCGCTAAAATCTTCAATGTCCTTTGGCACATTCACATCAATTAATAAGGAAATTCCATCATTGTGATCCAAAGCGGGATGTTTTCCTCGAACATCGACCTTCCAGGGGAAAATATCTTGAGCTGATCGCACGGTCTCTCCCAATCTCTTTGCCAAATCTACCGCCAACTCCTGTGATTGCGAATCAGGACCGGCGTAGATATGAACGCCATCCCCCTCATTTTGGCCAAAAGCGAAAAAAATTAAATAAGGCGCCTTTTGTTTTTGGTACCACTCCCAGGGATTCTTAAAGGGTATTTCCTCTAAATTGTGCGGCCCGTACTCTACTGGAATCTGATGATCTATCATCAATTGTTTTGCCAGAGATGCCGCTGCTTCATAGGCATGTCTTTCAAAATCCGTTTGCTCCGGTGTGATTCTCTTGGCCGATAGATCGAAATACAGGAGCGGGAATATTTTCACGTAGGGAGAAGTCAACTTCCCTTCTTTCAAAAGTTGCGCACACGTGCGATTCTCGATTTGGTGCAGAATATTGATTCTATTATCCTCATCCAAAAAATGAATTTCACGAAAAATTTTATTGTTAAGTTCTTCTGGTGTGCCATCCCCGGCCAGGGGTATATACCAAGATTGGGCCTCAAAATGATGTTTTAAGGTGGGATCAGAAAAAATAAAACCATTTCTCGCTAAAATTTCCTCTCGTAACATCTCCAATTCTGAAATGGTTAACTTGTCCAATTCATCATGAGTATACAGATGTTCAAGCGCCGGCCTAACTTTCATTGAATCAGGAAAATGATAATACTGAAACCTTCCCCCAATCCGTTCAGACCATGTGCCCAGCGAATCCGCGGGCAATGGCCGAATTTCAAAAGAAAATTTTGAACCTGGCCAGCGGAAGAAACCAGGTTTTATAAGTGAGATACCAAGAACTGCTAAAAGCGTAAGCGATAACAACAAAACTGCGGTTAGCCATTTATATTGTTTGCGTGAGGCCTTCGCCTTCATCTCGGGTAATGGTGGGGGCAGGTCACTGGCAGTCTGCAAATGGGCGTGACATGCTTTCACTGTCGTCGCTATGGCCGCATCTCGCCCTTGCTGACCATCAATCCAATGAGAATCACATAAATAATAATTGAGCGCCTTCGACAACTCTACTTTGCGCAAGATTAACGCCATAATTTTTAACTTGGCATTAACCGCACGATCGACTTCTTTTTGCACCTGAGGGGACATATTCGAGTGTTCGGTTAAGACCAGAAGTAAAATTTTGGCCGATTCAATGGCATCAATGATAGATGATGCATAGATGTCCCCTGGTCGAATATCCCGTGGTGCCATC
>CAYHRT010000245.1:0-5746 GCA_964359085.1 uncultured Bdellovibrio sp. | reverse complement strand
TCAGGATCATTGCTTGCGTCGCAAGCAAGTGGGGCGACGATTGGCTCCCACACGCTGACACATCAGTTTCTTGATAATATTCCTGTCGAGGCCGTGCAAAGAGAGCTTCAGTATTCGAAACATGAACTGCAAAGAATGCTGGGAAAAGACATCATTGCCTTTGCCTATCCTTCTGGCATCTATACAGATGAAGTTATTCAGATGGTAAAAGAGGCAGGATATGCACTGGCTTTCACAACTGATGAAGGGATCAATTACACCGATGCTAACTTGCATAAATTAAAGAGAATTAATATTTGGGATGATTTTGTTTGTAATAACACGGGGCAATTTTCAGCATCATTAACTCTCTGGCGATTGCTTATTTCCTAATCCAAAGGAACAAAATGTTGGGAACGGAAGAAAAGAATTTTGAAAATATGTTGATCCTTTCGGGTGGTAAATTCTTTGGATTTTTCCTTACCTTTTTAATTCCATTCTTCCTGAGTCGCTGGCTGACGATAGAAGACTATGGCACCTATAAGCAAATAATTCTCCTTTGGATGGTTTTTTTGCAAATACAAAATTTAGGCATGGATCTGGGTCTCTTTTATTTTGTTAAAACAGATCCGCGAAATGCTCCCATTTTCTCTTTGAATGTAGCCGCAGCTAATTTGGCGACAACTCTTCTCACAATCGGGGCTTTGCTTTTTTTTTCTGGTCAGATTTCCAATCTTCTCAACAACTCACAACTGGCAACATATATTCCGTACTTTTGTCTTGTCTTGTTGTTCTCAATACCAGCGCAACATTTTGAACATTATTTGGTTAGCATGGATAAAATAAAATGGGCGTTTATTTTAGAAGGTCTGCATGAAATTTCTAAATCATGCATTATTATCATGGGATTTTTATTTTATAATTCACTGAAAACCGTGTTGCTGATGCTATCCTTGCTATACCTCATTAAGCTCTGCATTCTGATATGCTTTAATATTAGCTTGATCAAGCGTCATCACATTAACCTTTCGACAGGCGCGGCATACCTTTTAAAGCAGGTGGCCTACGGATTTCCACTCGGAATTGCACGCATTATCTCTGCCATTATCTACTTCGATAAATTAATCATTTCCTTTATGTATTCCGTTGTACAGTTTACCGTTTATTCGGTTGGGTGTTTTGAAATTCCCTTTGTTCATACCGTACTAAATACTATTTGGGAGTTAGCATCTTTAGAAATGGTTGTTGCACGTAATACCAATGACCATCAACGCTTAATTGCGCTTATGCGAGATACACTTCGAAAAATCGCTATTCTTTCAATCCCAATTGCCTTATTTTGCATTGTTTTTGGAAAAGAAATAATAATATTTATTTTTTCAGCAACCTACAAAAACAGTGTGCCATATTTCAGATTGTTTATGCTGACCTTCGTTGCCAATGCCTTTGATTGCGAACTTTTATTTCGCGTTTGTAGAGAAAACACAGTTTTTTTAAAAATCCAGGTCTTAAATCTTCTGTTGACCTTATTGATGATGATTTTCTTAGGAATGATTTATGGCCCGCTTGGCGCATTGGCGGGAAAGATTATTGCAGCTTCTATAAGCTTGATCGTGATGTTCAAGAGTGTTCGAAGATTTCTAGGCGTTCCGTTGTCTGAATTTTTGCCATGGGCGAATATTGTATGGATTACCTTGCTTTGTGCTTTTCTATCATCCTCTACTTACATTTTTACCACCCTGGCCGGGATGAGTGGCGTTTTACAATTGTCATTTGCTGCAACGATTTATTTTGTATCAGTTTTTTTAATTCTTTCATCATTTGGAATTGTGAGTGAAATGGAAAAAGAGTATTTCAAAAGAAAAATTATAGGCCTAAACATCTTCGCGAAACAAGGCATAACCTGAGGGATTTTCATGGGGAGAAAAATCTTAATAGTATCTGGATTGCAAATCTTTCCACCTGAATCCGGAGGACAAATTCGAACGGCTTCAATTGCTGAGGGGCTTGCAGAGGCACAGAATTGTGTAAAGATCTATTCATTTACTGGTCGAAAAAAAGAATATATATCAAGAAAAAGCTCTTCAAAAGAATTCATTTCCCATAATATCTTCGAATATATTTGTCGTAATCCAATTTTTGGGATTATTCAGGCCATCTTTTATTTTCTAAAGATTCCTCCAGTTTGGTTAACTCTGATGACAAGTATTTACATCCCCAAGGAACTAGAGTTGCTTTTGAAAGATGCAGATGAAGTATTAGTTGATTTTCCATATCTGTATCATGTTGGTGTTAACTCTGGGCGAAGATACATCTTGAATACTCATAATGTGGAATCCCAGCTTTATGCTCGGCGAGGAATTATTGGCAAATTTAGTGAGATGCTGATCAAGCGCATTGAGCATAATGCTATGAAGACAGCGGCATCCATATTATTCTGCACTGATGCTGATAAAAACTATTTCCAACAGAGATGTGATTTTATCGCTGCAAAAACTACCGTCCTGCCTAATGGGATTAACTTGGAAAAAATCGAAAAATCATTAATTGCGCACAATAAAAATGTAGTCCGAAATAAATTAGGAATTGATGCTAGTACTTTGTTGATTCTGTTTTCTGGGAGTAATTATTTTGCCAATACAGAGGCCTTTGAATTTATCCGAGAATTTTGTGAAGAGCAAAGTGCTCTCCTACGAGATTTGAAGATAAAATTCCTGATTGTTGGAACAGTGGCCGAGAAGGCCATCAACACTGAATTTTACTGTTCAACATCAAAAGTTGAAGATGTTCATCACTATTACTCTGCTTGCGACGCCGCGATCAACCCGATCATTTCAGGTTCGGGTAGTAATATCAAAATGTGTGAATATCTTGCATTTAGCTTGCCAATCTTTACTACTTTTTTTGGTGCACGAGGATTTAACCTGCATGAAGGTGTGAGCTGCTTCTATTTTGATTATTATAATTTGGATAAGGTGCTCTATGATACCTTTAAAGTCAATGCATCACACCAGTTTTATTCCATCGCCCAGCAGGCATTGAACGACAATTTAAGCTTGATTGATATGAAAAAAAATATTAGCACAAATAATATATTATTAATGGGAGATTGATATGTTTAGTGAATTCATATTTTGGACAAGTTTTAGTATTATTTTTTATCATTATGTCATATTTATTTTAATAATCTTTATTTTGTCTGAACTTAAGAGAAAGATGCCTTTGAAGGGGAATGCTCTGCCTTCAGTTTCAATACTCATCGCTGCTTATAATGAAGAAAAAGTAATTGAAACTAAAATACTCAATTCTCTCGCTCTCGATTATCCTAAAGATAAAATTGAAATAATAGTCATTGCTGACGGATCAAGTGATCAGACGCAATCAATTGTTAAGAAATATGAATCAGAAAATGTCATTGGATTATTTGAAACCGAGCGCAGAGGAAAATCTATGGCGATTAATCGCGGTGTGAATAAGGCCAAAGGGGACGTGCTCTTCTTTACGGATGCAAATACCATTCTCGATAGAAGTTGTCTTAAGATGCTCGTTCGCAATTTCTCTGACGAGCTGGTCGGGGGAGTTTGCGGGAAAAAAATAATCAGAAATGACTCTAATCGCCGGAGTGCAAGCTTGGGCGATCAGACTTTTTGGCAATTTGAATCGAACCTTAAGCTAAGAGAAAGTCAGATCGATTCTATACCGACAGGTGATGGGGAAGTATTTGCCATTAGGCGTAGACTTTTTGAAGTAATACCCGAAGGGATCATTAATGACGATTCCGCCATTACCTTTGACATCGTCAAGAAAGGCTTTAGAGTTGTCTATGAACCAGAGGCCATCAGTACTGAAGAGGCATCCATTACGCTTGAAGATGATTTCAATGTGAAGGCAAGGATGGTTTATGGTGGGTTACAAATAATTAAAAGATATAAGAACTTTCTTAAGCGTTACAAGAGGTTTTTTGTATTTCAATTCTTTTCCCATAAGGTTCTTCGCTATTCAATGCCTATCTTCCTTGTTCTTATTTTAATCAGCAATGCCTTTCTGACCGGAGCATTTTATTGGACTTTCTTTGTTTTGCAATTGCTATTCTATGTCTGTGCCATGATTGGTTTTAATCAACATAAGCGCGGCATTAGAAATGCTATTTTTTATTATCCGATGTATTACTGTATGGTTAATTTGGCAGCACTCACAGGGATTTTATATTTTTTCCAAAATAAACCAATAAATAAAATTTGGACAAAAGCTGTCCGCTAAGTTCCAAATTGGATCATCTATGCTTGACAATGAAATCTTGCTTGTTTTTGGTGAGGACTACGGGAGACATCCTCACTGTTTGGAGCATATTATCAATGAGCTGCTGCCTAATAATACTGTTTTGTGGATTGAAACGATCGGCATGCGTTCTCCGCGCTTTTCTCTATATGACATGAAGAGAAGCTTGCAGATCTTAGCCAAGTGGATTTTTGGACGAAAGAAAACAAGCGCTAAGGATTTAGATAAAAATCTCAAGATTATCGCTCCCATTATGCTCCCATTTAACTCCTTGAGGGCCATAAGAAAGATAAATCAAGTTTTTACCGCGCGGAAAATAAAGCAGGAAATAAAAAAGCGCGGATTGCCACGTCCGATCTTTATTACCTCGATCCCGAGCGTATGCGATTTTGCAAAGAAATTTCAAGAAAAGCTTACGGTTTATTATTGCGTTGATGAATTTTCACTTTGGCCAGGAATACCTCATGCAAGAGTAAAAATGATGGAAGAAGAGCTAATGTCTAAAAGTGATATCATCTTTGCAACTTCATCTGCGCTTGCCGATTCAAAGAATGCAAGTGGTAAAGAAACCTATCTGCTTACGCATGGTGTGGATGTAAAGCATTTTGAGCTTAATGAGACTTTTTACACTGCAAATATTTGGAAGAAAAGAATCTGTTATTTTGGACTTATTGATGAGCGCTGTGATCAAAAACTCATTGCCTTTCTTGCTCATTCTCTGCCTGATTGCTTATTTACAATTATCGGCGAAGTCACTGTTGCCGATAATTTCTTCTTGAGGAAACATTCTAATGTTTGTTTTGAAAGAAGAGTGTCCTATGAAGCGTTGCCAGCAAAAATAAAAGATCAGGATTATTTCATTCTTCCTTATCATATTAATGAATTAACAAATAATATAAATCCTTTGAAAATCAAAGAATATTTGGCCACGGGGAGACCTGTCATTTCGACGCCTTTACCGGAAGTTATTAAGCTTGCTAAGTTTCTTTATATCGCTGGAAATCAAAATGACTTTGTAAAAATCATAAAGGGTTTAATGTCAGGTGAATTTATTTATTCTTCCTCGCCGACCCTCCAATATTTAGAAGATTATGAAACCTGGAAAGCCAAGGCCGCTTATTTTTGCCAAAAGATGAGTGAAGCAATCTTAACTAAGGAATTGTCGATGCAGTAATTGCGTAGAGACAATTCCTATTAGTGCCATATCCTCTCTTTCACTTAGAGTTGTATCGGATCGGGATTTGTCTACTAATGTTTGTGTTCTTTTAGGATCAAAATATCCGAAGTCTCTTATCTTGGAAGTTTCTAGTAATGTGGTTACTGGATGATTTTTAGCGCTTAATCCTTGTTGAATTGGCGCTCGATATGGATGCTTGCCTCTTGCAATGATCATTTTTGGGACATAGTTCTTCGCCACTTCTTTTAAAATAAATTTTTCGTCCAGACCATAAAGTTTATGTTGAGGAGGGATAGTTGCAACATATTCTAT
>CAYHRT010000244.1:0-5766 GCA_964359085.1 uncultured Bdellovibrio sp. | reverse complement strand
AGTGATGTGATTTTACATGTCAGGATGTTAGATAATCAGGTGACTCTGCAACAGGAGGCCCTAGGCGTTATTGGAGTCAATTTAATCTATGGCAGCTATTTTCTCTTAGATAATCTGGATGTTTTTCTTCAGTCGCTTCTCGATAATTTATCCAATGAACGCATGAATGTTGAGATGATCAAGGTGATTGGTCCCGCCTTCCAAGGGTGCGATCCACGCTTACTCAATTTTGGGTTGATTAAGCGCAATTTTTCCCCAGGAGTTATTTTTGACGAGAAAGGACAAGTTCATCGCCCGGGGGATATACTCTACAATAAAAATATGATGCTCTTACGCGGTAGCTTTCGACCTCCCACCCTGCTCAATCTCGATATGTTAGAAAAAGGAAAGGCCAGCTTTATGCATGACCTTCCGGTTACTGAGCACGAACACATTTTGGTTCTGTGTGAGATCAGCATGCATGAATTATTGGAGCGAGGCGAGGTTGATGATTCTGACTTCCTCGCCAGAGTAGACTTATTGGCCGCCCTTGGGCAGAAAGTGCTCATTTCCAATCAAGAAACTCTGTGGTCACTCAACCATTATTTAGAACCCATGTGTAAAAAGAAGATGGCCTATATCTTAAGCGTCTACAGTGTTGAGGCCTTTCTTGACGTTGACAAACATCAGGGCCATCCCCAGGGGCCGCTGGCCGCTATTGGACAGACCTTGGGTCAAAAGGGACGCATCTATGTCTATCCCACTAAAGACGAGAAGACTGGTGAGTTAATCACGGTGAAGAACTGCCGTGTACCTTCCAAGGTGCAAGGACTCCTGAGTTATCTCATCGAAATGGGTGCCTTTGCAGATATAGAAAATTATAACAAAGATTATGCTCAGGTCTGGTCACGCACTGTTTTAAGAATGATTGAAAATGGTGAAGATGGTTTAGCTACGATGCTTCCGCCAGTGGTGCTTCAGGCTATCAAAGAGAAAAAACTCTTTGGTTACGGAAGCAAAGGCGCCAAAATAATCAAAGGGAAAAGATAAGCTTTATGCTATAATATAAAGAATAAATTTAAGAAGGTAGGGTGTTATGACTGCCGATATAGTGACGATAGTAAAAGGCGATTATCTAATACGAGAAGGTGATGAGAGTACTCAGATGTGGTATGTACAAAAGGGGAGTATGTCTGTTTTAAAAAAAGTGGGTGACACAGAAAAACAGATCGGAACCATCTATGCTGGTGAGGTTGTAGGTGAGATGTCCTTTCTGGATAAGCAGCCGCGATGTGCTTCCGTAAAGGCCATCAATGATTGCGAGTTGGTGGCCGTGCCGAGCGCCAAGTTTGAAAAGTTTTTTGAGGAGTTACCGGTTTGGTATAGGGCCTTGGTACATACTCTGCTTGAAAGACTTCGTCGTGCCAACTCTCGAATTCGTATTTAGTGCCTATCCCAAAACCCTCATCTGCGTCGTAGCTCAATCATTCGCTTGTGTGGCTTGCCTCTAGCAAGCCTCTGCGCTCACTCAATCGCGCCTAGCATCTGAAGGTTTTGGGATAGGCCCTTAGTTTAGGGTTCCAAGCACACGCAGGAAATGGTTTTTATTTCCTTCGCGAGCAACTTGCTTCAAATCTTTGCCTGCGGCGTTTCGCATTTTGGGGTCGGCACCGGCGGCGAGAAGACGGTTGAAGATGGATAATTGCTCTAGTTGCATGGCCCAAAAGAGATAAGGCGTCCCTTCAACCTTATTGTCCAGTTTTGCGCCGTAACTAATCAAAAGATCGGCAATCACGTAATCACATTTTTTTATTGCTAGAAATAAGGGGGCATGTTCGTTGATATCGCAAATATTGATGTCGGCCCCGGCACCAATCAACATGGTGAGTATTTCTCTGTTTCCACTGGAAACAGCGTAATGGACGGCAGTTTGCCCGGCAAAGGACTTTTGGTTGGGATCAGCCCCTAAAATGAGCAACTTTTCGACGAGATCCGTTTTGGCCTTAAAACAGAAAAGCATGAGAGTACTTTCACCATCTTCATTTTGATAGTTGATATCATCTTGGGCCATGACAGCATTGTTGATTTTATGCTGCTCTCTCGCCTCTTCCACATGCACCAAACGGTCATCAAGCCCATTTAAGTTTTGGGCCGAGGCAGGGGGCACCTCAATGAGAAGTTTTGGATCAATAGGTGTAAAGAGGCCACTTCTCATGTCCTCTTGCAGTCTCTGAATAATATTAGAAATTTCGCCAGGACGAAAAGGTTTAGGAACGGCCTTGTAAATATTGACTCCTTTCTCTTCTATATTTTTGGCGTACTGGGGATTCATAAAGGCACTGGTAATGATGAGAGAAGTTTTGCGGGCACTTTCAATGGGCCCTTCTTTCAAAAACTGAATGACTTTTTCAGAAGTTTTGTTAGGCCCCATGACAATATCAACGATGGCACATAAGTAATGGCGCTTTTGTAGTAGGCCCAAGGCCTCATCTATGCTGGCAGCAGCATCGACGGTAATATTATTCTTTCCAAATTCATGGGTTAGAAAATTGATGATGTCGGGGTCATCATCTAAAATTAAAACTGGACCAATTTTCCCCATCTATTCCTCTCGATTAATCAAAATTCTATCACTACAATAAATTTGGGACTAGGAACAATCTAATACAGTAAAATACTCTCTCGATTGCTCAGGTATTCATCCATATTTTCTTTTTCAAGTTCAAGCAGGGTATTTAATTGTCCATCATTTTCACACCAGTGTTTAATTGCATCGTTACCATTTATCAAATCGATGGCCAAGCGATTATATTCATACTCGTAAGCTTTTTTACTCCACTCAAAATCACTCCCCAATTCTTCAAAAAATGCTCTGACAAGCATTTGGCCAAAACGCCACGAGTAAAAACGCAGTGGTGTTGTCGGATGAATTTGCAGGCCGCCACAAGCGAGATCGTGATATTTATGAAAGGTAGGTCTAAAGACAAGGGGACGGATCATCACACCTTCCAGCTTCCACTCCTGTATTTTCTTCTGCACTTTTTGGCAGAAGCTAAAGGGTTCAATTTTGGGATGGCCGATAATTTCGAGAGCACGGGTAGTTCCTCGACCCTCACTAATATTCGTTCCTTCAAATAATACTGTGCCGGGATACACGTAAGTGCTTTCAGGTGAAGAAAGATTGGGCGAGGGCAAGACATAGGGAAGGCCGGTCTCGTGAAAAAACATGGAGCGCTTCCAGCCCAACATGGAAATAACTTCTAAATCGCAGTCAGCACCAAAGAAGCGTTTGGCCATGCGTGCAACTTCACCGATGGTCAGTCCATGGCGTTGAGGAATGGGGTGACGGCCTACAAAACTTTCAAAACCCTTTTTCAGAATATTGCCTTCTACCATGCTCCCACTTACAGGATTAGGCCTATCGAGAATAACGATTCTTATATTTTTCTCACGGCATTTTTCCATCAGCAGTGTGAGAGTGTGAATATAGGTATAGACCCTGGTTCCCACATCTTGCAGATCTACCACAATGGTATCGAGCCCCTTCAACATTTCGTCGGTCGGGATGCGAGTCGTTGAATATAAACTATAAATAGGGAGTTTAAAGTAGGGGTGAATGAAGTCCTTTGATTCGACCATATTATCTTGAACGTCAGTGACAAAACCGTGTTGTGGGCCGAATAATTTTTTTAAACGGTCCCCTAGAATTTTTTGCAGATGAAAAACTGACATGGTGTAGTTTCGATCAATAGAAGCGCTATGGCATAGCAGACCCACATTTCCTTTCAGCAATTTTTGCAGAACGGTGTCGCTTGCCAGACGTTCTAAACCAGTAATGACAACGGGCACAGATTTCTCCTGTTTGTAACGAGTTTGTAGTCAGTACAATTCTCTCATTGATTGTTTAGCGCTTCAAGCGATAGGATAGTGGCATCGAGGAGATAATTTGAGAGCCTATTTAGATCTCATGCAACATGTCTTACAAAATGGTGTGGCGAAAAGTGATCGAACGGGCACAGGGACTTTGGCGCTTTTTGGGCATCAGTCACGCTATAATTTGGCCGAAGGTTTTCCGCTTGTCACCACTAAAAAACTGCATTTGCGATCCATTATTTACGAACTATTGTGGTTTTTAAAAGGCGACACCAATGTTCGCTATCTTCAGGAAAATAAAGTATCCATTTGGGATGAATGGGCAAAAAGTGATGGCGATTTGGGCCCAGTCTATGGTGCCCAATGGCGGCGATGGAAAACTGCCGATGCCACAACCATTGATCAGATGAGTGATCTCATCCAACAAATTAAACAGAATCCCGACTCTAGGCGCCTCATCGTGAGCGCCTGGAATGTGGGGGAACTGAGTAAAATGGCCCTACCTCCATGCCATGCTTTTATGCAATTTTATGTGTCTCAAGGAAAACTGTCTTGTCAGCTTTATCAACGTTCCGCTGACATTTTTTTAGGAGTTCCCTTCAATATTGCCTCTTATGCCATGCTCACGATGATGGTGGCCCAGGTATGCAATTTAGGTTTGGGAGAATTTATCCATACTTTGGGGGATGCCCACCTCTATCAAAATCATGTGGAGCAGGCCAGACTCCAACTTTCACGCGCGCCCTATCCATTACCAGTAATGAAAATTAATGCGAGCGTAAAAAATCTCTTTGATTTTAAATTTGAAGATTTCGAAATTGTAGGGTATCAGTCCCATCCAACCATCAAGGCCCCGATTGCCATATGATTCACTTATGAAAATTTCCATTATTGCGGCTATAGGAAAACAAAATCAAATAGGGCGGAACAATCAGCTGCTTTGGTATATTCCCGAAGAACTGAAACTTTTTAAAAAGCTGACCATGGGACACCACCTGCTTATGGGACGGAGAACTTTTGATTCCATTGGAAAACCTTTGCCAGGACGCAAGATGCTGGTATTGACTCGTGATGAAAAATTCTTAAGTCAGTTTCCTTGTGATTCAGAGGTCAATATCCATGCCTTTTCTAATTCTCTTGAGGCCATGATGTTTGCGCGCAGGAACAATGTGCAAGAGTTGTTTGTCTGTGGAGGGGCCCAGATATACAGCATGATGCTACCGATGTGTCATCGCCTCTATATCAGTCATGTAGATTATGATGGCGAAGCCGATGCTTTCTTTCCGGCGGTGGATTTCTTACAGTATAACGTCTTGGAAGAGAAGGCCTATCCCACTCAGGGACTTTCCCAAAGTTTTACTTTCCGACTTTATGAAAAGAAAACCTGAAATAATTTCGCTCTCCATTGTGACTCCTGGTGCTTTTCTATATTTTCCTATAGACTGCCTCCCTATGAAGATGCTGATTTTATTATGCTCCATTTTGCTTTCTAATGTCTTTGCCAGCGAAGGACTGAAGCGCATTTTAATTGTGGGTGACAGTCATACCGCTCAGTCTTATGGCACCATGATCCATGCCCATTTCAGTTATGATGGTCATGCTGTCGCTACTTACGGTTCTTGTGGGTCATCACCCCTCGGTTGGTTTTCCAGTGCTGCCTGGGCCACCACAAAATGCGGACATTTCGAGGCCCATCCCAGCGGCAATGCCAGTCGTGCCACCGAGATGAAGACACCTTCTTTTGTGGCCCTGTTAAAAAATATAAGCAAAGAATTTTCTAACCCTATGCCCCCAGAAGTGGTGGTGATTGGTTTAGGCGCCAATCAGATTAACTCACTCGAGACGGACGCCATGTTCAACAGTCAGAAGGCCACTGTGGTAAAAATGGTGGAAGCCACGCGGGAAGCCAATGTC
>CAYHRT010000243.1:0-5771 GCA_964359085.1 uncultured Bdellovibrio sp. | reverse complement strand
GGTCGAATATCCCGCGGGGCCATCCAACACATTAGGTTTTGAGACTCCAACTCTTGGCGTAGATACTCTGTTTCCTTAAGATCTTTGCTGGAATAGCTGATAAAAATTTGATGGCCCATATCTCTGTCATTATCGGTCACGAATGACATTATCGGAATTAAAAAATGGATGGCACGCTAGTTCAGTTGACCAATCTCCACTACTATGATCTATGCGATCATACATTTGGCGGAAGGTAATATTGCGAACGCCTTCATTCCTATAAATAACATCGTTGCAACCTGATTTCATTTCATCCGTAATATGTGCACGCTGCAGAGTCAAGGTACTTTCACATAGGCCTAAAAGCCGTTCGCGCATCGGCCCGCGTGATTCATCTGCTCCGGCCGCACGAATTCGTCTCGTTAACTGCGTAATACTTTGTTCTAAGTGTGGGGCCAAAAAATTGCCCATGGCCTGAAGGTTCTGCATTTGAGTATCAACCGCACTGCCCATGGTTTCACGACGATGGCGGATGGCCACCGATGACAATTCAGTTAGGCCGATAGAGGCCAAACGCATGCTCTCACTTTGGGAAGCCGAAGTGAGGGCCTGAAGTCGATTGAGTAAGGTCCGACGACGTTGAAGAATGGCGGTGGTGCGACCACTTCCAAATGCAGATGGAAGCTCGGCCAGCTGACGAGTCCATTGCAGACTGAGGGCCTCACGGTGAACATCGGTAATGTCAGTCAACGCCCCTTCAAAAGATCGCTCGGAACCTTCGGTGGTCATGAAACGATTGAGTGAATTCCGCAATGTTTCGAGATGGGCCGTATTGGAAGCTGACGGATCAAAATTGTTCTGAGTGTTATTACGATAGGTTTCCAGATCGCCTCTCAACGATCTGGTCTGTTCACGCCTGGCGTGCACATCAAGGGCAATCGTGCGAAGCCTGCGGGCCTTGTCGGCATACTCACGCCCCTGAGGAGTCGAAGCACCTGCCCGAGTTACCAAGGCGGCATAATTCGCTCTCTCATTACTGGTCATACGCTCGACATACTCGTAATAGTTATCAATATTTTGTATCCGATCAATCAGTCCTTGACTGCCTCCTTGCCCGTAAAGAATTCTCTCCACATCTGTTTCGCGAAAGTTAGGCGTTCCTAAGTTACGTAAATGCTGAGTAATATTTAAAAGTTCGGCACCCAGTCCACCACTCCCACGAATATTTTCTCCCATGAGACTCAGTCCGGTTAAACTACAACGGCCTTCACTGTCTTGACTTAAGAGATCCATGGGATTTTGAGAGCCATTTAAAAAAGCGCGTCTTTGATCCACCGTCTGACAATACTGCTGTCCAATGGTGAGATAGGCACAGCGAACTCCAGTAGGGGTAGAAGCATCGGCAAGGGCCGAACTTCCCGATCTGATGTCTTGATCGCGAAAAAAGACAAAAATGCTGTTGACCAAATTGGCAACGACATCCAGGGCCAAGGCCGCAACTCCTCCGATGGCACCGAGTGCTGAGGCAATATCCAATGCTGCGGGCGCCAGCTGAGCAACAATATTCGGAGCACTTTGACAGTTGCGAATGGCGGTCAAAATCGAGTTAGCGGCCGTATTGATATGCTGACCGACAGTAAGCCTGGCGCGAGTAGCAGCGGCGCGCTCATCAATGCGAATACTATTTATATCTTGTTGGAGACGTGCGATTTCACTTTCAATCTGCATTCTCCGTTCTTGGGTGGTTGCAGGATTATCAGATTCCCTTTGCAAGGCCGCTTTTCTTGCTTCAAGATCATTAATGCGATCTTGTGCCAGAAGCGCGGCAAAGGCCATCTGGTAACCACTTCCTCCTACACTTGGCGCTGTTCCTCCTCCATTGTTGCCTCCACCACCGCCAGGAAGTGGAGGATTACCACCCGCTGGTGGAGCTTTGCCGCCTTCGCCGCCTTCGCTCCCAGCATCGCCACCCGGAGAGGAGGTTTGAGGAGAAAGTGAGTTTACCGTGGTTCGGGCCACGGTGAGAGCATTATTACAGTTACTCCCATCTCGATCATCGCGAATTTGGTTTAAAAGATTGGCGGAAGTGGTAATGGAATTTCTGGCCTGATTGAGAGGATTTCCCATCCCACCCTGGGTAATGGGGCAAGAATCTCCAAAGGCCTCCAATAAGCGCGCCGCCACCTGGGCCTGGGCCATCTGGGATAAACTGATCACCACTAAAATAAAACCTAATTTAATTTTCATAGCATTCCAATCCTAATTAAAGGTAAGTCGAATTTTCCCATCAAGCTGGGAAAGCAGGGCCTCATCTTCAAAGGACATAATTCGCAGAATGATGAGATCCTTTTTTTCATTCCAAACCATTTTTATGGTGGCATTTTGCAGCGTCTTTTTGCCTTCTTTACTCATGAATTCTTTTTCCGTCCTTTCACAAAGAAAGCGAGTCTTGGCCAAATTTTTACACCCAAGATTTATAATTTTTTTGTCAGCATTTTTTTTATTCTCATCAAGAATTTTTTGCCAAACTTGATCATGCTGACCTTCTCTTCCATTATTGCGTCCATTGACTCGCGAAACCCAAATTGCAAATTCTTTACCCTTATAGGTTCCTTCAAACCACACGCCTTGTTCTTTTGGTGCAAGATTCGGCATCAAATCTAATTCAGCATCCCAGGTTAATTTGGAATTTTCCGACAAAAGATAATATTGAATCTGTTCTTCCGATGAAAAGACCGACCCAAGCCCCACCACGAATATGCCAAGAAGACATAACCCAAATAGGAATTTCATATGGACCACCTCACAACCCTTGACCTAATCCTTATCGGTCAAAGTTGTGGGATGATTCAATCATATCTTACAAGCATAACTCATTGAATTGACGAGTAATTCTCAGCCTTATGGGAGGGGGCCAAATCTTCTCGCAAGGCCCTTTGCTGCGAAATGCTTAGCTCTGCTTCTGCCTGATATTCGCTCTCAGATGAATAATCTGACCCTATTTTTACCGGGTATTGATTGCCACAAGCAAACTTGAGCACTCGCATTGAACAAGGATGTTGATTCACCACTGGAATCTCTGGTGCCTGGGAATAAATCTTGTGCCCATCCTTAAAAACTAAATAAATATGCGAGGGTAATCCTTTCCATAGCTTAATTCTCTTTGCTCTCTCAAAATCGGCATTGCCAAAAATGATCATCGTACATCTTAGCTCACCCGGTTCGGCAATCAATTGATTAAAAACTTCTAGCTGCCGAATCAAATCATGTTCACTAAATAATTTTCCATGACTGATATTTTCAAAAATGTGAGCTCTCACAATGTCAGTATTTTCAAACAAAAAGAGCAACCTCTCTCCCAAAAAAAGACGCCTCGCCTTTTTCTGCTTAGCGCCGTTGCGTCTTACTTCCTCACTTTTTTCCTCACATTGAACATAGTCCATAATGTCAAATCGCTCCAACTTTCTCACTCTTCCTCCACAAAAAAATATACCAATCGTCAGACAATTTCAGATCCAAGATTATCAAGGCGCTGAAGGTATTCCATCTTGCCAATACTAATCTCCTCCATCATCTCTGCAATATTCTCTAGCCCCTCATCTCTGGCAATTTTGATTAAAGCGACACATCGATCCGTATTCAAAATTTCGGCGGTTAATGCAGTTTTTATATTTTCAATTGTATTCCCTGGATTAAGGCCATAAAAAATCTCACCGGCAGCGCTCAAAATATTAAAGTAACAAGTCGTAAGGACATTTTGAGAATGGAGCAACTCATTAAATTCTTGCGTAATATTAGAGAGACCTTCATTTTGCGCAATATCGGCGAATAGCTCATCACACTTGGCCATATAACATTCAGCTCCAAATGCTTCTTTGAGGAGGAAATAAGTTTTGCTATTTTGAAACTTTTTTGAATACATGCTTTCTCCCAACATTTCTAAATGCAATGCCTTGTTCTAAGGCCATCTAATATTTATTACATTGTGAATCTTAATTAAGAAAATAAGCTTTTCGTGTTTTTATTACCATGATAGGCACCAATTAAGCGGATGTTTCGCGTCAGCAAGGCGTATCTACAAATCATGTTTTTCTGCAATGATATTGTTCATGGCATTCAAATCTTCTCGCAAGGCCTTTTGCTGAGACATTGTGAGCTTAGCTTCCAATTTATACCCACCAATCTCATAATCTGTCCCTATGACGACGGGATATTGATTACCACAATCAAAACTGAGCACGCGAAAAGAGCAAGGATGTTGATTGACGACAGCAATGGCAGGCGCTCGGGAATAGATCTTACGACCATCATTTGAGATTATATAAACATGCGATGCCAATTCTCGCCACAGCTTCACTCTTTTAGCCTTCTCCCAGTCCACATCGTTCAAAATGATCATCGTGCACCGAAGTTCTCCCTGATCGGCAATGAGTGGATTAAAAACTTCCAACTGGCGTAACAAGTCATGCTCACTAAATAACTTTTCTAAGTTTATCGTTTCCAAGACATGATCTCTTACCATCTCGGTATTCTCAAAGAGGAAGAGCAGCTTATCTCCCAAAAAAATACGTCTCGGCCGTTTAACTTTCTGAATATCACGCCTCAACTCCGCCCTTTTTTCCTGATAAGTGATAAAATCCATAATATCAGATCGTTCTAACTTTCTCACAATTCCTCTCTAAAAATCAGGGCGCTAAATAATTTCATCTTCAAGCGCGGTAAGGCGATGAATATTTGCCAGTTCGGCCAAGGCCATTTCCTCCATTTTAGCCGCTATCTCTATAAAACCTTCATCATTTGCCACCTTGATCAATCCTGCGCTTACGTCTGACTCGTGCAATTCGGCCGTCAGTGCTGTTTTTAAATTGTCGATGGTACTCCCTGTTTTAAGGCCATAATAGAGTTCTCCAGAATCTCTCATGATATTGAAATGGTTGATGGCGTGAATATTTTGACTGCGCGCAACCTCATTAAACGCCGTGGCAATCGCCGGAAGGCCTTCATTCTGGGCGATACTTGCAAATAATTTACATCTTAATTCCCCGTAACATTCAAGGGTGAAAGCTTCTTTTAAGAGTTTATAGGTCTTACTTCCTTGAAGTTTTCTTTTAAACACCATCCCTCCTGGCATCAAACTCTTAAACAATAAAATTTTACAATTTCAAACTGCGAATAAAAATGACGTCAGCTACAGTCACCCATGATTGAAGGGTTCCAAGGGGTCTGAGTTTCTAATGAATATTTTTATGAATCGTATTGTTGGTAATATGCAAATCCTCGCGTAAAGCGCTTTGCTGCAAAAGGCTTAGCTTTTTTTCCAACTTAAATTCACTATGGTCCGATCCGAGGATGACCGGATAATTATTACCACAATTGAAATTGAGCACTCGCAGTGTACCGGGATGTTGATTGATGACAGAAGACTCTGGAGTTTGAGCATAAACTTTGCGGCCATCATTTAAAATCAAATAAATATGTGAAGACAACTCTTTCCACGGCTTCATTCTCTTTGGTCGTTCCCAATCGGCATTGCCTAAAATGATCATAGTACATCTCAGCTCTCCTTGGTTGGCGATAAGCGGATTAAAAATCTCCAGCTGGCGCAAGAGATCACGCTCGCTGAATAATTTCTCCACCCAAATGGTCTCCAAGACATGATCTCGCACCATCTCTGTGTTCTCAAAAAGAAAGAGCACTTTCTCTCCCAAAAAAATTCGCCTAGGCTCTTTTATTCTGGCAATATTCTGTCGTAATTCTGCTCTTCTTTCCTCGTAGAGAACGTAATCCAT
>CAYHRT010000242.1:0-5790 GCA_964359085.1 uncultured Bdellovibrio sp. | reverse complement strand
GATCAGGCGCCCCCATTCGAAAAGCAGTCAAGGTTGAAACGAACTCAGGAAGTGAAGTTATCATGGCCAATAATGTAGTCCCAATAAACGAATATCCTAGCCCGGAATACTGGGTAATTTCGTCTGTAGTGCGCACGAGAGATGGGGCGGAAATAAGAATAATCGCTGTTGAAAGAACACAACCGAATAAGGACAGGGTCAGAGACCGGCGTCGCAGAAGATCCACCAGTGAAATTCTTATCCTTTCACCATTCTTTGCCGCTTGGATCTTTCGCTCCGAATAAATTAGCTTCAATCCAAAAAAATATATTAAAGGAAGAAACCAAGCAAAAATACCGATTCCAAGAATAGAAGTCGTAATACGCGATAAGATTCCCATGCCAACAATCGCCGTAAGAAAAATACTCAACACCGCCGCCAAAGAATGATTGGAAAAGATAGGTGAAAATGCAGTGCGTCTGAACGTTGATGGAAAAGAAAAATCCAAAATCGAAAGCATCAGAAGATTGAAGATACTACTTCCCAAGAGATCACCAACAGCAAGATCTGGCAAATCCAATTCAACCGCTTCAAAATCAACAAGAAGTTCAGGTAAAGCGGTAGCACTTGCTAAAACAACACCGCCAATCATCATATGTCCCAATCCAGTTTCCGCAGCAATTTTATCGGCAAATTTTGTTAATAAACTCCCTGCTACACAGATTGCAACCGCCGATAATATAAATTGAAGTATCAACAATCCCATTAGATTTTATTATTCCTGCTATTCCAACATATGATCTTTGGATATTGGCTTTTCAAATTCACCCCATGCAACATCAGGATAAGATTCCCAGGCCTGTGCTGGATCACGAATGACCACCTCATCATGTTCAACATGTAAGTGATCTTTAGATTTTTCCTTATGTTTGCGAAGTTGTTTTTCCATTTTATCGACAGCTTCATCAAGACACTTATATAAATTCTCTGATCGCGCCGTAACCATAAAATTGCATTTCGGCGCATTAGTATGCACTTGCGCCACATGCATCTTGGGAATAGAATCCTCTATCCAACAGGTCCATTTGACATATGATTCTCCCTCTAAATATTTTTCGAAATGCTTACTTTTCTCTCGAATTCTTCGATCAATGGCAGGCGTGTGTTCTAAATGTTTAAAACTAGTGGTAACAATCATATTTACCTCGTTTTTGAAAAGACACTTTTCTTCGAAATCCCATTATCATTTATTCCATGCCTTGGTTTAAATTTAATCAGTTGGGACTTAAGCAACAATGACTTGCGACATTGATGTCAGGCTCATTTATTGAGGTGATATTGGATGCCCCAGGTAAAAGGTGACCAAATTGCCGTCTTAATGCCGGCAGTTTTAAGACCATCTCCCGTCCAGACATTACAAGTGTGAAATAAATTGAAGCTTTTTCCAGCTTCATAGAATTCGTCATTATTAGAATAACTATGCCCAACTATTTTTTGGGGCCTTCCTTGGTCATTTAATTTGAAAGACTCTTTAATATAATTTACAAGGAGAACATACTTATCCAGCGGCAAATTTATGTTGTAATAATCTGCCCCCATCGGTTTTTGCCGGAGATACTCAATGTGAATGACAGATCCCCTGCTTCTAAATAGTGCATTAAATGCGTTTTTCAAGTGAAATTCGTTCCAGGTTGGCGTTTCAAGAAAAAAAACGCGGTCTCCCCAACTCACACTTATATAATCAGTATCGAAAGGTAGGTAGTCTCTAAAATTTGCATCGCGATTTTTAGCAGGAAGGATAAAGGCCGTATGAATCATCCCAGCATGCACCAAAATTTCAACCATCTGGGGGGCAAATGAATAATGCCCTCCAACAGGAATCAACATGCAGATGACAGTCAACAATAAGTATGAAATAACTAACCAGATCGGTGAGAAGAAAACGATGATCTTTTTTCTAGCAAGCAATCATCGACCGAAGTTAACACCATTCCCGCACTGTACGCAATGATGAATATCCCTATTCCTCTGAAGGAAAAACTTCCCACAAGATTCACATTTAACTCTCTTTCTAATTCTCACAGCATTCTTTTTGTTCTCAATTCTGAAATTCATATTGCAAAATTCTCCGCCATCATTACTTTGCGACTTCGACAATTCCATAATACCTCCCATGAATTTGGTTAGGTAAACAATACAGTTCGTGGCAATAAAGGATATGACCGCGATTAGATGGCCAATTGATTCTCGTAACCCTGCGATGTGATATCGTTCAACTTGTTTTTGCAATTGAAGAGAGTAGTGTGATACATGTTTGAAGGTAGCGAAGCTATCTGACCATCCGCAGGTGAAAGTCCTGCCGGAAAAAGGGTTTTATGGTTTCCGCGATCTCCGCCACAAATCAGAGGGGTGACTTTATGGTTTAATGCTGGCGTAAAAAGGAATTTAAGAAATTCCTGGGGTCAATCGACAGGTTGTAGCGGAAGTGAACTTTTTTTATCTCGGAGAATGCTGAACCTTTGTCAAACGAGGTGAAGGCCCGTGCCGTTTATGTAGAAATAAAACAGATGCAGTAAACGGATTCTTTCAGATATGAGAGATGACATGTCGAGAAGGATGGTCAGTGAAAGCTCGGAACCGCTTTTTGATTTTGAAAAGGAGGCCTTTTCTTTTCATACAGCTATAAAAGACAAGTTTATCCTTTAGAGGATAAACAAAACTTGTAAGTTGCAAAGAAGCGGGGCAGTTGAGGCCATGAAGCGTTTGAAGTTAAAGGACACACAACCTTTAACCAGTGAGGGCCTCTAGGGTGAGATTTTTAGGGTTACACTCTAAAAATCTAATGGCAGCTCTGGTGTGTAAATGTCAGAGCAAAGAATGTGCGTCAAGTTGATATTTTTAGTGTATGGCATGGTCGCTTTAAGCTAAAAATAAAAAACGAATACCATGTTTGAGTGCCTACCCTTCGCCGTACTGGGGAAAACCTAATGTGCGGTAAAAATGAAAGGTGGCGGACTTCCTCAAAATTTATTTTTTTGGAAGTCCACCATCTATCTTTGTAATGACGTAATTACATTATGTTTAAACTCTTAAAATTAGTATTCTTATTTATCAGCTTGATGTTTAGTTCTGTCTCAGCAAAAGTTGTGAAACAGAAAATTGATTTGTGGCGTGGTCAAACTCAATTACGCGGAATTAACATTCTGCAAACCTTTGTTACAGAATTTGATCGGGGGACTAAAGGGCATGGCCCATTAGGTCCGCCCTTTACCCTGAATGATTTTAAAGAAATGGCGAAGCTAGGCGCCAACTATGTAAACATCTCTCATGCCGGAGCATTTAGCGAAAAAGCTCCCTATCAAGTGGATGTGCGCGTGCTTGAAAATCTTGATCACCTTTTAAAGATGATTAAAAAGGCCGATATGTTTGCCGTTATTTCGATAAGAACAGGACCGGGCAGAAGTGAGTATACCTTTGTTTTAGGTGAAGATAAGACTACAGATGCATTGAATGGATGGTTTCCTGCTGAACTATACAACGATACGGTATGGACTGATTTGGCCGCCCGTGAAGCTTGGGCAAAAATGTGGTTGGCCCTGGCCAAACGCTATAAGGACAGCCCCGTTGTCGTTGGCTATGATCTCATGGTCGAGCCAAATGCCAATGAGATTTTTTTTAAGATTTATGATGGGAAAACCTTTTATAATAAATATCGTGGAACAAGTTATGACTGGAATAGTTGGTACCCTGGCCTGATTCAGGCCATTCGCACGGTTGACACTAAAACACCCATTTTACTTCAATCCATGGGCCATGCTCATATGGATTGGATGCCATTTTTACAACCTTCTCGAGATACCAACATCGTCTATACTATTCATGATTACGAACCTTTTTCTTATACTCACCAACATAGCGTAAAGAATCGCTACCCAGGAAAATTTGATATTAACTATGATGATAAACCCGAGGAAGTCGACCGAACAACACTCAATGCTTTTTTGCTTCCCTTCGATCGTTACTTGAAAACTCAAAGAGATTATACAGGTGCGGTCAATGAATTTGGACTTCATCGAAATGCTCCTGGTGCGGATAAATATCTCTCAGATATGATTGAATTATTTGAAGTGAGAGGGTGGAATCATGCTTTGTGGCTTTGGTATCCTGCCCATTTTATAAAAAACAGACCTGCTGACGAAATACATTTTGATTTCCGTTTTGGCCCTAATTATATAAACACCATTCCGATCGCCAATCCAGTTCAGGATGTTATTTTGAAACATTGGAAATTAAATTCCGCCAGACCTTCAAATACAAAATTCTAGAAGAAACTAGAACAAACTAGAATAAAAAAGATAGATGACTAGGAATATCACGCTTTGCAATTAATCTTTTTTGGCCTGCATAAGCATGACAGAATTTACATCTGCCAATTTCAAGAAATGCCTGGTTATTATTTATTTTCGTCTCCTCTTTTACGACATCATATTTTTGAAAACATTTCTGTGAATAGAACAAAAGAAAAAGAAGAATACATACATTGACAAAATTCATGTTTATAGTCTATTCCATTCCACTCGCTTCCATCGTTAACGTTATCTATTGTCTTTAGAGATTTAGATCACTCTTCTCCTAAGGCAAAATCATCGATACAGAATTACTCAAAGCATAGAGTAAATTATGAAATCATTGAAAGATCTTTTGCTCATCTCAATATTGTCAGTGGCCCTGATAGAATGTTCAGATCTTCAAAAAAAGGAACTAGAAGTTGAAAAAAAGAAACTTGAGATCGAGGTCGATGAAGATATCTCAACACGGATCAATAAAATGATCAAAGATGCAAAATGGCCAACAGAGGAAACAAAAAGCAAGCTGCTTACGTTAAAAGACAATACCCAAAATAAAGTTGAGAACATAAATGTTCAACTAAAGAAGGCCAAGATCCTGCTGGTACAAAATCTAATAGCAAATGATCCTACAACCGTAAAACTAAGATTGCTCAAAAAGGAAATCCGAAAGCTTTATAAGAAGAAAGTCGATATTATGTTCGAGGCCTTAGAAGGCGCTATGACGATCGTTGGAAAAGGCAAGCGCGATACTCAATTCGACAGCATGTTTCATCACTATCTGCTGAATGAATATTGAATATTAATGAAAAATCAAGCATCACAAGTGACTGTGATTTCAGTCATTCACAGCGACAATACTGTTACATAAAATATGCGTAAAACAAAACAATAATAACAGCGGAGAATAAAATGGGAATAGGAATAGGTGCAAATTTTCAACATAGATCAAATGCAGAATCAATCAATCAGGCCTTAAAGCTGTTGTATAAGGAAGATTTGATCAGCGCCGAAGATATTCATGGCATTGCTACGAAAGAGAATGCCCGATATCAGCAAAGGGGTCCTGGGATTGCAGAACGTTTAAATGATTTTGCTGGAAACATTCAGAAGGCAAGCATTGAATCATTAAATAAAGCAAGAGAAAAAGTTGTTAGCGCCACCACTGACACCGCAAAGAAGGTTGATCAGACTGTACATAAGAGTCCATGGATGTTTCTAGGAATCGCGAGTGCGGTATCGGTGATAGGTGGTTATCTTCTTGCTCAGAGATTTAATCGCTCATGAGGCAAGCAAAAAAATAAGGAGATAATATGGTTGAAGAATATAATGATCCCGTAGAGCAAGATTTTTATGAACAATCGTTATCCGTAAGGGGGAAACATATTATTTCCCAGAAAGAAGGGGCCTATCTGTCCGTTCCTACTCAAAAGCGGCCGCATCATTCCTATTGTATGGCAGCCAG
>CAYHRT010000241.1:0-5819 GCA_964359085.1 uncultured Bdellovibrio sp. | reverse complement strand
TGCGACATATGTGGTTGCAAGCTTGTGCATGGTCATATGACCGACATCGAACATATCTTGGTCAAGGAATCCGCCCACTGTCCAGAATGTGGACACAACAAAAGAAAATATCTCCACCTAGTCCATTAAAGCTACTTTACTTCCCAAGTATCCCCAGATTTTAAAAAGGAGTTCATATCTCCCTTCCCCTTCTTTTTGGTGACATTGTCGATTTGATTTTGGACTTCCTGATCATAGACTGGAACTTCGACATTACGGAAAACACCTAAGGGTAGCGGGAATTCTGGTCGACTTAATCGCGTCAGCATACTGGCCAGATTGTAGTCGTTAGAATCATGCACGATTAAATCGTTCTCGATTATGCCATTTTCCCCTATGGTAACCACTACTGGGTTGAAACCTTTCAGAATCAAACCTTTATTTCTTTCTTTACCGAAGATCATCGGCTTGCCATGCTCAACGCGTACAGTAGTGTCATCTCGCAGATCCTTATTAGTCACTTCATCATGGGCACCATCATTGAAGATAACACAATTTTGCAGCACCTCAATGAAGGCCACACCTTTATGCTGACAAGCTTCCACCACAACATCGGTTATGTGTTTCGGATCAGTATCAATAGTGCGAGCAATAAAGGATGCACCTGCCCCTAGCGCCAAAGCAGCCGGCACGAAAGGACGATCTACAACCCCGTAAGGCGTCGATTTAGTAACTAGGCCCAACGCTGAAGTTGGGGAATACTGCCCTTTTGTAAGACCGTAGATTTCATTATTAAACATAATCACACGCAAACCAATATTCCGCCTGAGAGCGTGAATCATGTGATTTCCACCAATGGCCAAACCATCACCATCACCGGTCATAACGAAAACTTCAAGATTGGGATTGTGAAGTTTCAAACCCGATGCGATCGCCGTAGCACGACCATGAATACTATGCATCCCGTAAGTATCAACGTAGTAGGGAAAGCGCGATGAGCAACCAATCCCTGAAACAAAAACCAAATCTTCTTTTTTCTTACCTATTTTGGTCAGTGCCATTTGAACACTGGAGAGAATAGAGTAGTCACCACACCCAGGACACCACTTAACTTCTTGATCACTGATAAAGTCTTTTTTCTTATATACTGGTACATCGGTCATATGAAATTCCTCTGTTAAAAAATATTCTTCGTTTTAGCTTTCAATCGTACGGTTAATAACATCGACTAACTCTGATATTTTAAACGGTAATCCTTGCACCTTGTTATAACCAATCGCTTGACACTGAAATTGAGCATTTAAAATGAACTTCAACTGGCCCATATTCAGCTCAGGCACCAAAATACGCTTAAATCCTTTCATTAACTCAGCAATATTTCTGGGCATTGGATTCAAATACTGGAGGTGCATCAACGATACTTTCTTTCCCGCTTCTCGTGCCTTCGCAACGGCACCGTGAGTGGCACCGTAGGTACCGCCCCAAGATACGATGAGAAGATCGCCCGTCTTATCCCCTTCTAATTCTTGAAGTGGAATATTGTTAGCGACATTGGCCACTTTCTCAGCGCGAATTTTGACCATGACTTCATGGTTTTTTGGGTCGTGGGAAACATTGCCAGTATCCACCCATTTCTCTAGACCACCAATTCTGTGTTCATATCCAGGCATGCCTGGAACGGCCCAAGGACGCACCAACTGATCATCACGCTTATAGGGAAGGAACTCTTGACCCTCCGGTCGTTGGCCAGTGATGCGATGGGTACGAATTTTGCTGTAGTTCTTGGCCAAATCAGGAATGCGCCATGGTTCAGCGCCATTGGCAATATATCCATCGGTCATCAACATTACAGGAGTCATATGCTCGAGTGATAAGCGAGCGGCCTCATAGGCCATATGAAAACAATCACCAGGCGTCTTGGCCGCAACCACGATTAAAGGACATTCTCCATGACGGCCATACATGGCCTGCATGAGATCAGATTGTTCTGTCTTAGTAGGAAGTCCAGTCGAAGGCCCCCCCCGCTGAACATCCACAATCACGAGAGGAAGTTCATAAATCACGGCGAGACCCAAGGCCTCTCCCTTTAAAGCAAGACCTGGACCAGATGTTGTGGTGATCGCCAAAGCGCCACCGAAGGACGCCCCAATAGCAGAACAAATACCCGCTATTTCATCCTCGGCCTGGAAAGTTTTTACATTGAAATTCTTTAACTTTGATAATTCGTGGAGAATGTCTGAAGCAGGCGTAATGGGATAGGAGCCCAGGAAAAGCTCCAAACCGACCGTCTGAGCAGCATGCACAAATCCCCAGGCCGCTGCTTCATTTCCATTGACCTGACGATAGAGACCGGGTTTGATTTTCGCGGGTGCGACACGATAGGTAGAAACTTGAATTTCTGAGGTTTCTGCAAAATTGAATCCCGCCTTAAGCGCTAAAATATTTGCTTGCGCCACCACTGGATTTTTACCAAATTTTGTTTCAATCCATTTAATTGTTGGCGCTAAATCACGATTAAAAAGAAAATAGGTAATCCCCAATGTATAAAAGTTTTTACAGCGTCCCTTGGCCTTGGCGTCCATATCTATCTTTTCCAAGGCCCTCAGCGTTTGCGTACTAACTTGGGCCTTAATGACTTGATAGCTAGCCAGTTCATCTGTATCGAGCGGATTTTTGTCATAACCAGCTTTTTTCAAATTGTTTTCATTGAAAGCATCAAGGTTAACAATAATAGTCCCACCCTTGCGAAGGGCGGAGAGATTGGCCTTGAGTGCGGCGGGATTCATGGCCACGAGTACATCCGGCTCATCACCAGGTGTACTTACATCAATGGCCCCAAAGTTAACTTGAAAACCAGAAACACCCGCAACGGTTCCAAGTGGGGCGCGGATTTCTGACGGATAATCAGGGAATGTCGCTATATCGTTTCCCATCAAAGCTGAGGTATTGGAGAACTGAGTTCCGGTCAACTGCATTCCGTCTCCGGAATCTCCAGAGAATCGGATAACAACACTTTCTAGATCTTTCATGGTTGCAAGCCCTTTGATTAAAGATAATCAGGTAAATCCTGAAGGAATATTAAAATTTACGTCAGTCAGAATACCTTGAACGCCAAATATTGGCCACGGGGAAACTCCCTCCGTACTTCAAATCTTCACGTCTACGGCATCCCGAATTTTTGCAATCTGTCATGGAGATTTTGAGCTTGGCGATGATCGAGATCAAACAAATCGCGCAATTCTAGAGCAGAACGCTTTTGTAATTCACTCATGTTCAGCTCTAATTTTTGTAAAATTTTTTGTTTGGCCTTTGGCCCGATACCATCAATCTCATCCAACCATTTTCCTGTTCGATCTTGGTGAAAGGCATGATGATGAAGTTTGCGCGAAAAACGATGGGCCTCATCGCGCATAGATACTAAAATTTTCATCAAGGCCCGCGATCTGGCCAACGGAAGAGCATTGGCACGACCAGGGATAAAAATTCGTTCATCAACCCTTTTGTCACCTCCCCTTTCTTTGGCCAGCGCAATCACAGGAATAGATAACTTGAATTCTTCTATAAGAGAAACAAATAGTGACAGTTGTCCTTTTCCTCCATCAACCACAAAGACATCGGGGTAATGCCCCTTTTCCAATCGCTTGATAAGGGCCTCACGCATAAAGGCATAATCGTTATTACCTTCCAAACGTGCGGTCAAATGATAGAAACGATAGTCTTTTTTAAGTGGTTTCCCCTCTTCAAAAACAACAACTCCAGCAGTGGGATTCTCTCCCTGCCAAATGGCAATATCAAAACACTCCAAACGTCTAGGCCGTTCTGGTAATTGCAATAAATTTTGCAAAAATCCAAGGCCTAAAAAAGGACTATCCTCATTGAGGATACGAATCCGCTGCCCCTCACGAGCGTGCTCGGAAGCCAGTCGAAAAAGTTCTTGGTAAGCCTGTGTGGGAGAAATGACTTCTATCTTAGTTCCACAAATCTTAGAGACTCCAGTTTGAAAAAGTTCGATTGAAGATACGGGTAAATCTGTGACAATCACAACAGGTAGCGAATCATGGGTTTCTGCATAATATTGAAGCGCAAAACGAATGAACTCCATCTCGATTTCTTCCAGACAGTCGGCCACTGGAAAATGAAACGTTTTACTACCTAAAAGAAGATTGTTTCTCACCAAGTAGAGCGAAAGATCCACCTCACCTGCGAATCCTCCGGCAACTCCGGTATGATAGGCAAGAATATCGATATCGCGATGTGCTCCATTGAGTTCGGCATTCGCCTGTTTGTCGGCCAGGATAAATTTTTCGAAAACTGGGAGAGAATCTCGAATAAAAGCGGCATGCTCAAAGGCCTCTTCTTGCGCATACGCAAGCATTCTGTGTTTAAGTTGTTCGATAGTTTTATGGGGGCAGCCTTGGAAAAAGGCCAAAGCACTCTCCACCAACTCATGATAATCTTTGGCCCCAATCATCTGTCGGCATGGGGCGCTACATTGCTTCATCTGATAGAGAAGACATGGCTCTCGTCGCGAACTAAACTCCTTCATACTGCAATCGCGCAAACCAAAACACTTTACCATCAAGCGCAAAACTTCGCTGACTTCTCCGGCATTGGGAAAGGGCCCAAAAACTAAAGTTTTTGGATCACTACGCTTGGGACGACGCTGATAACGAAAAGTTGGAAAAGACTCTCCCAATGCAACTACAACATAGGGGTAAGATTTGTCGTCACGAAGACGAATATTGTAACGAGGAGAATGCTTTTTAATGAGATTATGTTCTAGGATCAGGGCCTCAGCTTCATTACCCGCAATAATAAAATCGAAATTATGCACTTTTTCAACAAGATGTACGGTTTTGACAGCTTTTGCTGATTCATTAAAATATGTGACGACTCTTGACTTGAGATTTTTGGCCTTCCCCACATATAAAACCTCTTCATCCTTAGCCTTCATCAAATAACAGCCAGGACCCGTCGGTAGTGATTTGGCTTTGGCCAAAAGTTGTCCCAGTTGCGGCCCCTTGCAGGGAGTCTTTACGGTGTTACTCACAATACAATAAACTCCCTAGGTTGTTCTCCTGTTGCCAAGGAAAGGTATGTCTCAATTATCTGCCGGTAAAGAAATCTCAAGCTACTGTAACAAATGTAAACTTACTCTAGCTCATACAATTGTTGTAATGAAAAATGATCGGACCCCTGGGAAAGTAACTTGCAATACCTGCAAATCTTCTCACGCGTACAAGAATCCTGACGCTGCTGCGGCTGCACCAAAAACAGCTTCCAAGAAACGTGATAAAAAGCGAGATGGACGCCCCCAAATCCCCTTGGCTGAGTTTTGGCAACAATCTGTCACCAAGGCCCGAGGACCAGGACGTGCCTACTCCCCTAAAACCACCTTTCTTGTAGGGGACCTACTCGAGCATCCAACGTTTGGAACTGGTGTGGTAGACAAAATTTTTGATAGAACAAAAATGGAAGTTATTTTTCAAGATAATATTCGGACACTCATGCACGGCCTCTAGATTCGTACCAAAATATTACTGGTAAAAACCATAGCCACCACCGCCGCCGCCATAGTAGCCACCGAAACCGGCATTAAAGCCCATTGAAAGGCCCATATTACCCATGGCGTACGGAGTTCCACCGTACGATCCCTGTCCCCAGTAACTATTATAGAGATTCGAACCGGCATTCTGATAGTTCTGCTGAAGCGCCGCCTGTGCTGCTGCTTGCGCCGCCATATTTCCTTGCGCGCGGGCCATTCCGGCCTGATCCTGCTGCTGGGCCGCTTGCTGCAAGGCCATCTGTTGTTGCTGTTGTTGTTGCCATTGCTGTTGCTG
>CAYHRT010000240.1:0-5835 GCA_964359085.1 uncultured Bdellovibrio sp. | reverse complement strand
CCTGCTGGCCCACAAGGGACAAATTACGCCTGCCACCATGTCCTCGATGCTGGGTGATCACGTTGATCCCTGGACTGGAGAAGAGCGGGTACTGGGCAATACCTTGAGTGTGATGGCCACCGTAAAGTCAGTCGTCTTTTCTCCGGAAGAACAAATTCTCTATGTCAGTACCCGTGGCAGTTCCCCTATGGGGCTGGGAGATTTCCTCAAAATCGACGTCAATTCCTTCTGGGCCAATCGCACTAGCGAGGAGACCTGGCCTACCATCCCAGGCAATCGTCCCAAAACGCCGGGTTTTATGCCTGCAGTGGAAGCTTATCGCGAAGGCTATCGCATTTGGCATATGGAATCTCATACAGATGACTACGCCGAGCGCGCCTTGGTACACTTAAGAAAGGCCCAGGCACTCTTGCCGAGTGATCCCCACTTATCTATGCAAGTTGGGAATGTGGCCTTGAAGTTGGGGCATTTTGAAGAGGCCATCAAACATCTTGAACAAGCAAAGTGTGGCAAACTGGCGCATTATTTGGCGGCAGTTTGCGATTTATTTTTGGCCAGGTCCTACGATGCAACAGGTGAGCGTGAGAGGGCACTTAAACTCTATCAAAGTTGGGCCAAGTATCCTGACGCACGTTTACGAGAGGCCATGCACCAGGGGCTTCGTCGCCCCTATCATAAAAAGCAAATCGATCAGATTATGCTGGATATGCAATTCGTCGACCCAATTATGTATTGAGCGCCGTAAACGTTGCGCTTTGCCCATCAAAACTGGCGCGGATTTTTCCTTCAGGCAGATTTCCAGAAAGAAGCATAACCGATAGTGGTCGCGTGACCAGCTTTTGAAATGTTGCCTGTAATGGTCTGGCCCCATAGGTGGCATCAAATCCCCGTTCCATTAATTCCCGGATCAGCCGTTCGTCAAGTTCCACCACAAGTTTTTTACTGCTGAGGCGTTCATTTAAGCGCTCTACTTGCTTGTTAACCAATTCCTTATGGATGTCACCGGTGAGGGCATTGTAGTGTAAAATGGCGTCCAGACGGCCCAAGACTTCCGGCTTAAACTGGTGACGATAGTCTTTAGTATTGCTGGTAATGAAGATAATGGTGTTTTTGAAGTTGATGGTACGCCCACGGTTGTCGGTCAGGCGTCCATCGTCCAAAATTTGCAAGAGAATGTCGGCAAAATCTTCGTGGGCCTTTTCCATTTCATCAAAGAGAATAACGGCGTAATTATTTCGGCGCACGGCCTCAGTCAAAATCCCGCCTTCTTCATAACCGACATAACCGGCCGGTGCGCCAATCAGCTTTGCGACCGAATGTTTCTCTGAGTATTCGGACAAGTCGATCCTGATCATTTTCTTTTCATCATTAAAGAGAAACTGGGCCACTGACTTCGCTGTTTCAGTCTTGCCCACTCCGGACGGGCCTAAGAGTAGAAAGGAGCCAAGCGGTCTGGTTTCATCGGTTAAACCAGCATGGGAGGCCATGAGCGCCCCCGCCACTTCGTGGATCGCCTCATCTTGACCAAGCACCCGTTTTTTCAAATGGCCTTCTAATTCTAAAATACGATCTTGTTCGGATTTTAGAATTTTCTCCAGTGGGATACCGGTTTGTTTGGCAATAACCTGGGCGATATCTTTTTTTCTCAAGACCCAATCGTGGGTGAAAGAGGCCATTTGTTTTTGTATTTCTGGAATCATGCCATATTTGATTTTTGAGGCCTCTTCAAAATTACCTTGGCGTTCAGCTTGTTCAAAGTCGAACTTCAGACGATCGAGTTGGTTTTGCAATTCGGAGACTTTCTTAACCGATAAAACTTCCGCTGCCCAACGCTTCTTCTCTGCCTCAAATTTGATTTTCAGTTTTTCCGCTTCTTTTTCTATTTCCCGGCCACTTTCCGGGTCAACCTTGGATAAAATCATTTTGGAGCGAATTTCGCTCTCAAGATCGACTAAGTGTGCCGGCATCGCCTCGGCGGCAATCTTCAGGCTGCTACAGGCCTCATCAATTAAATCAATGGCCTTGTCAGGCAAATATTTATCGGTAATATATTGCACGGATAAAGTTACGGCATGGACGATGGCCTCATCCGAAATCTTGATGCCATGGTGTCCTTCAAACTTGTCTTTGACTCCCATTAAGATGCCAATGGCATCTTCGACGGACGGTTCCTTAATCGGGACACTCCGAAATCTACGGGCCAAAGCCGTATCACCTAAAATATATTTCTGATATTCATCTTCGGTGGTGGCACCGATACAGTGAAGCTCGCCGCGCGCCAGAGCGGGTTTGAGTAAATTGGCGGCATCCATCGCGCCGTCGGTACGTCCCGCGCCTACCAACTGATGAATCTCGTCAATAAATAAGATGGCCTGGCCACTTTTCTGTTTAATAAATTTGAGCATGGCCTGCATGCGTTCTTCAAACTCACCTCTAAATTTTGTTCCGGCCATCAAGGCGCCTAAATCCAAGGTGAACACTTCTTTTCCCTTGAGAACATCGGGAACGTTGTCTCGATAAATGGCCAGTGCCAGACCCTCTACAATGGCGGTTTTGCCTACTCCCGCCGCGCCCACCAGAACCGGATTATTCTTTCCTCGGCGACCTAAAATTTCCATCACCATGCGTATTTCTTTATCGCGCCCAATGACTGGATCAAGTTTTCCCTTGGAAGCCATTTCCTGCAAATTAATCAAAAAGGTGGGAGGTGCTTCCTCTTCGGCCTGCGCCTCTTCTCTGAATTTGTTGTAGTCGATCTTGAGTTGTGGAAATATTTTTGGAAGTTGTTTCAAGAGATCGCGCTCTTCAATGGCCTCTCTCCCCGATTGAATAACCTCACTGTTGGCGTAAGTGAGCCATTCGGAAAGCGAAGGCCCCGGGCGCATCTGATCGAGAGTCAAAGCCTTTCCCATGGTGGGCAGTTTTTTAAGTTCGGTCTCAACTTGTCCGCGATACTCTTTTAGGGCCGAATGACTGTAGCTTTTTGGATGATTGATGAACCCGTGCAGGAGATGTAAGGCATGCAACTCACCATTTCTTCTTTTCATGGCCTCTGTTTGCGCCAAATCGAAAGCACCGCGCGGAATTTCATGCAAATTATACATACACACCTCCCAAAATTATTAATAAATTGGGCATCTTTTTTTTAACGTCAATGGCAGGGATAAAGAATGACCAATTAATAGGGCACTTTTTTACAGAATAATCCATTTTCTCATCTTCTAAATAGATTTAACTGGCAGGAACTACATGAGAAGAAATGAATAGTTGAGCCAAAGAGACTAATGCTTGATAATGAGGTGATTTTTGCCATTATTTAGTTGAAGGAAATGTTTTTAAACTTTTGATGTTACAATATTTTTTGTTAAGGGAGGCCAATGGGCACAATGTTTGGATTTGGTCTTGAAATCGTAACTTCACTTGGGCCTTCAGTCGGTCCGCGTGAGCGAGAGAATCATAAAAATAGAGCGACAGACCATGAACTTCGTCCCATTAAGGGCAAGATAGTGGTGGTGGAAACTTCTCCAGAAGCGACCCGGAGATTGCGCAGTATTTTCTATCAATTCGAAGTTGTTTCTTTATCCCAAGTTGATGATTTTACAATTAAAAGCGCACTCTTGGAGCACCCTGATTGTGCCCTTCTCATGATTCAAAAAAGCCTGGTAATTTATCATCGCCCTGCTATTTTGGGTGTGATGGATCTGCTTCTTTCGCTGGGGATTCCCATTCTCTTTCATGAAAAAAGCGATATCACGTTCAGTGATAATCTGCGGGAAAAGGCCGTGAAGGCCATGGGGCTTTGGGGGTAGTGTGTAGTTTTTTCGGCATTACCTTTTCATTCCCTGATTAATTTGCCATACATTTGGTGTCTTTCAGATTCAGGGGGAAAAGATGCATTTTACATTAAAAGTGAGTTCGCTCTTTTTATTAGGTTTGACTCTGGCCATGGCCCAGGCCCACTCCAAACCTAAGCAGTTTCCCGATGATAATGTGGTTTATCGTCCAGGACAGGATGTTGGGATGGTACGCTATCTTGCGAAATCGTTTTATGGCACCAAGAAATTGGCCCTTACTTATGATGATGGCCCACATTCTGTACGGACACCCAAGATGCTCGATCTCCTTAAAGAATTTGGTGTCACAGCGACTTTTTTTGTTTTAACCTCACAAATTAATGAAACGACCCGTCCGATTATTGAACGCATTGTTAATGAAGGTCATCAGTTGGCCAGTCATGATCAAGATCATGACGACAACAATGGTGAGATCGAAACCACCTATAAGAGCGAACTGAGTCAATCGGTGTTAACGCTTGAAGGGATCTTGTCTGATCTGGGTGTGCATCAACGTGAAATGTTTTACCGTTTTCCCTACGGTGCTTACGGCAAAGCGCGTGCATATCACCACTTGAATGTTATGAAGCAAGTTTCTCAAGAATTGTACGGCGACAATTGCATCAATTTTGTTTTTTGGGATATTGATACCAGCGATTGGGTGCCGAGTATGACCTCGGCGGAAGTCGCCCAAAACGTCACGGCCAATATGGAAGGTGGAACGGCCTATACTTTTAAGGCCACCACCGTCAATGGAAGTCGAGTGTGGGCCAAAGTTCCCTATCGCATAAGCCAACCCTCGAAGGGCGGCGTGGTGCTCATGCACGATATTCAGGAGAAAACCCTAGGTGCAACGCGATTGATTCTGACTGAAGCCAAGGCCAAAGGCTGGGAGATAGTGCCTCTAAATGTGGCCAAAGAGTACACCTATGGCAATAAGGAATGTGTCTTGAAATAACCCCAATCCGTGGCACAAAGAATTGGCACTCCCTCTGGCATAAAGATTCTTTTAAACAACCTTTTTCCCCTGGATTAATGCTTGCTTTCGCAGAGTTAGAAGATATTCTAGTCAAAGAATAAGTTTATGCCGTTTCTCAACCGAGAAGATAAGAGACAATATTGGTGTGTTACCCATGAGTGTGAACTTTATAAGTTCGCAGTATATTTTTTTGATGGCCCTAACTTTGTGGGCCTCCAATGGTATTGTCCTTAATACTGCCATGGCGGCGGGCAGTGGTCAGGGCACAGAGTTCACCTCCAATGCTTTAGTCAGCTCGCCGGGCATTCTTAAACGCTTAATGGAGCACCCCCAAGTGAGACAGGCCCATGATCAGTGCAAGCAGCAGCAACAGGGTTGCAATTCGGGTTCCGGTTCGGGCTCCGGTAATGCAATTATGGACAGGACTTGTCAGGATGATCTGGCCCAATGTGTGTGGGCCAAGTTGGGCACCCTAGGATTGCAAGGACAAATACTCGACGCCTTAAATTCACGGGAAGGGAGCGGTGGCGGTCAGGCCGACAGTACCTACGAGAAATTAGATATGGGAACGGTGTCTGCACAGAGTGACCGCGCCTTCATTCCGATGCGAGATTTTTTTAAAAAACAACTGGAGGACGCCTTGTATGGCGATGTTCAAGCTGCCTCCAACAATGTCATCGATCAAAAGGTCTTTTTACAAATCTACGAAACGCGGGTCAGTAAAAATTTAGTGGAAACTATTACTACTTTTTGTATCGATACAAACCCCTCGCAGGGCATGGGCGGGGGCATGCATATTTACAAGATTGGTGCGGGAAGTGGCAGCGGTTCTGAATTAGAAAATAATAGAAAGGCACATGCTGATCTTTTAGGCAGTGGGAGTGCGGCTGGCCAAGCATGGTCGGCCTGTGCCCAGGATATGCGCAATATTTGTACCTATGTATCGAACCCTAGTGGAACTGCTTGCCCGAATCAGCATGTGATCAATGATGTTCGAGGGAGCGGATCATCGTCGGCCCCAGG
>CAYHRT010000239.1:0-5843 GCA_964359085.1 uncultured Bdellovibrio sp. | reverse complement strand
TTACAGGATAGGGTGAAATTCCCATGGGCCCGGTTACTAAGGCCAAGACTGGAAAATGCCTCAAGGATGGTGGGGGTAGAAAGTGGATAGTCCACCAGTCCTTGCATGGTCACTCGGGTGTTGTGAAAGGCCAACATGCTGAAGATTCCTTGGTAGGAGAGATTATAAGTACCTTTTTGAATGGCATGGAAATCTTTGTCGAAAAAGGCCCGACATGGACCTTCTTGTCGCGCCAAAAATTGATATATTTCACCTAGGTTGATCAATTCATGATCTTTACGTCCACCACTGAAGCCGAGAAAGTAAATTTCCTCAATCTTTGAGGAGAGAAGGTCAAGTCCCGCCCTGAGATCGCTCACATTTTTGTTTTTTGGCAGGAGCACGTCAAGTGTGCCTGGAAAGCTATCTCCGTCGCCGATGGAGAGGGTTGGGTGGCCTTGAAAGTGGTGTTGATGGGCATTTCCTCCATCAATGAAGAGCGTAGGGTAGGGTGGCATAGGAAATTGTTCTAAATGTTCACCTAAGTCAGCAACCATAGGGCCGACAACGATAATTCTCGAGGCCCGAGAAAGGGGGGAGGAGAGAGCATGATTTTGTTCTAGCATACTTGTCTTTATCCTAATCACCATGTGAGCACTGGCAGTTTAACACAAGAAGGCAGGAAGGGAATCGTGTTGCTTAAAGTGGTTGACGAGGGGCCATTTCCCGAGGCATTCTAAATCTTTGATGGTTAGAGGAGGGCTTCTATGCCCAAGCAAAGTTCGTCCAAAACTAAACGCCACAAGACTGGTAAAAAGAGCCCAGACACCGAAAATCTCACTTTCATACGTGCCGATGGCCCGGATGATTACAAGAAAATCTTTGAATACAATATTGATGCCTTTTCTGATACTCCAGACTTTAAATGGACTTTGGGCGATATTGAGCATGAAGTTCAGGATGGTTGGGATCTCTATTCAGTCAATTTGGGCAAAGATACCATTGCTGCAGTCTTTTTAAAGAAGGACAAGGACCGCCTTTTATCCAAGAATACCGCCATTAAAATGAACTATCAGGGGAGTGGTCACTCTCATAAAATTAAGGGTTTCATAGAGGAAAAGGCCTTAAGTCTTCACGCAAGATATATTTATCACTACTGCCGAATCGACAATTTTCGAATGTACTCCTTAAATGAGAGTCATGGTTACAAGAAAACCAATCACAAATTTGGAGAAAATGGGCAGGTGGTAGAGTGGATGAAGCCCCTGAAAGAGTAATTCCGAAAATGTTTGTGAGGTAGTTTCCCTCTGAAAAATACAATAGCAGTAGACATACAGTAAAAAATTTGTTCATAATAGGATGCACGCTAGGTATAAACGAAGAAGAATAATAGAGTTTTCACTCACAAAAGTAATGGAGGAATTATGGCGAAGAAGAAAGCGACAAAGAAAGCTGCTCCCAAGAAAAAGGCCACAAAAAAAGTAGTTGCTAAAAAAGCTACTAAGAAAGTGGTGGCCAAGGCAAAGAAAGCTGCTCCTAAGAAGGTGGCTAAGCCTGCTAAGAAGAAAACTGCACGTAAACCAAATGCGGCTTTCATGAAACCCCTCACACCTTCACCTGCACTTGCTGCTGTAGTTGTGACTGGTCAAATGCCACGAACTGAAGTGGTAAAGAGAATTTGGGAATATATTCGTAAGCATAATTGCCAAAACCCAGCTAACAAACGCAATATTCTTGCTGATGACAAGCTCGAGGCTGTTTTTGGAAAGAAAGAAGTGACAATGTTTGAATTGGCCAGTTTGGTTGGCAAACATTTAAGCTAATGCGATTGTTTTTTTAGTTTTTTATAAAAGGGGCCTTTTCAGAAGGCCCTTTTTATTTGGTATGAGCATAATCTTAGGCTGAAGTGCCACCACTCCTTCCTATAGTTTTTAAGACCATGTCGTTCGAGAAAAGATTTTAAGAGCTTTCTGTTATCTTGGCATGTTAGGGGAATATTCACATCATCGGTATGAGAGAGTAGGTCAAAAAAATCAAAGCCCGTTCCCATATCTAAGGGGATACCCTGGTATGCCAAGGTGACATCAACGGCGAGGCCCTGGCCATGGGGTGAGACTGGCGAAATATAGCCATCTTCAAGGAGTTGTGCTTTTTGTAGGCGAGGATAGAATCGTTCCTTGAGTATCGGATTATTTTCTGGTTGTTTGGCCCATTCAACAAAATATTGAATAGTGGTTTCAGGACGGAAGGCATCGAAAAGCACTAGCGAATATCCTTCCTGTTCAAGCTCTCGAGTTGCGCGTTTCAAGATATCGACCATTTCACGGCGGGCCATAGGTCTCAACGTTTTATAGTCCGGTGCAGGGGTGCCGGTGAAATTATCAGATGTTGCATACTTTTGTTGCACGAGGAGTGTCGGGATTTCTTGGCTTAAGTCGAGAAGGGGAAAAGGGATGAAAGAGGGTGTCGACAGTACGCTCAAATCTTTATTCTTTGGTTGAATTGGCAGTGAAGGCAGAGTTGTCCATCGGCATTATACTCAAGGCGCATCCATTTGAGTTGTTCCAACTTTTCCAAAACTCTTTTTGAGGGGGGGGCGATGGGAGTATGGGTACAGGCCGAGATTCCTAGAGTGCGGGCCAGGGCCACCAGAGTTTGAAAAAATTTCTTGCCCAAACCGAGGCCACGGTATTTTTCTTGCACCTGAATGGTAAATTGAGTCTTTTCCGGGGTGCCGAATAAGGATGCTTCTCCAACGGTATGAGGGCCAAGATCTTCCTGTGCTTCAGCATACAACGTAATGATGTTCAAAGGGTTGGTGTCTTGGCGTCTTTTAATAATGATGGCCAAGCCATTATTCAGGGTTAACTTTTGAGCGTAATGGATAGGCCAGAGGTTTTGCCTGAGATTTTGATTGAATGGATTTTGGGGATTCTTACTTTGCATAGCAAATCCTATGAGCTTAGTTGCTTAGACGCTGCTTCGAGGTCGAACGATAAGGTTACCAAAAAAAAGCCCAGCTACCAAGGAGATGGAAACGGCAAAGGTGGTGACAAGGGCGGTAAACCCGATATCGTAATTATGCACAAAGAGGGCAGAAAGCCCCTTTAAACCAAAACTGCCTGGTACAATAATCAAGATTCCCGGCCATAAGAAAAGTCCCACCGGTCTTGATAGCAGGTTGGAGAAGTAGTTGGAGAGAGCACCAATCACCAGGCCGGCAAGAAAGGCCCCCATATCTGCGCCCAGAAAATGGCCACCAATTTTGATCGAGGCCGCCCCCACTAATCCGGCACAGAATACCGCCCAACTATCTTGCGGGGTGGCCTTATAAACAATAGCGGTGGAAAAAGAGTATGCTAGGAGACCTGGGACAAGGGTCCACGTAGGGAGAGGAAAATTCATAAAGTTCACGGGACTAAAGGTGAAAACCGGCAAAAATGACAGGATGCGATTGGCCAGAATAATTCCAAAGGTAAGCTTTAAGAGAGACATCATGGCACCCATAAAACGGGCCGTCCCTGATGCCAGATGATTCTGGGACAGTTCCGCCATGGCCACAGTCAGAGAAAGCCCTGGGAGGAGTTTTATGAGACCCGAAAGAATAATAATATCCAGATCTACTGCAGGAAAAATCATTTTGAGAATGATTGCCCCCATTGTGACCACAAAGGCGGCCGTGGCCTCCTGAAGTTGGCGCATTTTATCAAAGTGGCCAGAACCCCAATCAAGTAGACCAACAGTTAGGCCCAAGAGCAAGCTACAGATGAGATTGGATAGGGACGGAGCAAAAACTAGGGAAAGTCCACCGCTACCTAGGGCAAAACAACAGAGACGCGCCCACTCCGGATATAACTCCGGATTCTTGAGGGTTTTTTCTAATGCTAAAAGCAGGGCCTGCGCCGACAGTGTCTCTTGGGAATATTGATGCGCTAAGGAATCTACCGCGCATAGTTTCCCTAAATCGATATTGCCAGGCTCAATGCGAACATGGCGTCCGATTTCTCCATCGGGAGTTTTAAATGAGGCAATGATGATTGTGGGAGTGAAAAAGAATTGGCCCTCAAGACCTTTTTTTTCCGCCAAAGTAGATAAAGTGGCTTCGATTCGATAGGCGTTGACACCTAGGCGGTGAAAGCTCGTGCCTATTTCTACAATGGCTTCAATTTCGGCGAGATATGCGGGTTGAAGCTGTGGCATGATCAAAACTTAGGTCTTGAAAGGTAGCGCTTGGTTAAGGCACCATTGGCTTGGGATAAATTGAGATATATTTTGAAAAAATCATGACAGGCAAGGGTCGGATTGCCATTCGGAAATTCGCCTTTTCCATCTAGGTAGTCAAGGCAGGTGCGTGCATAGTGTTCTAGGTATTCGGGCAGTGTTTTCGAAATCAAATCCATCATAACCTGGGTTCTTTTAGGATCGATCCCTTGGAAGACGCCATCGGGGAGCGGATCTAATTTGGCCAATTCTCCCATTACGTTGACTCTTCGAGAGAAATTTTGCCCCAAGGATTCCATCGTGCTCCAGGCCTCATTGAAAATCACTCCGTTGTGTGGGCCTCGAAGAATATAAAGAGCATAGAACAGGTCTCGTTCCTTAGGTGTAAGCAAATCAAGAAGAGTGAGCACTTTAAATGCCGTCTCAAAGAGGTTGGGGTCGCGGGAACGTAACGCCGTTTTCAAGGCGGGAGTAAGACCTTTTCTGCAATCGGCCGATAAGGCCATTTTGATACTGACCCGCAATTCGTTATCATTTTTTTCCTTCAGGATTATGAAATCTATCTGGTGCATGATAATTTTCAAAATGGGGGCCTTGGTACAATAGATTTCTCCAATATTACTTTGAACACCTTCATAAATGAGATTCCAGGCCTCTTCATGTTCGAGCTGTTCAAGCTTGCCAGACATCAGCATGGCCAAGTTGATTCCCAGATCGTGATTTTTGGTTTTGTTGGGAGTATTAACCCAGAAATTTACCAGCGCTTTCTTGAGACCCTCTGGAGATACGGAAGCCAATGAATTTTTAGTATTTTCTGTAAAATATTTTAGGCCATAATCATTACGCTTGCTTTCAAAAAACTCATCACTTTTTAGTCCCTGCCAGGTGAGGAGATATTCGACATATCCAAAAATACGTTCTGTATAATCCTTGCGTTTAATGGCCTCGGAAATGTATTGAATCGCCATGGCACTCAACATCGCTTGCCAATGTTTATCCCGTTCTACCGGTCGGATATCAAAGGCGTGATCCAGAAATTCTTTGTATTGTCCGGCATTTTCAAGCGACTCCAAATCTTTAATAGAGTAAATGCCCGCCTTTACGCCAGAAGTGAGTGATGCAAGCATGAGTGATGCATGAAAGACAAACGCGATAACTAAATATTTTTTACCCATATGGTTTGGCCTTACTCCATGGCCTGTACCTAGTATGTTAACGGCTCCCTCTAATTGCGTCAAAATAACTCTTTTAAAGATCCGGAAACGAGACTTTTATGCCGCTTTGGGCTAAGGAGGAATTTGTTGGTGCCGAATCAGGTGCATTGTTGTAATTAGGCCCTTAATATTTCCTATATTTTTCAATCCGTGCATGAATGAGGAGGCCAAAATGAAGCAACCGGCCTGGCCACTTGAGACATTGGACAGACTGCTACCGACAATCGTGGCAAAAAAAATTGAATTTCCCGGGGTACCTTCCCCAGGGGAATGGCAGATCTTTTTTGGTACCGAACTCCTATCGCTTTTTATGAACGATGGACAATGGAGGCCTTCTGTTATTCGAGATCTTGCACCCTATTTATTCTCTAATAGGGACTACCGTGTGCAAATCGATATTGAGGCCACTTCGCTGCTTGCCGCGTTCTT
>CAYHRT010000238.1:0-5863 GCA_964359085.1 uncultured Bdellovibrio sp. | reverse complement strand
AGCTTTGGCTGGAATTACTTAAACATCTAGAGGAATACGTTGATCATATCATGAACCTTACAGGGCCTAATTCTTCTTATGATGCAGGCGACTCATATTACTAATAAAATTAAACTGTTATCCCCAAATCAGATCTCAAAATAATTACGTAAATCCGAAATGCAGCAAGCTACTTCCATGCTGCGTCTTTTTATGCTACGTAGGTGCTCCTAACGAGGTGCGCCCATGAAAACTCAAATTCGTTTACTCTTATTCTTTTTCATTTTCTTTGTTTCCTCATACTCATTCGCCGAAAACATCGATCCAGAGGAGGGGCGCTTCGATGCGGCGATTGCGGACTGTATCAATAAAGCGCGATTTCCAACCCACAATCAAGACTCCTTAAGCGAGTGCGGACATTCACACGGCGCTCCCCACTATGGGCAAAATTTTGAAAATGCCAATTTTCGTGGAGGCCTTTTTTACCAAAGTTTGTTCTTCGATTCGGAGATGACAGGCGCCAATCTCTCCTATACCGACCTAATCGCGGCCAACTTCTCAAATACTGTTCTAGGTTCGGTTAATATGATCCACACCATTGCCGTTGGCGCGCATTTCACCTTCGCCAATCTCGCGGCCGCTTCCCTCGATGCTGCGATTTTTGCTGGTGCCCATTTAGACTCAGCACAACTTCTGAAGGTCAGTGCTGTCGGAACAGACTTCAGATCTGCCTCTCTGGCATTTGCCTCATTTGCCAACGCTGACCTTCGCAAAGCACGTTTCGAGGACGCCTGGATTAAGGACACAAACTTCGATGGCGCCCAGCTGGAAGGTGCCACATTCGATGCTAGAACCCGACTTCCTTTTAGCGAAGAAGTCGCCCTCTCTCGTGGCATGGTGAAAACCGAAGGTGACTGGACTCTTGCCTTTCCCTATAGGAAGGAACGCGACTGGGGGACATACACCGAATGGGGTGAGCGTGGAAATGCTCACTTCGATGATTCGCTCGGTATTTGTGTTGACAATGATGACGGTACACCTAGCGCGAACTCCGATTGGTGGGGGGAATGCGGTTCAATGGTAGGCCTCCGTCGCGGTGGAATCTCCCAGGCGGGCTCCAACCTGCGTGGAGCGGGCTTGAACGGCAGCTATCTGGCCCGCGCAGAGCTCTCAAGTGTTGACCTCTACAAGGGGGGCATTGGCGCCAGCTACCTGGCAGGTTCTTACTTGGAAGGCGTTTACATGCCTGACTCCTTCGTGCAAGGGTCCCATTTGGGTTGGGCCCTCTTAGTCGGATCAAACCTCACCCGGGCCAATTTTAACGATACCATCTTAGTCGGGGCCGATCTCACAAATGTAAATGCCCGCGGAGCAACCTTTAGAGGAGCGCTAATGATCGGTGCGAAACTGCGCAAGGCCGATCTTACAAACGCCGATTTGCGTTTCACAGATCTGAGTCTTACTGACCTCCGTGATGCCAAAAGTCTTAAGGGTGCACGCTACAACAAAAAGACCCTACTTCCCTTTGATGTAAAAGTTGCGGCGGAGCTTGGTATGGTATTTGATCCTTCAGGTATGTGATGCTTTTTCTGGTGACATGTCCTCCTGCAAAGAAGAGCTCTTTAGTCTATTATGACATCCAAGCGTTACTTTTTGGGTTGATCAAAATTATTATTGCCCTATAATTCATTTCATCAACTGTACTAATTTATCAACATCTAACAATTCATGGAGGAAAGAATGAAGTCAGTTTTTTTAACACTGATGATAATATTATTGGCGAGCTGTGGCAGTACGGAAAAAATCAATAAAGATCGAATTAGCAAACTTAAAACGGTTGCCGTTGTGGTTTATTCGGTTCCACAGAGAATCGAATTCAAAGAAGATCCGCGAGGTCAAAAAAATGGAACGTCATTGACTGATGTGGTGAAAATGATTGCCAAAGAGGCGTCTGTAGCAGACGGAATCAAGGCCTCTGATGTGGCCTTAAAAGAGTTTATACATACGGTCAATGTAGCTAAACTTCCTTTCAAATTCGTTTCCTATGACGATATGAAAAAAAATAAAAAATTTTTGGAGATTGGAAGCTATAGAGCACCAGCACCGGCCAAAAAAGAAGAATCCGGCTTTAGCAGTTTTATGTCCACAGTGGCGACATATACAGGTGGAGGCCAACCACTTTGTGCCGGGCCAGAATATTTACAAAATTTCGGTTTAGTTAGTAATTGGTGGGATGGAAAAGCTGCGACGGGTACAAGTAATGAAGCTGAGTATATCAAAAAAAGCATCGAAGCGCTGGGAGTAGATGCCGTTTTAATTATCAATGATCCCGGGTTTTCATTTAGCTGTGAAGCTTGTGTCGCTGGCACCGGTTCTGCTTCCACTGGTTCAGCATTCAATGTAACGATCATCGATAAAGATGGGGAGCAGTTATTAAATCTCAGACAATGGTTTGGAACATCTCCCGGGAGTGCGGCAATTGTCGCAGGGGCTGTGAATCCTCTTCAGCAAAATAAGTTATTTGAGCAACATGGAATTAAAACCGCGAATCTCTTCGTTGAAGAATTTAGTGATGCTTTAAATAAGAAATAAAAAGAGGGGAGATTTCTCTCTCCCCTCTTTTTTATTATCATTTCTGTCCCCTGCATATTTAAGTATTTTTAAGACAGCTTTTCCAGACCTCCCACTCGATCCAAAGTAGAGAGAGGGAGGTCTGGAAAAGTGAGCTAAAAAGTCCCATAATCTTCATGCCTTGTGACGGGCAACGAAGATCATGATTGGTATTGGAGTCACTTTTTTTTGGGTTAAAGAAGGATTACAGCTAGACTTTTAAGCATCCAATGCCGGATACTAATTTTTCTTCTTTTTCAGGCCATAAGTATTAGTTAAGGAGACTTATATGAATTCTATCAACCAGCTCATAAGCGACATTAAGAAGCTAGACTTCAGTATGTATCAGAAGGATTTTTTACTGACCTGGGAAAAATCCGATCAGGAAATATTGGCCACATTATACATGGCGCAGCTTTTGAAAGAATTGCATGCCAAAAATATTTCCTGCAAAGTCTTTGAGTCAGGTTTGGCCGTCAGTCAGTTCCGTGACAATTCCACGCGCACTCGTTTTTCCTTCACCTCCGCCGCCAACCTTTTGGGCCTTGCTGTTCAGGATCTCGACGAAGGGAAAAGTCAAATTGCCCACGGAGAAACAGTAAGAGAAACCTCCAATATGATTTCATTTCTTGCTGATGTGATTGGCATCCGCGACGATATGTACCTCGGCGCAGGACATACTTATATGCAAGAAGTGGGACGCTCCCTCGATGCGGGTTATAAAGAAGGTGTCCTCAATCAACGTCCAGGCGTTGTGAACTTACAATGCGATATTGACCACCCGACGCAATCGATGTCTGATCTTCTTCACTTGAAAAACTTTTTTGGTGGTGATTTAAAAAATCTTAGGGGCAAAAAAATTGCCATGACTTGGGCCTATTCTCCAAGCTATGGAAAACCACTCTCTGTTCCCCAAGGAATCATCGGCTTGCTGACCCGTTTTGGAATGAATGTGATGCTGGCCCATCCTGAAGGTTATAGTCTGATCCCTGATACCTTGGAAGTTGCCAAGAAAAACGCCAAGGCCAGTGGTGGAAATTTCACTGTCACCGGCTCCATGGATGAGGCCTTCAAAGATGCTGATATCGTGTACCCAAAAAGCTGGGCCCCTTACCATGTTATGCAACAGCGTACCCAGTTGTTGCAGAAGAAAGATAACGATGGACTCAAAGATCTTGAGAAACAATGTCTGGCCAATAATGCCAAATTTAAAAACTGGGAATGTACCGAAGATAAAATGAAATTAACTAAAGGTGGCAAGGCCCTTTATATGCATTGTCTGCCCGCCGACATTTCCAGTGTCTCATGCAAGGAAGGCGAAGTGGCCGCTAGCGTTTTTGAGCGTTACCGCGCTGATACCTATCGGGAAGCTGGTTATAAACCATTTATCATCGCCGCCATGATGTTATCTATGCGCTTTAAAAACAGCGCTGAAGTTTTAGAAAAAATTGTTAAAGAAAATAAAAAAAGATTAAGTTAAAAAATCGCTCCGAGGAGTTTTTATGATGGAACCAAAACAAATTTTGGCCAGAGCCGAAAAATATGCCCCTGAGATTACCCAATTTCTCCGCGATATGATCAGTATTCCTTCCGAATCATGTCAGGAAAAAGGGGTCATCGAATGCATTAAAAAAGAAATGCAAAAAGTTGGTTTTGACGAGATCAAGATCGACAAGATGGGAAATATTTTGGGCCGAATCGGCAAAGGCAAAAGAGTTATCGCCATGGATGCCCACATCGACACCGTCGGTGTCGGTGATCCCAAGGCCTGGAAGATCGACCCTTTTAAGGGAAAACTGGAAAATGGCATCGTTTACGGTCGCGGTGCTTCTGATCAAGAGGCCGGCATGGCCGCCATGGTTTACGCCGGAAAAATCATTAAAGACCTCAAGCTTGAAGGAGACTACACTCTTTGGGTGACTGGCACTGTTCAGGAGGAAGACTGCGATGGACTTTGCTGGCAATACATCCTCAAGGAAAAAGTTTTAAATCCTGAAATGGTTATCATCACAGAGCCGACCAATCTGGGAATTTATCGCGGCCATCGTGGGCGTATGGAGATCGGAGTCACTACCAAAGGTGTTTCCTGCCATGGTTCGGCGCCTGAGAGGGGAATTAACGCAGTTTACATGATGGCAAAAGTGGTCAACGAGATTGAAAAACTCAATACTCGCCTGGCCAATGATTCCTTTTTGGGCAAAGGTACTGTGGCCGTTTCCTATATCGATTGCAAGACGCCTTCCATGTGTGCAGTTCCTGATCGTGCCTTTATTCACCTTGATCGACGCTTAACCCGTGGGGAAACGAAAGATATTGCCGTAGCGGAAGTGAAAGATGCTATAAAACGTGCTGGAGTTGAAGCCGAGGTTGAAGTTCTGAAGTATGCCGTTCCAAGCTACACCAACTTTACATATGAAACAGAAAAGTATTTTCCTACGTGGGTGCTCGAAGAAGAACATGTTGTTTGCAAGAGTTCGGTTGAGACCTTTGAAAAGTTGTTTGGTCAAAAGGCAATAGTCGATAAGTGGACCTTCTCAACAAACGGTATTGCCACCATGGGGATGATGGGAATACCCACCATCGGCTTTGGACCTGCCAATGAAATTCACGCCCATTCCGTTGATGATCAATGTCCGGTGGAGCATTTAGTTAAGGCCGCTGCCTTCTATGCCGCATTCCCGATAATTTATTGTCAGAAAGCTTAATTTATCTCAAGTTAAGGAGAGGTGCGATGAATCCTGATTTTTCCAAGAACACTACCCAACCAAGTCTCTTGATTGCTTTTGGAGGGAACGCTCTGGATGTGCGTACTGGACCAAATCTTCATCAAAAAGAAGAATTTATTGTGGCCCGCAGGAGTATGGAACAAGTCGTGGATCTTTTAGAGGCCGGTTATGAGCGCATTGTTGTCACCCATGGAAATGGTCCACAAGTCGGCCGCATTTTTTTGCAGCAAGAGTTAACCAAAGATGAATTTAGTCGTCAGGTTACCTTAGATGTCTGCGTCGCCGATAGCCAAGGGCGAATCGGATATATTTTGCAAAACGTCTTCGACAATATCTGCTTTAAGCGCAAAATTAATAAAAAAACTTCCACCGTTGTTACTCAAGTTATTGTCGACAAAGATGATCCCGCATTTTCTGCGCCCACAAAGTTTATTGGTACTTTTTATACAAAATCTCAGGCGCTAAACCTGGAACAAGAACGTGGTTGGGTGATGAAGGAAGATGTTGGGCGTGGATGGCGTCGTGTGGTTCCTTCTCCCATGCCCAAA
>CAYHRT010000237.1:0-5871 GCA_964359085.1 uncultured Bdellovibrio sp. | reverse complement strand
GCCAACTTCTTCACAATGCGTAGAAATTGACATGTTAGTTAAGGGCCAAAATGGTGCACTCCCGAGGCCCAATGATTGGATTGTCTGGATCTATTTATATGAACAAAAAGAGTGTTGGATAAATATTTATCCTTTTCGGCCACCAATCTCAAGTTTTGGCCAGCTTTCTTCCACTCTACCTAAGGACGCACCATCTCGTGCCTATTTAAAAATGGCCCAGACTTTTGATCGCCTACGATTAAAAAAAATTCAGGACCCGCAAACATTTTTAGAAATTGGATGTGCACCAGGCGGAGTAGCGTACTTTCTTTTAGAAGAGGGACATTTTGTACTTGGCATTGATACAGGTGAGATGGATCAAAAACTTCTCAATTCTCCCATGGCCGATCGATTGAAAGTAATTCGTCGTCCGGTGCAAGAAGTTCGTAAGAGCGATCTTGAAAAATCGTTGCATCGGCTTAGTGTTCCGAGTTTTGAATGGCTTGCGAATGATCTAAATTTGCCGATACCGATGGCGTTTAATGAGGCCTTGCGAATTTCGCAATATTCCTTAGATCTCTGGGGTCTATTAATAACATTAAAAACACCATCGATAGAAAGTTTACCTCAGCTTATGACGGCCATCAAAAAGATATCTCTACCTGAAAGAGATTTTTATTATGTTCAAGCACTGCACTTACCCGCTCATAAAAAAGAATGTCTCTTAGTGGCACTCAAAGAAAAAGCATGTAAACTACTAGAGTTTGGCCCGCTGAAACCGTATTTTAGTGACGACCAAGATGGCCCCAAGAATGATCAATAAGGCCCCGACGAAACTCTGCACACCCATAACTTCATAAGGGATTAAGTGAAATTCGTAAATTTTTAGTATTTGCATAACAAGGATGGTAAGCAATGGATTTAAAGCTATAATAACACTCACCTGATTTGCAGGAATGCGCTGAAGTGCTTCAGACATGCAGCCATATGCAACAACAGTGTTAATGCCTAAGAAAAATAAAACAGCATAGTTCGTAAAATCAAGCGAAATTAATGATGTAAAATCAACAAAGGGTAAAAAGGCAAGAGCACAAAACCCATCAATAATTAGATTAAGTGATTGAGGATGTGAGTAATGTAGAATTCTTTTTTGAATGATTGCATAAATGGCCCAACAAATGGCAGCAATAAGAATCCATAAAACACCTTTCGTATACTGCGCGTGCGGTATGGTGGTAAGGAAATACTGATTCAAATAGAAGAGCAAAAAACCTATAAAAAACAACAAAACGCCTAACCACTTTAGTAAAGAAAGGCGCTCTCTAAAATAAAATACTCCTGAGAGCGCCAAAATCATAGGGCCGAGTTGAATAATGATTTGTGCATTACTAGGAGATGTATAATCCACACCAACTAAATAGGACCAATAATTAAAGGCAAGACATAATACTGCAAAAAGGGGGACAGGTTTTATGAGTGGCCTTATATGAAGTGCCCGAGGTTGAAATTTAAGCAGGTAGAAAAGTAATAAGAAAAACGCTACAACAAAACGAAACCAGACAATCGTCATGGTTGAACATGTTTTAAGCGAAAATTTTAGAAAAATGGCCAGGACGGCCCACATTAGTGCGGTTAAGCATGCAAAAATTAAACCTTTGACTCGCTCTGAAATAATTTTCGCCTTGTTAAAGAAATCTTCTTGGATGTTCCAAGTCTTAGTGGTAAAAATTTTTTTGAAAATATCTTATATAAGGTCAGATGTATATATATGACAAAACAAAAGCTTTCGCGCGTGGGTCTCGGTGGCTACAGAATGAGTATAAAATTTAAGGAGCATGAGGAAGCATTACGACTTGCTCTTGATCTTGGTTGCAATTTTATTGATACATCTACCAATTACACCTATGGCGACTCAGAGCTATTAATTGGAAAAGTTTTATCGGACTATAAGGGCCCAAAACCCACCATTGTTAGTAAGGCCGGATATATTCAAGGGCCGAATCTTAAACAATATGAAGAGTTACGATCAAAGGGAAAAGCCAAAGATGATCTTGTGGATCTGGGACAAGATTTTAAGCATTCCATCCATCCGGAATTTTTAGAAAATCAAATAACATTATCGCTTGCGCGGCTTGGGTCTTCGGATATTGACTATTTTTTACTTCACAATCCTGAGTACTATTTTAAAACAAAGGGAGCTTCAGAGGAAATCTACTTGCAACGGTTGAAAAAAGCTTTTATGCACCTGGAAGAAGAAGTCTTTAGAGGGAGAATTAGATTTTATGGGATAAGCTCAAATACTTTTTCCAGCATGCCTACTGACACAAATTATTCTAATTTAGAAAAAATTCTAGATATTGCGAAATCTGTTGCAAGAAATCATCACTTCAAAATGATTCAATTTCCTATGAACCTGATAGAACGGGGCGCACTCGGTTTGCACTTCAGTGGAAAGAATCTTATTCAATTCGCACATACCCATAATTTGCTTACGCTGGCAAACCGACCTTTAAATGCATTTGCTCCTGATGGATTTTTAAGACTTGCTGAATATGTATCTCTGCGACCATTAGTTCTCGATTGTGACAAAATGCTCGCGGAGAGACTCACAACTCTTCAGGAAAAAGTTAATCAGCAAAGTGGTCATGAACAGATTAATGTTCATGAGTTACCATTTATTAAACAGTTGAAGGAAATATGGGCCACGTTACCTACGCCGGATGTAGTGGAACAGGTATTTCTAGGACATTTTTTTCCGCTTGTGGCGCAGTTGTATGGTGGAACATTGTCCTTGGAAGAATCAAAGCCATATTACAAGCTTTTTGATATTGCCCTATCTCAATCTCGACAATTGATGACCGAGCGAGCATCGAAATATAGAGAAAAACTTGAAATTGAGGGAATTATCGCTCCCTGTGCCGAGCAGCCGCTATCAGTGCTCGCAATCCAAAAATATTTGGAATGGGGTATAGATCATGTTTTGGTAGGCATGAAGCGCCCTCAGTATGTTCGAGAGCTTCAGACCTTTTTCCCATCGAATTAAGCCGCGGCCTTAATCGATCGATTGGTTGCCGTTTTTTCTGGATCAACACCATGGGCCGCCATTTCAGGCGATTCACCACCCATGATTTTATCTGCCCATTGTGTAACCATATTGTTGTAATCGGAAGCGTTAATTTTATCGTTTCGAACTATTTTACGAGTATAGTCAATAAATTCTTTCCACACCACATCAGGTGTTTCACGAATCTTTTTCTGTATGGTCAAATCGTTTTCAATTTTTTCTAATTCCAAGGTGAGCATATCGCTGGCCTTAGAACCCTTTGGAGCGAAAAGCCCGACAAATTTCTCGCGCAGATCATCTTTGAGCATTGAGACGAGTTCAATTTTCTGTCCCATGGGATACTGTTGCAATGCTGACTTTAAAATCTTGTCAGGTAACACAGGCACCAGGACAGCTGGAAAATGTTCAAGCGCAATTTTTATTAAGATTCCGGCTTCCTCACCACTTTGTGCCAATGCCTTAAAGAGCGAATTTTCACGTGCGGGAGTAGAAATCGGGATAAGATCCAAGATTTTCTCTAAAAAGGGTATTCTTGTTTTTTGTTCTTTGTATTTTGCCAGTTTTGTTTTGAACTCACTCAACATCATGCCCACATCCTCACGTCTATATTCCATGCCTCGTGCAATGGCCAATTCGACATACTCCTCATCTAGGTGCTCCAAAATTTTTGCTATGAACCTAGAAGACATGACATTCATAAGAATTTTTCCCAAATCGGGATTTTCTTTAACAAACTGAGCAGCTCTTTCAGGGTTAATTCGCATGAGTGTATCGCAGGCTTCCGCATCGACAATGGCAGAGGGGACTAGAATATCCTCAACAATCTGGTTGGAAATATAGGCATTGGTCTCAATGAGATCAGTCCCCGCAACTTGCTTGTCTAAAAAGGACTTCCAAATATCACGCTCTTCTTGAGTCAGCTTGGCAAATATTTTCAGAAGAGTATCATTCTTAAGTTGTTGAACTAAAGCACGTAACGCATTTTTCTCTTTATTTTCACCGCTGGCCACCCATTTCTTGATAAGCATAACTGCTTCAACCGGTGAATTATCCAAGAAAGTTTGATAGCGCTCAACGCCTGCAACAGAGGAAGTATTTTCTTGATCAAAAGGCCCTCCAGGTCCTCCCGCTGTCATTTTTTCATTTTCATCTTCTTCTTCATCTTTTAGAGTTTGTGCCGCTAAGGCTTGCGCTTGTGCATCATTTTTATCTTTATCTAATTTTGCCCACTTATTAAAAAGGGCAAGAGCAATGAGGCCGATTACGATTGCGGCCATGATAAGGCCGAACATATTAGAGAATCGAGAGAAGAGGGCCAAGATTTCACCTATTGAAGTTGGCAAATCGAGGCCAGATTTCTTTTCCTCCATATTGATGTAGGTGATCTCAAGTTCTGGAGTGATATCATTGAGGTTAAATTTAAGGGCATTTAACATTTTCTTAATGTTTTCACGTGTGGTAGGGTGCAATTTTTCACTGAGCTGAATATATATTTTAACGCTTTCTAGATTATTAAAAATATCCAAACTTTTGTTATATTTCCACAGCTGTTCAAAGGGAGGTAAGGGTTCTTTCTTTTTATCGGCGAGTGGTTTTCCTTTTTCATCCTTGAAATCATTAAAATCTTCGATTAGCGGGGCCTCTAATCCTAATTTTGAAAAGACAATGTAGTCTTTAGGTAACTGATCTGGAAGCACATCCTTAATTTTGATTTTACCCTTGTTGTCCTCGCCTGCACCATCACCTCCGCCGTCATCGCCATCTTGGGGGGTAAACTTTGGTTTAGTTGCCTGATTGACATTGATTTCAACATCCACCAAGTATTCATTTGATTTAACGATGCGAGAAAGTGCCGTTCTTACTTTTTCACCGACGGCCCTTTCGAGTCCGACTTTCTGCCAGTCGAGGGAAGGTAAGAAAGATCCACTTGTCGGAATATCATTGGGGCTTACGCTTAGTGAAAAAACACTAAGAAATACTGCCACAGATTTTCGAACTAGCGTTGCAACACTCATCGATTTCTTCCCAACTTCATACTCTTTTCAAAAGGATGATTTTTCATCCTTACCCACCTGTCGCCGGTTGTAATTTAAATTTTTCTTCGAGATAATTTTTCATGATAAAAGCATCACGATTGTCTGAATTCATACTGAAAGCTTTGCGGTAGTAACTCAAGGCCTTAGAAAAATCTTTGCTTAGGTAGTAGGTACTTGCCTTAAGTTCGTATACCACAGAATAATGTGGAAAATCTTTTTCTAGCTGATCGAGTCTCTTTAGGGCATCGACATAGTCTTTAGTTCGAATTTGTCGTTGAACCTCGAAAAGCTGGGTAACCAAGTAATCAACGTCTTTAACAAGTTTCAAGTTTTTTGATACTTCCAAATTGACTGAAAGTTCAATATCATTGCTTCCCGTGCGTGTGAGAAGCACTCTATATGGATCAAATCCCTCTTTGCTAATTTCTAAAATGAACACATTGCTTTTAGCAAAATTATTAACGACCTCGTTCATAGGAATCTTAAGAGGAGTCTTGCCAATCTTAACGCCAGCATCGTTATTGGTAGATTTGATGAAAATTTCGGCCTGCTCAGGGTTACTTGTTATGGTTAACTCTTCAGCCAAACACAAACGGCAAAATAGCGTTAAAACCAAAATAAGTAACAGAAAGGTAGTTTTCATTCGAACTTACTCCTTCGTCGTATACATTCGGTGTAAATGTGGAAGTGTCTTAAGAAGTAATGATGCCTTTTAAGCTGAGGAAGAGTTTGCCGGTTTACTCTAGATAGTAACTAAGTCCAACGAAAACTTTGAAGCCAATAGTTGACGAG
>CAYHRT010000236.1:0-5885 GCA_964359085.1 uncultured Bdellovibrio sp. | reverse complement strand
CTGGCTCTTCCAAGGAGGAAGAAGCAGGATTGACGATTGGCGGAAATATTTCAGTTAATCGACAAGATCAGGAGCAAATTCTCCTAAAAGATTTTAAACTCTATTATGGAGTTGAAGTCCCGGCCGCAAACAACGATGCCGTTCCCCGTGTTGCTGTTTTAGAAATTAATAATCCGGAACTCTATCTGCTTGAGGGGTCCAGTTCAGTCGTTGTCAGCGCCAATAGCTTTGAGTTGCGCAATAACTCAAGCATCGGGCTTCCTACCAATGTGAGTCGCGGAACGATCTCAACCAAACTAATGGTGGTGGTTCGCGCCCGGGCCTTGAGCTTTGCCGAATTTCTGCGCACCAATCGAGAAATGCGTAATCTCGAGGCCCAAGCTCATTTCAGCGCAGAGGAAGTAAGCCAATTCCCTAATGAGGAAATTCCCTTGAAGGTTTTGATCGATTCCCTACAACCTTTCGCCCGCTTAAGTCTTTCGGGCGATCGGTTACTCGGATTTCATATGGACAAAAGGTTTGCCCGCAAAAGCAATTATAAGAAAAACCTGGAAATCACCATTCGAACATCGGGATTTAAGCAAAAGGCGGTGCGTACGGTGGAAAACTTGATGTTGAGCGGCCTTAAATTTGAAGATCTTCCGTCAACCTCATTACGATCTCCCATGGTAAAAATTACGGTAAAGGTCCGTCCCTTTAAGAAAGTGACGCTGAAGCAACCTAAAAAAGTACTTTATTACAACCCGGCCACGCATGAATTTTTGGTGCTGTAATAATATGCTAAAAAGTTTCTTTATTTTACTTCCTTTGCTCTTTATCTCAGGGGTGCAGGCCGGAAATTTTCCGATGGGAGTCCTCGATCTCGACTCGCTCATGTTCGAGTTCAGGGGCCAGCTTGAACGCAAGGTGCAAGGTTTATTTGAAAATTATATTGCCACAACCAATGGCCCTCGGACTATTTTTACCTCCAGTGAAAATATTGAATGCGCCCACCAAACGATCTCAAAAGGCCGTTCTTTAGTGGTGCTTGAATATCACTCTGAGCTGAAATCGAGCGAGTTGATAGAGCGATCGCGATATACGGATTGCTTTGGTTCGACTGGCCTAAACGAAATGGTGATCACCAAGGGTAAGGATCTGCGCCCTTTAAATCAAGCCGAATTGCAGAGTGGCCGACGACATTTTGAACTGAGCAAAAACGAAAGCGAAAAACGCTACGTTTTAACTAACGACAATAATGAAGAATTAGTTTCTCTGTTGGCCTATCGCCAGGATGGCAACTTGCGTGCCTTTATCCGACTGCGAGGGAATCGCTTCTTGGATATGGTGCGAGAAATTGAAGATAACCGAGAACGCTATATTTACACTCTGAGTGGTTACGATATCGAATACAAAACATCCTACGCCAGTTGGCGCAGCCGCATGAATATGCCGGTCACTACTTACTCGGCCTTAAGACTGAAAGCTGATTCCAACGACTTCGTACACTATTTAAATTCAGACAACCAACCTATCTCCTTGCAAGAATTTCAAGCTGAACTCGGACGCTACGCCATTGAGGGTGGTCTCAAAATGGTGGGTCAATTTGTGGAATATCACCTCTACACTTTTCCCTCCACCGACTTTTCCCGCTCATCCGTGCAAAAGAATCGTTTTCTGGAAGAACTCAACCTGGCCTATATCCAGCTGCTCAATAATACTGATATAAATTTAGTCACCAATTTCATCCGCGCTACCATTGATGCCATCGCACAAGGTTTAATCAGGGTGGAAGATCACCGACCAAAAATAGAACAATGACAAAATTTCTCTTTCCCTTCATCTTCTCGATCTTGATCCTCCCTTCCATCAATGCTGGGGATGAGAATTTGCAATTCCCCGATGATTTACCTGGGCCTAAAGAACTGATGGATACCTTTTTTAGGCCAATGGAACCATTAAATTTTACTATCACGAGGTTTTTTACGATCACCCAACGTGGAAAGGACTGTCGCCACTACCAATGGGATGAACAAGGGATCGAATTCACCGTTTGCATTCAAAATAGACAGGAGAATGGCCACTGGGTACAACGGGTTATCACTTTTTTTCCCGCCAACCTTCCCATCAACATCATTATCGAACATACTGAAACCCAGGCAATCTCCCATGAAGATTTATGGAATTGGCGCTTTCCTTTGCCTCAGGGAGATTACTACTCTTTTAATGTCCCGATCCTTGGACTCTCCACTCATTATGAGAAAAAACTTACAGGTGTCAGCTTTAAAATGACCTTCGCTCAAGAAGATTTCTCATTTTTAGAGACGGCGGCGAGCACAAACAAAATTACTCGTGTCTATAGAGGTAGTTTTTTTGACAATATCTCCGAATGCCAGACCACCGTCATTCGAAACAATAATGCGCAAAGCACCTACTATCAAATTGACCAGAGTCCTGCCATGGCACCCTACCTTTTTCGTCAGCGATGTCTGACCGACCTAATCGAGCAATTTGCAAAAGGAGGGGAACACTTCCTTGAGCAATTTAAAAAGCACGTGTCCGTTGACTAAACTATCCGGTCTTGGGTAATTTATCGACTCAAGAGATACAATAATAAAATTTTTCGATAAGGGGGCAGCATGACTTCAGAACGTGCAATCTTGAGGCCATTTCCACTCAAAACAGGACTTGCCTCAAATCCTATCAATAACACGCCTATCTTTGCTTCAAGAATTAAGAATAAAGCAGGACAGACGGTTTCCCTTGCTGATCCCAAGGCCACTCGTGCTCTGGTAGCGCTCATGAACCAGCATGCCGTGATTGGCGGTGCTGCCTGTCATTGGGGTGGCCCTTCGGGTTTTGCCGAAATGATGAGCGCGGTCCACGGTTTTATGTTTAATACTCCCGGTGTGTGGTACGAGAATTTCAATTTTGTAAACGATGCTGGCCACGCTGAAAATGGTATCTATGCCCTGCGAGCGAATTATCGTATGGGAGGGTTGACTTTGAGTGAGTTAAAAAACTTTCGCTCGCTTGAGTCGCGTTTAACGGGTCATGGTGAGGCCCACTTAAATCCTGAAGGCGTGCTCATCTCCAACGGCCCACTTGGTTCCGGTCTCCCGCAGGCCCAAGGTTTGGCCTTGGCCGATAAGCTCACGGGTTCAAAAAGACTTACTATTTGTGCTATTTCCGATGGTGGCTCCATGGAAGGCGAGGCGCGTGAAGCCTTCGCCGCTATTCCGGGCCTGGCACACAAGGGCCTGCTTAACCCCTTTCTTCTTCTCATTTCAGATAACAACACTAAACTGAGCGGACGAATTGACAAAGACTGCTATAGCATGGGGCCCACTTTCAATTCTTTAAGTGCCCTTGGCTGGAGTGTCCATTTTGTCGAAGAAGGACACGACTTAGAAAAAGTCTATCAGGCACTTGAGAGCGGATTTGATAAACTGAAAAACCATGCAGACTGTCCCGTGGCGATTATTTTCCGCACCATTAAAGGAAAAGGAATTCAGGCCACAGAACAAAGTGCCAGTGGGGGTCATGGTTATCCTCTCAAGGCCTTTGACCCAAAACTGGGAGAATTTGTCCAAGAAATTTATAAAGGCGAGACCGTGCCTGCGGAATTTGAAAATTGGATCAAGGAGATTTCGGCCAGTACTCCTCCCAAACCTTCGGCAGGGTTCCCGTGCAGCGGGACTAAGCGTGAAAAAGTTCAGGTCGGACTCTCCAAGGCCTTAATCAAAATGGCCAAGCAAGGTCTTCCTATTATTTCAGTTTCCTCGGATGTGCAGGGTTCAACTGGGGTTGCCGAATTTCATAAGGCCTTTCCCGAACGTTCTTTCGACATCGGCATCGCTGAGGCCAATATGATTTCGACGGGCGTAGGCTTCTCCCGAGCAGGCCATATCCCCGTGGTGGATACGTTCGCTCAATTTGGAGTAACTAAAGGCAATCTTCCCTTAATTATGTCTGGTCTCTCCCTGGGACCAGTCATTGGACTTTTTTCTCATACCGGATTTCAGGACGCGGCCGACGGTGCTAGTCATCAGGCCACTACTTATTTTGCGGCCACGGCCGCTATCCCGCATATTCAAGTTCTCTCTGTCAGCACCTCAAGCGAAGCAGAATTTTATTTAGAAAAGGCCATCCAAGAATTTGAACAAGAACGTCTCGCCGGCCGTGTTCCTGCCACCACTCTCTTCTTTTATGGACGAGAAAACTTCTGTGAAAATAATGGCAATACAAAATACCAATGGGGCCAAGGACAGGTGGTGCGCGAAGGTCGTGATCTTTTACTGGTTGGCACTGGCCCAACCACTGAATTGGCACTCGAAGCTGCCGAACTTTTAGCCAAACAAGGCCTATCGGCCACGGTGTACAACCATATCTTTATCAATCGACCAGAGACTGAAATTTTTAAGAAGCTTTTGGCCCAAAATAAAAACACTCTTCTCACGGTTGAGGATCACCAACTGATCGGTGGCATGGGTGCCATGCTTATTCACAATCTGGTCATGAACTCCTGGCAAGGCAAAGCGACGAGCTTGGGCGTAGCAGGGCATTTTGGACAATCGGCCTATTTGGCCTCTCATCTCTACAAAAAACATGGATTTGATGCCCAAGGGATCGCCAGTAGAGCAAAAGACCTTGTCGAATAAGTTGATTTTAGATAGAGTACCGCGTCTTTATCGCAAAACAAGGATCACACTATGTCGAAACAATGCCAGTTAACCGGACGCAAAAGACTTGTCGGACACAAGATTTCCCATTCAAACATCAAAACGAAGAAACGTTCGCAGCTTAACCTAAAAACAAAAAAAATTTTTGACTCAGAATCAGGTGAAAGCGTGCGCTTAAGGGTTTCTGCCAAGGCCATCCGATCCCTTGATAAAGTTGGAGGATTATCCAAATATCTGAAGAAAAATAAACGTTTATTTGTTTAATCGTCATTTCGTTGAGTATCGCCCGCTCTCGGCTACTGCCTTCGCGGGCATACCGTACATCCTGTACATAAATAAAAAGGGCCACGAATTTCGCGGCCCTTTTTATTGCATCATTGCGTATCAGAGACTATTCCATAATCGCTTCTAGCTCTTCCACCAAAAATCCCCACTTCGATACCGAACTATCGGAAGTAAATTCAAGGCGTAAGGTATCGCCGTCAACATAATCAGTAACGTATTCAGCACCGGCACCAGATAATGACTCAATTTCATTTCTGGCCTTTCCAGTCACTTTCAAAAAATCATACCCAGATTCCAAATCGTAGCGTTTAATTTTGGCGCGAATATACTTCGCTCCAGCAACAACCATTTCGCGTGCTACATTCTGACTATTGGCATAGGGATGATCTGTTTCAAACTTGTTGTCCAATCTCACAACTCGCCAAGCGCTCGGGTCTGGTTCTTGACGTGAAGGGCGTGTGTTGGTCAAAAGATTGAAGGCATTCAAACGACCGCCTGAAATAGTTTTTCGACGGTAGGCCCGAATTGGTTCAGAAGTTCCAAGCAAACGTTCTTTCACTTCGGCAACCGTAAGGTTCCCCTCCTTGGAAAGAAGGAGCCCCAAAACCCCTGAAACGTGGGGAGTGGCCATAGATGTTCCTGAATAAACATCGTACGAATTATTGGCCACAGTAGAGAGAATCTTATGTCCTGGCGCTGCTACATGAACTGTACGACGTCCGTAGGATGAAAATGAAGCCAAGCCAGCACCGTTGGTATGAGCGGCGACAGAAATCACGTTATCGACTTCGTAGTTGGATGGGTAATGAGGTGACTGATCATTATCACTACTACTATTTCCTGCGGCAGCAGTAAAAATGATTCCCTTCTCATTGGCACGCTTGATAGCATCAAAGAGGGCCTCAGAACGACCTCCTCCGCCCCATGAATTAGACATAA
>CAYHRT010000235.1:0-5915 GCA_964359085.1 uncultured Bdellovibrio sp. | reverse complement strand
AAGTTTGAGGTCTCAATGGATGTTGGACCTTGGGTAAGTCCTAATCGGTAGATTTTCTCACCTTCTGGTCGTTCATAGATTGAAAGAACAATACCAAATGATTTATCGCTTTCCAGGTCGAGAATTTTTTGTTCCACCAAAGTCAGCTCATCTGTGGCCGAAGCGCCGCCAATAAATACAAGAATGATTATTAATGATCTCAGATGGGCGTTCATAGTTCTTCACGCTCTCCCATATTGGCCGGGCAGTTGAGTGCTTCCTTGGCATATGGCAATTGCGCAAGCGCACTTATTTGAGCTTTCCATTGTTGAAAAACTGCTTGGTTTGTCGGTTGTCCTTGATAGGCACAGGCATAAAGTGACTCAGGATAGGTCGCTAACAAGCGTAGTTCGGGAGTATTTAAATGATGAATGCCTTGATTCTTGAGCTGTTGTATTAGGCGCCACTTTTGAAAGGCCAGAGATTCACTCATGTTGGGAGGAAGGGGGCGGAGCTGGGCGAGTGCTTGTTGTTGTTGAGTAGGGGAAGCCTCTTTTAAAATTTCCTGCGCAAACAAAGACGCAACCAAGGCATTAGGTAACACTGAAAGTGCTGGGCATATAACCAGGAGATTATTTTCTGCTTCTATACCTAAAAAAAAGGGATTTAAAGCGCAGCGAGGATCACGGAAGAGAACACGGACTTCCTTTTTTGTTTGCCCTTCGCCAAGAATACTCTTTTGCTCATCCCAAAAAAGTTTTGATAAAACTTGTAAGCGCTGCAGGGGAGGAGAGGAGGGCGTTTGATCGTGGAGATTGAGGCGCGCCATGATTTGATCGAGAGAGATGCCACTTTCCATGTCGTGTGAAAGATTATTTACCAGAGTTTGTGAAGTTCCATTGAGGGGTGAGCGAGAGAAAAATGGCGACAAAACTCCTGTCGGCAGAGCCCCGATCACTGATGAAGGGCCTAAATATAAAATAGCTGGATCGGGATTATGGAAGATACGACAGTCAAAGGTGAGTTCTTCAAACGAGCATGTGGGCCAGAGATGAGGGCCTTGAGACGGGAGGTGGAGGATGTATGGGGGAGGTTCATTGCTTTTTTGGTCTGTGCTTGGATTTAATTCACAATGGTTGGGTGCCGGCAGACCAATTAGCGAGAAGGCCTCCTGTGATTGCTGGAAATAGTTCAGGATAAAATATTGTAATGTTTGAGGTTTTTGTTGGGCAAGAGCAGGAGGAGAGAGCAAAATAAACAGCAAGATAGTCAGAAAGATATATCCTAAGATCATAGAATGCGGTGTCATATTTTTACCCATAGGGACTCTCCCGTAACATCCTATCGGTCATTCACTTTGATTTGATCAGTGTATCTTTAAATAATGATGGTCATGAAATAATGGCAAAGGCCCATTGGGCGTCCCAATAGGCCTTTGCTAGCTCAAGAAAGGAGTGAGAAAACTTTCCCCGTAGGGAAAGAGAGTAACTTAAATCTAGTGCCGATCCCGGTAGGCCACAGGCAGCCGATAGTCCACTTTCCTATTGCTATCCACCTTGGTTTGAGAATCTCCGCTACCCGCGCTTCCTTGCGGGGCAGTTGAGCAGGACGTAATCAGGAAAATGAGAAAAAAGATCAAGAAAATGTGCCGAGTTGTCGTTGTCATTTGAGTGTTCATCCAGGCCTCCTTGCCACGATTCACTTACTATTCTTATAATGCCAATATCGTGCCAACTTGTGATCTGGGTAAATTTTGTTTCTTTTCCCTTTGCTACCCCTGAAAAATGGCAAAAGATGCCGAAATACGTGCTAAGACTGGATGAATTGATGAAAAAAGTGGTGCCTGTTTGTCGTCGTGAATGCTACCACACGAAACGTTGGGCCCTTTTTGCGCCCAAAGCTTGACGATTCTAATTTAGTTAACCTAATCCCGAACTTAGGTTAGTTAGCGCGTTTGGCCTTAGCCTTTTTGATTAACTGAAAATAGTGAGTTTGTTCTTTCATATCTAACGGGCGTATCCCCTTAACATTTTGTTTCTTGATTCCTTTTACTCGGATCAATTCATCGACATGGCGAATTTTTGTGCAGATAGAAGTGGCCAGAGTATAGAGCCACAGAGGAAATTGTTTTTCCAATTCGTTCACGGGAATGCGAACCAATTCGCAGTCCTGAGTGGCGATGACGGTAGCAGATCTTGGTCGTCTGTCAAAAAAAGACATTTCGCCAAAATACTCACCTTGTTCAAGATAGGCGAGAGGGGTGACCTGACTGCCCTTTAAAACACATATCAGTAATTCACCCCTATGAATAAAGTAGAGATCGTGATCGGATTCACCTTCACCCTCTAGGCAAAGAATATCGTCCTTTTTTAGTTCATGTGAAAGTGGACCAGAGAGATTGGACATAAAACTCCTCGCTCCGTTTTAGAGATTGAAAATTTTTTTTAGCTTTTCCTTGAGTAGATTGGATGCCAGTTTAAAATAAACATTCTGAGGATAGATGTCATTTAAGAAAAGGGAGTCTTTACCAAATTGTCCATTAACTAATACATCAAAATCCACCAGGGTTTGTCCAAATTCTTGAGTTAAGTGTTTGGTGATTTCATTGAACACCGGATGGGCCCTCCATAATTCACAATCAAAGGCCACGGCCTTATAGAAGGCATCTTTTGCAATTGCGAGCTGTCCCGATTCGCGGGCCGCTCTTCCCAACATAAATTGCATATTGGCATTGCCAGGGATGGCATTCACAATTGGGACTAGGGCATTGAAAGCCCCTTTGAAATCCCCTTGCTCCATAAGTTCTTGGATTTTGACTTCCTCTGCCATGGTAGTCGAAGTGATCATGTCGGAACATGTTTTTTTAGGTTGTACTTCCAAATTGATGGGAGAAGTGAGCATAATGACAGAACTTTCATGTTCACGCGCTAAAGTGTGCAATTCCCGCATTTCACTTTCAAAAAGCTTAAACGATAATTTTAAAAAGGCCAACTCCTCATCGCTTTTTTGAAAAGTTATTTCTTCCCTTTTAGTTTTCGTATCTCCGAGGAGAATATGTTGGGGTTGAGTATAGAGAACTTTACTAGTGAAGGGCATGGTCATGATCACAGTGGCCATTTTAGGATTACTAAAAAGTTTAAAATTGAGCATTATTTTACTGTAATCTTTGATCTCAAATTTATTTTCAAAGCCTTCTTCAGAGCTGCCTAAATAAATAATGACTTTAGGCCAATGGGAAAGACGTTTGAGATTGGCCAGAGTACGGTGAAGGCCGTCTTCCTCAAAGGCCCAGACATGGAATTTGAGAGGAGTTTTTATATTACTCGACAAATCCTGGATAAGTTCCGGCATAAAACGGGCAAAACTCACGGCCAGGCGATCGCCAATAAGAAGAATGTTAGCATTCTCTGCCTTACTTATATCGTCACGAGATGAGACATTCAACAGATAGGGGTAGGGAATGATTTGCATAGGAGCGTTGCGCGCATTGTAGAAGAACATCCCTGACGCAACCAGCAATGAAGTGAGAAGAATAATGATAATTTTTTTCATTTTTGTACTTAGCTTTATTGTAACTGAAATTTTTGATAGATGTACATGGAAGGTAATATGAACAAAAAGTTAAATCGTCCCGAGCTTCTGGCCCCAGCAGGAAGTCTAGAGAAGCTCTATGTGGCCGTCCAATATGGAGCGGATGCGGTTTATTTATCGGGGCAGGCCTTTGGACTGCGACAGGCATCTGATAATTTCACTCAAGAAGAGTTGGAAGAAGGCCTTGCCTTTTGTCGTAAAAATAATGTTGAAACATACATCACTCTCAACTCCCACTTCCATGGAGCAGATTTCCAAGAATTGGGTAATTTTCTAGGTCTTTTAAAGAAATATGGTGCTGCTGCGGTGATTGTTTCGGACCTTGGTGTTCTCGAATATGTGCGTCCTTTCGGTATTCCCGTGCATCTCTCCACTCAGGCCTCTTGCTTAAATAGTGAAGCTGCCAGTTTCTGGAAAAAAATGGGTGTCAAGAGATTGATCTTGGGACGTGAAGTGACACTGCTCGAAGCCAGGGCTATCAAAGAGCGCGTGGGCCTAGAGGTCGAACTTTTTATCCATGGTTCGATGTGTATGTCCTATTCTGGTAATTGTGTGATTTCCAATTTTACCTCAGGCCGAGATAGTAATCGTGGTGGTTGTGCTCACAGTTGTCGTTTTGAGTATTCTCTCGACTTCGGTGATGGGAGAAAGGAGGACAGCACCTTCTTTATGAGTTCAAAAGATTTAAATGGTCTCGAACAGCTTCCTCTTTGCTGTGAGTATGGCATTGATTCCCTCAAAATTGAAGGGAGGATGCGTGGCCCTCTCTATGTCGCTACCATGTGCAAAGGATATCGTGAGGCGCTGGAGTTTGAGACAACAACAGATATTTTATGGCAGGACTGGAAGCGTCGTTTAGAAAAAACATCGCATCGTGATTACTGTCAGGGCAGTTTGATCGAGCGGGCTGGAGAGGAGAGTATCTACGATCAAAGGGAATCGGATGAGAACCCGTACCCCTTTGCTGGGACTATTTTGGAGGTCGTGCCAGATCAACATCTCCTGCTTCATGCTAAAACGGCACTCTCACCCGGTGACCGCATTGAGATTTTGACCTTTAAGGGAGAAGACCTCCCTCTTGCTATTGGGCAACTTCTTTCGATTGATGATCGACCTATTATGCGGTGTCGGCCTTCATCGGTGGTTAAGTTGCCTTACCATCCTGGCGCGGCCGCGAAGATGATTGTTCGAAAAGTATTACCAACCTTGGTCCATCCATGAAAACTTCACTGGCGATCTATGATTCGCAAACATTGCGCGCCTTCATCGAATCCGGGACCCATAATTTCGATCAAGTCGTCCTCCATCTAAAAGACTTTTCCCGGAAGGGAACTATTCCTTTTGAGGAATTGGCCACCTATAAAAATCTGCCTATGGAAATCAGTTTAGTATGGGATGTCTTGATGCCAGAGGAGGAATTTATAGGGAAAAAATATTTATTTGAGAAGGCCAAAAATCTCTTTCCTCCTCATGTACGTTGGCGCGTCGTTGATATGGGGGCCATTCATTATCTCGTCAATCATTGTTCGCCAGTGAATCTTGAGGTGGACGTCACTACCGGATTTCACAATTTTCTCGCACTAAAAGCTTTGCAAAACTTTGTAGGTCCAGCTCTTAAAAAAATGGTTCTATCCCTAGAATTACCAGAAACGGAGTTGCGTGAGATCCATACTCATCTGCACACACCGACTGAAATTTTGGTCTTGGGACCAATTCCACTTTTTTATACTCCTCGGCATCTCTTGCAAAGATATAAGACTAATCGGGCCCTGGGAAAAAGTGAGGAAACACCTCATCGTGGATTTATCATTGAGGATAATAATCAAGGCACTTTCATGTGGTTACCTAAGAATATTTTTCTTCTCGATCATTTGGATGAAATTGCCAGCGCTGGCATGGATTGGGTGCGCTTCGATTGTCCCTTGGCCTGGGCGCTCGATGGAGCGAAAGTGATACAACGATTTAATCATGGTCATGATCACGGTCATGGTCATGGTCACAACGACTGGAAAGCGGAGGCGCTTTTGTTAAAGAAAAAATATGATCGCCCTACCAGCAAAGGATTTTTTAAGGGCAATAGGACGGATTCGATTTTTCCAAAATTAAAAAATCAGATATTGCGGAATAAAAATAATAACAGAGTGGCGGATATTATTGATCTTGAGAAAGAGCGTTTTATGGTGGCCCATGTGAAGCTAGAAATAAAATTGGGAGACACCCTGGCGATGCAAACTCCTGAAGGACGTGTAAAATCTCTTCAGGTCAAATTTCTCAAAAATTCCATGGGTCAGGAGATCACAGTGGCCAAACCTGGTGAGGTGGTGCTGCTTCCTCATGTGAGCGGC
>CAYHRT010000234.1:0-5918 GCA_964359085.1 uncultured Bdellovibrio sp. | reverse complement strand
GATGATGCCCTTGGGAGTGCAAGGGCATTTTAGCGCTCCTGTAAGCGCTCCCATGACTGCTCAAGAATTGGCCAGGAAGCTCAAAGATATCCTGGGACGGGAAATCTTCTACACTTCCCCAGTATCTCCGCAAGAAATTTCCAGTCTGGGAATTATCACTGGGGGTGCCTCGCATGAGTGGACCTTTGCTCGCGAAGATCACCTCGATGCCTATCTCACAGGTGAATTATGTGAAAGGGACTGGCATGATGGCAAAGAGGCCGGACTTCATATGTTTGCCGGCGGCCATGCCCCCACTGAACGCTTCGGAATTTTGGCCCTGATGGAGAAAATTAAACAGACTTTCCCGGTAGAAGTGGCCTTCTTTGACTCGCCTACCCCGGTTTAGATTTCTTTAGCCCCACCCGCAGCAAATCCCGAACGCCTAAAACACTTTGCGAATAGGTGCGGCCCTCGAGATATGCCAAAGAAATAGTATTGGTGAGGGGCTTACCACTCCCCTTGAAAACAAAAAGATCATGCCCTTCACGCCCTAGTCGTTCCACCACGTGCAATGGCAAAATGCCTACCCCCAGACCTTCACAGATCATCCGTGACATACCCTGCACATCCATGAGGGAGGCCCGGACCTTAAAGGCCACTTCTCCCCCCAGATGGTGGTGCGACCACATTTTCAAAACCGGCGCTCCTTCAACATAATCGACAAAATCCAGTTGGGCATAAAATTTAGCATTATGGGTGATCCGATCTTTAAGGGTGGAGTGATACATCTTAGAACAGCACAGAACCAAGATTTCCTGCAGAATGGCTTCGGTTTTAATCTGACGATCAATATTGTATTCATCGACAAAAGCGAAATCCAAATCACCATGCAAAAGCAATTGATTCATCTCGACCGCATGCCCATATTTTATATGAAAGTGTAAGTTTTCATGCTCATGGCCAATATTGGCAAGCAAAGGAAGAACCAAGTTATTTCCGAATTCTAGAGGTACACCGATATTGACGGCCCCGCTAAAGGCCCGCTCTTTGCCCGTGATCTCCAAGAGCACACGCTCTAAATCATGAAACATCTTTTGCGCCACTTGATAGAGCTGATGCGCCTTTTCTGTGGGCACAGGCCTCTGTTTGATACGATCAAAGAGGGCCACCCCTATCTCTTCTTCCAAGTGTTTGATGTGCTGACTTACTCCCGATTGAGTCATAAAGAGCAACTCAGCGGCCTTGGTCATACTTTGAGCTTCATAAACTTTGACAAAGATATTGAATAAATTGAGATTGATATTGGTGATGATCATAAATACCTCTTTCTTATGACTAAGGTCGGCATCTCAGTATTTTAACTGATGAATTCATAGAATAAAAGATAATTTCTAATTATCCATCCGCAGTTCTATAAGAGGCCCAACTTAAAAAATAAATTAGGGGGCCGCCCATGAAAACATTAATTGCATTGTCCTTTTTGCTTCTGAATTTCGCCTACGCTTCAGAGCAAGGATTATCCTTCATGCTTGAAGGCGAGCTGCAAAAAGTCGAGCTTAACGGTAAGGTAGTGGCACAAAAAATTATCGCCATGGGACATGAATTCTACCTCTCCTCACCGGCCATAGGTGAAGACCGGGAATGTCTCAACGGGGTATATGAAGTAGCTTCTAATAGCACCGAAGCGCAATCATTCAAACTTCTCCAAATTCATCGCTGTGATGGCAACCTAAATAATCTAGGCCTTCACAAAAATATTTTTTGCCCAGCTGTTTATCAACCAGTTTGTGGAATCCCCGCTGAAGGTGGTGCCCCACGCACTTATGGTAATCGATGTGAATTATCGCGCGATGATGCCAAAAGACTTTTTGATGGCGAATGCGAAAAGGCCCTGAACTCCCTCAGTATTGGAGCGGCCCTAAATCAATTTATTAAGTAGGTTTAAACTTAACCGAAAGAGTTAGCACAAAACGCGCCACGGGTTCCTCTTTAAATTTCTTAGGACAGAAGGCTTCGATATGCAAAGGTAATTCTTGTCGCTCTTTTGTCTCAATGGCCTTTTGTATCAATTGCTTGATTTCAACTCCCTGCTTACAAACAAAGATGACATTGTCATGGGGACGCTTCAAAAAGTCGGCCTTAAAGTTTTTAAAAACCAAAGAGACAGGTTGTCTGGACTCATAGATCAATTTGCTGGCAGCAACCCCACCGGCACAGTCTGCTCCCGCAGCAAGTACAGCAAAATACATCGAGCCTAAATGATTTTTTGTGCGATAGTTGAGCGGGATCTCAATGACTGTTGTACTTTCAGTCAACTCCAAAACCCGAGGGCCAATAAAAAAAAGCATGGGAACCTGAAAGAGAGTGAAAGACCGTAAAAACAAAGTATCTTTAAAAGTTTTGGGTAAGGGCAATTTCTCACGCAAAAAAGGCACGATATTCATCATATAATTCCTTCCAATTCCTTCCCACGCAAATAAGCTTGTTGGGTGGCCTTCTCAATAATTTGCTCCATGCCTGAATCGGCAAACACTTTTAGCGCCTCGACTGTGACCCCACCTTTCGAGGCAACTTCCTCGCGCAATTCTAAGGGTGATTTTCCCTGCCCTGCCAATAGTGTTGCCGCGCCTAAAAAGGTTTGGGCAACCATCTTGTGAGCATCGATTGCGACAATACCTCGTCGAATCAATACCTCTACCATCAGACGGGCCCACTCAAAGATCAAGGCCGGACCTGAGCCCGTGAAGGCGGTACAAATGTCCAGATCATCTTCCTTTTCTAAATTAAACACCGATGAAAATAGGCCAAAGGAATTTAAGATGTGAGTGCGTTCCGGAAGACTCACAGTCGGTGAGAAATAGAACAGATTCACCCCCAAGCCAATTTTATTGGGGGTGTTGGGCATCATCCGAACAATCTTCGTCACTCCCAGTTTGTCAGAGAGAGTCCGAGTTGGAATGGCCGCCATAATACTCACGATGAGTTCATCACCTTTCAACATAGGTTTAAGTTCCAGGGCCAGTTGGTTAAACTGCTGGGGTCGACATGCAATGAGGATGACATCTATCTTGGCCAGTTGATTCATCTCTAACAAGGCCGTGCCTTGTACGTCATGTGCAAGTGCCTCGGCCTTCTCTCGTGTCTGGTTATAAAGAAAAAAATTAAAAGGCGCATGCGCCCGATATAACCCTGTGGTCAAGATCCGGCCCATTTTCCCTGTACCTAAAATGGCCAAATTTTTCTGCATAGTTTCCTCTCCTAAGCACCTAAGTTGAGAGGAGCGCCATGCCTCATGGTATTCACCGCAAGGGAGCGAACATAAGAAAATTCTTCTAGCAGGCGGGAAAAATGTCCGACAAAGGGTGCATCAAATGGAGTCATAATTTTCTTCATCTGAAAGTTCAAGGAATCAGAACGGCCTAAAATTTCACGCGACAATTTTTCCACTCGACCTATATCTCCATCAAGAATCACCGCCCCCACTTCGTAAGAACACACGGCCTCTAACAACTCATGGTTGGAAACAAAGGCCACCACAAAATTATCGGGCGGGCCACCGGCCGCCAAATAGCGGCGATAGACAAAATCCCAGAAAGCATAAGCATCGCGATTGCGGGCCAAAACGGTCACTCCCACACCCATCGTCCAGGCGCCGATAACTTCCATAAGGGTGGCGAAGTGAGCACGTTTTTCAAACGCCGCCACTACCACTTTATTCATACTTAAGCGAAAATCATTGTAAGATAACTGGCCCGGAATGATACGATTCTTGCTTCCCTTATAATAAAAATCGCTCCCATCTCTTTCTAAAAAGATCCTGAAATCGGCCAGCAACCTTTTGTTTTCGCCATAGATTCCTTGAAAGAGGTATTCAAAATGATGTTGCAGTTCTTCCACCGTTTTTATCACCCGTGGCAAACGCCTCCGAAAAGGTAGCCCAGAAGAGCGGGCCAACTTAAAGATTCTGCTCTCCCCCTCTTCATCCGCAGGTGTCTTTTGAGTTAAATCAGAGAGAATAGGGTTATTGATCGGATGGAGATGAAAACGCTCTAAATATTGAACACCGCCGGCCTTAGGCCCTGTTCCCGATAGCTTAAATCCCCCAAATGGTTCTATTCCAACCCGCGCGCCGGTGATAGCACGATTGACATAGAGATTGCCGGCCTCCAATCGCTCAAGACAATAATCGATATCATCCTGGGACTGGCAGTAGATTCCCCCCGTAAGTGCGTAATTGGTGGCGTTGAAAAGTGAAATGGCCTCATCCAAAGTTTCAAAAGACATCAGATGAATCACGGGAGCAAACAGTTCGCGTCTTGAAAAACTCGAACGATCCTTCAGGCGATCCTTGGGAAGTTCTATCACAACTGGTCCAACACAATATCCTGGAAGCTTTTCCGCTGAACGATCAAGCCAAACCTTTCCTCCATATTGTTGTGCCTCGGCCTTGGCTTCAGACACGGCCTTGAGTACCCGCGCCTTATCTTGGGCCGAAATCAGAGGATTGATATAGGTTGAAAGGTCAAAGGCCGGTCCCACTTGAATAGTAGATCCCGCTTCTTTTAAGCGCATCGCCAATTTATCTTTCACAGATGAATGCACCAGCACACGACTGAGTGCTGAGCACTTTTGTCCGGCATGGCCAAAAGCACTGGCCAGAATGCCTGAAACAGTTTCATCTAACTCGGCATTGGCAGCGACGATCACGGCATTTTTACCGCCCATCTCCGTAATAACTTTTACGGGATATTGCACCTGATAACGCATATTTTGATAGATTCGCACACCTGCTTGCCTATAAATGGAACTTCCAACCGCCATTGAACCGGTAAAAACGATAGCAGCAATGCGGGGATGTTTCACCAACGCTTCGCCCACCACTTCACCAAGTCCGGGTAAATGGATCAAGGCCTCCTGAGGAACGCCTGCCTCATGCAAAATATCCACGAGCGCTTGGGCAATCAGAGGAGTTTGCTCCGCTGATTTGAGGATAACAGGATTCCCGGACACCAAAGAACTGGATACCATCCCGCAAGGAATGGCCAACGGGAAATTCCACGGAGCAATCACCGCTACCGGGCCACGTGAATGATGAGGGTAGGGTAAGGACTGCAGACGCGCCTCTTCTCTGGCATAAAAGTTTAGAAAATCAATGGCCTCATCAACATCACCATAGGCCTCACGCAACGATTTCCCCGCCTCATACATGATCAAGGCCGATAATTCCTTTCTGCGTGCGTACATAATCATGGCGGCATTTAAAAGTTGTAATGAGCGCACAAAAAACTCACCATCGGCCAAGGGCCCTTCCGTATAATAGCGGTCGACTACTGCAACGGCTTTTTCCACATCTTGGACGTTGGCAAAAAGAATTTTCCCTACCGCCAATGTGGGATCGGAAGAAGAGGTGATGATGACTTGTTCCCCACCCAGTAAAAAGGGGTTGAGATAATCACGTCCCAAACTAGTTTTGCCAAAATGCCCGAGCGATTCTCTAACTGCATCCAAGTGTTTTTGAACATCAGGGCGCATGGGAGGAAAATTAAAGTAATCCTCAGTTAATGCCGCTTCCGTTGGATCACGCTCGACATCACCATTTTGAATTTTTTCCAACATGAGTGTCTCAGGTTGCACCAGCGAAGTTTTTTTCTTATGCGAGCGCATAATAGTTAACACCCCCACCTGAGATGAGTTTTCCATTATTCTCCGCACTAGATAACCCATACCCACCAGTAATCCACCGATAGGAACATAATTGCGAACGGCCCAACCCATTTTGGCCATGGCGACAGAGAGAGCTTCATAGGTCATGTGCAAACACTGATGCTCAACGGGAGGGAGGTGGGCAAATTTCTGTTCACGCAACTCCTCGGCAAAACAGTGATCCGAAAAATTATGCCCGGCCACGCATAACTGGAGATGGGGAAAGTTTTCAA
>CAYHRT010000233.1:0-5955 GCA_964359085.1 uncultured Bdellovibrio sp. | reverse complement strand
CTTTGATAATTATATTAAAGTTGATGCCAAAGCAGGGATGGTGGTGGACTACACCAAAGATGAGCACTGGTTTGGACAGTTCTCCTTGTTGGCGCTAGGCCGTGCTGACCTCCGCAAAAAATTAGATGCTACTCTTATGATCGCCGGCGGCGGTGGTATCGACATTGATGAACCCAACACTTTGATCAATGCCGTTTTTGATTACAAACTTGGCTATAAAAACAGCAATTATTCTGCCTTTGCGGCCTTGGAAGAAGTCAAAATCTCTGAAATTTCGAGCGAAACAACCAAACCCAATTATGGTACAGACCCACTTATCAGGCTGCATGGTCAGGCCAATTATCGTTTGTGGATTTTCTCTGCACAACCTTTTATTGGTACTCACGCTCGTTCCGGCTATGGGTTTGGCGATGCTTATTACTTTGGTGCCGATTGGGGTGCCCATGTTTGGGGAGATCGCCTGGGACTAACTCTTCGAACCATGGCCGATAAAGAGCACTTCACTTTCGCCACACGCTTTAAACTATGGCTCATGCATCTTGAAGTCATGGCCAAAACTCCCCTCACCTCGCAGGTTGATGGCGTGAAGGTTAGTGAAATTTACTCTGCCGATATTCGCTTCTTCTTCTAGATTTCCAAAATTTTTCAATGCCAAGGCCTCCATATGGAGGCCTTTTCTATATACATAATGTCTGAAATGCACGACAATATAGACATATGTTTAAAAGAACTCTTATCACTTCGAAATCACATAGCTTTTTTCTCTTCGGCCCTCGGGGAACGGGAAAATCGACACTTTTAAAAGAGCTCTTTAGCTTAGATCACAACCCTAAGGTGTTATATTTTGATTTACTGGACCCGGCCATAGAAAAAGAGTTGGCCACCAGACCAGAAAGATTGCTGGAAATTGTGGCCGCAAGTAAAAGTATCCCAGAATGGATCATTGTTGATGAAATTCAAAAAATACCAAAGCTCTTGGATGTCGCACATAAAATTATTTTTGAAAGAAAAATTAAATTTGCCTTGACCTGGTCTTCTGCCAGAAAACTCAGAAGAGAGGCTGCAAATTTATTGGCAGGGCGGGCCTTTAATTTTTTCCTCTATCCATTAACCTTTATGGAGTTGGACGATAATTTTGATTTGAAGCAGACACTATCCTTTGGCACTCTTCCAGCAATTTATAATTTCGACAATGAACGAGACAAAAAAAGATTTTTGTTAGCTTATGTTCAAACGTACATCAAGGAAGAAATTTTAGTTGAGCAGTTAGTGAGAAATATCGATCCTTTTAGGGCCTTTCTAGAAGTCGCTTCCCAATCTAATACTGAGATTATTAACTATACTTCCATTGCCAAAGAAGCTGGAATTTCTTCCAAAAATGTTGAAAGGTATTTTTCCATTTTGAGCGATACACTGCTCGGCCATTTTCTTGAACCCTATTCAAAATCAGTCAGGGCAAGGCAAAAGCAATCTCCAAAATTTTATTTTTTTGATTGTGGGGTTGTACGTGCGATCTCTAATGAGATCAACCAAGAATTACTGCCTCAAACCTATGCTTATGGAAACCTCTTTGAACAGTTGGTCATTTGTGAATTTATCAGGTTAAACAGCTATTATGAAAGGAATTGGAAATTTTCCTACATCAGAACAGGTGCTGGTGTCGAAATTGATCTAATTATAGAAAAAAGTAAAAAAGATCTTGTGCTTGTCGAAATAAAATCCACGATGTCAGTTCATAGTGATCATTTATCTGCTTTGCAAGGCCTTGGCAGTGACTTTAAAAATGCTAGAAAATATCTTTTATGTCAGGAAAAATACCCACGATTAGTGGGCGATATAAAAATCATAGATTGGAGGCAAGGTATTTTAGAAATTTATGGATTGCCTGGGTAGGCAACCTAGCGAACAATGCGGAGAATTGGAACTGTGGCGGTTTTAAAGAGATTATAGGTCCGATTACCCATCAGAAGAGAACCAAGGGGTGAGGCATTTTGACTCGCCAAGATTATCATCACTGCATTTCGCTGAGAGGCGCAAGTCGCAATTTCTTGGCCAAATTCCCCATGGCGAATTTCCGTTTCCACATACTTAATCTTGTGGGCCTTGAGGCGCTCTGTTTCTTTTTTCAAAATTGCGTGGCCCTCGGTAACGAGATCTGCTCGTACCTTGTTCCACTCCTCAGAATTTGTGGCCATGGCCTGAGAACTTTGCCACTCAGTCTCCACGTACACCAGGACAATTTTTGCGGCGAGGGCCGTGCTCATCTCAAAGGCGGTTTGGGCCGCCTTTTCGGCCAGCTCTGAATTTCCTACCGGCAGGATAATTGATTTCTTGATCTCAGGGTAAGTGGTAGAGGCATAGGCGGATGGAAGAGCAACTTGATTCCCCTCGAGGCCGAATTTAACCCGCACCTTGCCACCCTTATCCACCCAAGACTGCGTCCATTTTTTCTGGGCCACGCGAAGAACAATAAAGGCCACACAAGCAAGAATGGCAAAGGCCAAAAAACCACCGAAATAACTCCCGGTAATTTGTTTGGACTGCCCCATAGCGTTTGGAATGAAACCGCCTCCTAAAGCACCGATCTCACCAATCATGCTTCCTGCCACTGCCGTAGTCGTAGGCCAGCGTAGAGGCACCAATTGAAAGAGCGCACCATTACCGGCACCAAGGGCCGCAAAGCACAGCATGAAAAGTCCTGTGGCGACATAAACCGAACTCTGCATTCCTGTCACCACCACTCCCACAATGACCACGCCAAAGATAGCGGTCAGGGTTGTGATACCACCCAGTCGATCAGAGACATAGCCACCAAGAATGCGAATACCGCTTCCCATAAGCGCCGCCAGCATCGTGAGTTGCCCGGCCTCGACCTTGGTCACCCCAAATTGATCATAAAAATAGGTAGGAAGAAAATTGGAGAGCCCAATAAAACCTCCGAAGGTAATGATATAAACTAAGTTGAAAACCCAGCCGTCTTTTTCCCACAGACACTTGAGATGATCTTTCAAACTTTGGTGTTCAACATCCGGTGGTTCCTTGGCAAAAATGATCATGACTAAAATAGGTACAAGCATAAAGATGGCACCAAAGCCGTAAACGGCTTGCCATCCAAATTTTGTCGCCAAAGGCGGTGCGAGGAGAACCGCCAAAACGGTACCACTGTTTCCGGCACCGGAAATACCCATGGCAAGACCTTTGTATTTCGGTGGAAACCAACCGGAACCAAGTGAGAGCGCGACACCAAAGCTCGCTCCCGCAATCCCTAAGAGAACTCCCATAATCAGGACATTGTGGTAAGTCGGCGCCATAAAGTGGCCATAGATCATGGCGACAAAAATCATACTCATTTCTACCAATGCAGCATTTTTACGCCCGATATATTGAGCAAGAACACCAAGAGGAAAGCGCATGATGGCGCCGGCCAGGATAGGAACGGAAATCATGAACCCCTTCTCGGCAGGTGAGAGATTAAATTGCTCACTAATGAAAGGCGCCATGGCACCATTTAACACCCAGATGGCAAAGCAAAAATCGAAGTATAAAAAGGCAGAAAAAAGTGTCGGTGGATGCCCGGCCTTGAGAAAAGTTTTAAAATCTGACATTCTCCCTCCCTGCCATGATTCCCTTGCACGAGGGAATTAGGTGACTTTTAGCATGCTTTTATGACGTGTTTTACCAAAAAATAGCATATTTCGTGATCGATGTCAGAAAAGAGTGAGCGTTTTCATCATGCAAATTCTGTGATTTTTATCATGGAAAGTTACAGGGAAAATTATTTGGCCAGTAAAATATATTCTTTATTTTTGGCCGTAATATAAATTTTGGTAATCTTTTTTAAGTTGCTATCATAGACCATACGACTTGGAAAAGTCGATCCCGCTTGGCCCCCATTGGAACCACGATTGTTGAGAGATTCAAATTTCACATCAAGGGTATTGCCATTTATGCTCGCCACCTTTAAGCGAATCTTAAAAAACTCCTCATTGCCACTGGCGTAGAAAACTCGACCGTTATAATCCAAACCAAAATCAGGACGGAAGAGCATTAAAAAAAGCGAGGTGGCATTGTGTAACTCCGGAGTAAGAAAATATTCAACGCCAAGGGATTCTCCAAGGGACTCAAAGATATCGGCGAGTTTAAAAACTTTCACGCCCGCATCACCTGCGGTCATATTTTCCATTAAAACCGGCCGCGTACTGTTGTGGCCTTTGAACCACATTTCCTCTTCTTCAAAACGAGAAGAATAACAATTATAATTTCGCTGGGAATCCTTAGGGGACCGGCAGCGAGAATCTAAACGTGGCAGGCCTTGATCATTAATAACCGAAACTTCGGTGAGATCACCCACCGTCATGCCGAAATAACTTCCGCTCATTTTCACTGTTGCTATCCTGGTACCAAAGTTCAAAGGGACGGGAGCAGGGTCCTGGATATTGACGCTCATACTGGCATAAAGAGGAAACTGATCTAAAACGTAATTATAAGTTTGCGCCGACTCAGCATTTAAGACCACAAAAGCGGTGAACAAACATATTATCCAACTCATACGTCTCAACCTCCGTAATGTTTCTTGCTGCGTATTAAGGCCTAGGAAAAGAGGTTTGGCAAATATTATGCGATAAAACCGTCTTTTAAAATTACTTCCCGTTTGGCCATGGACGAGAAATCGCGCTCATGCGTGACTAAAACCACCGTGGCACCCTGGGTGGCATTAACTTCTTTCAAAATTTCTAACACCATCAAGCCGTTTTGATAGTCTAAATTTCCCGTGGGTTCGTCTGCAAAAAGATATCTTGGCTTCATGATCAAGGCCCGGGTAATGGCCACACGCTGTTGCTGTCCTCCTGAGAGCTGGCCCGGGAACTTATGTTCATGCCCTTGAAGACCAAATTTAGAAATGAGTTCATTGGCCCTCACACGAAATTTTTCCTGCTGGCCAGTTTTTCGAGGTGGTAAAAGAATATTTTCTAAGGCCGTAAGTTCTGGCAGGAGATAATGGAATTGGAAAATAAAACCAATCTGGGTGTTTCGAAGATAGTCAAGATCACGCACATTCATATCGGTGACCTTTTGTCCATCAAACGACACTTCTCCCTGGGTGGGGTGATCAAGGGTACTCAGAATATAGAGCAGGGTACTTTTCCCAGACCCCGACCGACCGTGAATACTGACAAAATCACCATCTTCAATCTTCAAGCTAATGTCGCTCAAAACACGGGTGGGAGGATGACCAAAATCCTTACACACTTGGACGGCCTCAATCATCGGTCCTCCCTAATGATATCCATAGGAGTCATGCGCCCGGCCTGGACGGCAGGCAAAACACTGGCCAAGGCCCCGGAAAGAATGGCAAAGCCCAAGGCGGTAAAATAGATGTCGGGATTATAGGAAATGAGGAGATGATTGCCGCGTCCAATCTGAAAACCCAAATCAATATTGCCGACGATCCGACATAAGGTATAACCAATAAAAAGACCCAGAGGCCCGCCTAAAACTCCAATAACAAAACCTTGAATAAAAAATAGCTCAAAAACGGCCCAGGCCCCAAATCCCATAGAGCGCAAGATAGCGATCTCTCGCTTCTTCTGGGAAATCATAATGGTTAAAATATTATAAATCCCAAAAGAGGCCACGATGAGGATAGAGATGGTAATCACAAACCGGGCAATATCTTGGATCTTCACAATTTGCATATAGGCAGCATTAGCACGCTCCCAATCTTCAACTTTATCTGGGCCTAAGAGCGACCATGCTTCTGCTTTGGCATAGGCCATGGAGGAATCGACTAAGGCAATAGAGATTTCAGAAACTCGCCCATGTGCCTTGCCCAAGGTTTGCACGTCTCGCAAGTGAGCATAGGCCAGGACATCATCGAAGTTGTGATTACCTAAATGAATTATACCAATGACTTTAAAAGGACGGCCCTCGTTTTGCCCCGAGGTCATCATCACA
>CAYHRT010000232.1:0-6000 GCA_964359085.1 uncultured Bdellovibrio sp. | reverse complement strand
AACTGGAGCGAAGAGAAGCGGAGTTTCAACAGGCCCAGCGCCTGGCCGAGGTGGCACGCCTGCGAGAAGAAATCGAACGCTTAAAACGCGAGCGCGAGGCGCTGAACAACTCCATCAACAATAACAATGTCGTGCAAGTTACGCCGACCCCGAATCCTATCGCAATTGCGACTCCCACTCCAGTAGTTGCGGCGACGCCTATCGCAGGGCCGGGCGCGACAGATTGCCCTAAACGACTGGCACGGGAAGAAGAGTGTCACGTGGTGGTGGCGGCAGTGGTTCGAGAGGAACGACGAATGCGGCAAGAAATCCTGCCGCGACTTCGGGAAGCAAAGGCAAGGCGAGTGCCTTGGATGGCTTTACCCGCAAACTCAAAAATGCCCGCTACCGCCTACCGCTTGAGGCCTACGAGGGCAAAGCGGGTGGGCTGCCGGGAATCAAGGAGCTAAAAGATCATCCGCCCTATGAATCGCCGTGGATTATGCCCTCGGAATTGTTCGAGGTCTTCGGCGTTAAAAAAGTGGTGATGTATTTTCATCTGGAAGGAAAAACTTTTAGCGCACTTAAAATTCTTGGGGTCAATGAATATCAAATTATCGTCTATGCGTTTAATCCACGCGACCTTTCTAAAAAAGAACTTGAAGCGCCGAAGGAGATTGACCAGCGCCTGCGCGTGAAGCGTCTCTTGGAGGAGCTGCGGGCCACGCCGGAAGAGGCCGAGAAAAATGCCGGGGCATTTTCTACCGCCGTCGACAATACTCATGAACTCACACGCGAGCTCTTGCTTACCGAACGCGATCGCAAAACCGCCCTTTTGCAAATGGTACCGCAGCCAACGCTTGATCGGGCCTGGGATGAGTTACGCGCGTTCGTGCTGCCGCGTCCTGATGTGGAAGAAGAGTAGTTCATGTGAGAGCGGCAAAAGTTGACATTGATGAATGTACCTCTTATCTGATAAAATACCACCTTAATAGCTCATCTCATAAGGAATTTTATGATGCGCAAGATCCTGATCTACCTGTTGTGTTTTTGTTTAAACTCCCTTCAGATGATTTCCATCAATCGAGTTGCAGCAGACGAAACACCCCCACCAAATGCAGAGGGGGGAAACTGCCAAGGTAGTGGTCAAGGGAGTGGCCACGGTAATTGTGAGACTGCTTACCAAGATATCGAAGCTTCTGTGCGAAAAAATAATCCGGGGATGAGTGAGGCAGAAATTCAGGCCGAAATCAGGAGGCGTCAGGCGCTATCCGAGCAAGATATGAATTCTGGCCAAGTCATCGACATGGGCAGCGGTGGCGAAGGTTCCGGAGGCGGAGTAAGTGCCGTCTATAGCGATCCAGAATTCCATACCCTCATGGTTGCTATTGCCACAGCAGTTCTTGGCATTCCTTTTGGTTTTACTTGTGTCAATCAAACATCCGCCATAACTTTTGGAAATTCCTCACTTGGTTTTATTATCGGGTGGGTTGAAGAAATTGGTAAAATCAAACTGGCTTCTGAGCGCAGACTTACTATTCTCACCAATGTTAAAGCAGATTTGGTCTCGATCCAAGTCGAAGCAATAAATGTGGCCATTCAGCAAACGGAAGAGGCAGTCAAACAGGCCGATACTTTTTCAGATATCATGGAGACCACATCTATTTTCTATGGCATTGCCGCCGGTTTGGCCTTTTCTGAAGGTTTTATTGCCCCTCTCGACATGTGTCCTCAGAGCACTGTTCAGCAGAATACTCCCACCCTGCGACAAAACATTTTTGAAATGCTTTTCCAAACGGTGAAGATTTCCAAGGCCCATGCAGAAGATAATCCCGAAGAAAATTCCGAAGATAATCCCTATGCAGACCTAGGGATTGAAAAACAGTTAAAAGATGTCTTTGATGAAATCCTGGTTGAAGTAAAAACGGCTTTCGCTGGTTCCGCCAATAACGGAATGGTGAGAGGAGTTGCGATGTCGGTCTTCACCGACAACGACCACGATGCCATGAATATTATCAACGATAGAAAAGCTCGCTTAGAAGAACGGATTCGCATTTACAAAGAGCTTCTGACAAAACTTAAGGCCATCACTCCAACACCCCCAACCAAGGTCGAAGGCGGCGATGTCAGTTCAGCACCCGGAGGCACGGGAGGTGGGCCTATTGAAAATTCAACTGAACTGCAAGGACTCGATAACCTGCAAGGCAGCTGTGTGACAGGAGATCCAAAGAAACTCCCCTTAAAAGCCGATCTTGCATGCAAAGGCAAACCACCGGTGATTGAAGATAACTCCAAGAATGTGCCTGTAAATAACATCGTAGAAGTACCTGGGAGTCTCCTTGCAGGAGTAAAAAATTCGAGAGATTTTGCCAATAACCTTGCCAGTGGAAAGCGGGCCAGTAATGAATTGCGGCAGTATGACCAAGGTTCCTTTGCCGCCTTTAAAGGGATAAAAAAAGAGATCGGCAGTAAGTTAATTGACTACGGAAAAAAGCACAAAAAGAAATTACCGTTCGACTCCATTGAGGATGCAGAACGAGAAATGAGAAGAAAACTCATGGCAGGTGTTGCTACAGCCTTTAGCAAATACCCACCTTCAGCGCTTAATTCCATGATGGGTCAGTTAATGGGGGGCGACTCTTCCGAAGTAAAGAAGGCCAGTGCTTTGGTTGAAGAAAAAGATCTAAAGCATCCGCCCAAAGTAGGAAGTGTATCTAAAGATGTGATAGCAAAAATAAGACTCGATGATGAGGAAGCAAAGAGAAAGATGAAGACCTCTGCCGCCACTGGGTCAGGAGTCACAAGTGCGGATGCTTTACAGAACCTCAATTACAGCGAAAACGACATCACCAAAGATACTGGTGCCAGCATCTTTCTCATCCTTAGTAACCGCTATCGAAAGACGGCATACCGTTTGCTTTTTGACAAAGAATAGATGCCGGCGCGAGAACTTGCTCCGAGAAACCAGCACCGTTGTAAATCACAATCTGTGTGAAGGAAATTTTAAGCAAGGGGCAGAAAAGTCCTATTTCACCTCATGGCATCCAGTGCCCATATTTGTTAAAATATTCAGATGATTGATTCTCGGATCATTGGAGTCATTCTGGCCGTTATGGAGTTCGGCGCATTTTCGCAGCTACCTCCGCCCGTTGCCGATTTGTCTCCACGCATGCCTTACATTCAACAATTATGTAACGATAAAAAGGACCTAAAAAAAATCGATAAATTTATTGAATTACGAGAATCAATTGTTGAGCATTGCCGACTCTATGCTTCTTCAGAGAACGCACACCAGATTGTGCCATTGGCAAAAAGTGTCGTCGATATTCTTCGTAGTCTCCCCGATAATCTAAATCCCGATGATGCGATTTTTTATATCGACCCGAAGAAAAAGGCAGAAAAGGAGAAGCTCAAAAAGGCCCTCGATCTATTGGCCGCAGCAATTATGCTTGATAGGCGAAGGAGTTCCACTGAAACGGCGAGCGGGCCGCTCACAAATAAACTTCATGACTTGATAAACCGTTTTGGTAAAAATAGCGCTATCGCCGCCGCCGAGAAGACCAAAAATCCCGATGAATACCGCAAGAACTATCTTAAGGCGATGATGGACACTATGAATCTCACTCAAGAGGGAAGAAAGGCACTCGCTTGCTGGCAGAATTTTCGTGAAGACCCTTTTGTGGGAGAGGAATTTGTGGCCCCTCCACCTGGGGCGGTGGGGGGAATTACTGCCATGTTTGTGGCAAGAGACGCTAAACACAGCAACAAGCTTTCGGTAATCCAGGAAAGCAAATATTTTACTCCTCCAGATGACGGAAAGAGGCGTTACATAAAACGCATTATCTTCAATCCCGATAGTGATCCGATTGAAATTCTACATACTCTCGAACATGAAATGCAGCATAGCTGTCATCTCAAAGAAGATACGAAGATTAAGGATGCTTATCTTGATCAAGAAGAGATTCTTCGTAAAAAACAAGAGAGCTGCTGCCCTGACAATAACCTTACACCAACATGCACCACCTGTTTTCAAGCTGAACAGCTCAAGCTTGACCTCATTAAACGCGAGCGGGACCAGGACGGCATAGTGGATGAATGTCGTGCCTATTCATCACAGGTTCAATTTTATAAAGAAATCGCCCAGGCAGATCCTGGTCTGGTGTGCAATTATCACTATTCAAGTGGCGCATTCAATAATCAGGTTATTTCCTCTGCCCAATTTCAGGCGGCCACTGAAAAAATGCTGCGCGATGGAACTTTCGCCCTTTTGATGGGGCGCGATTATTCCATGACAAATGGCTCATCGTTACTTCCCCAGAATCTCTTCTCAGATTTCAAACCTGAGGGCCCACCTCCCACTCAATTGCGACCCGAATTAATAGTCAAATTGCGTAACGCGGGCTGCCCCCTGGCACCTAAGGACTTGTGAGAAAATACGGATGGCAAAAAATATTGCTTGTTTGCGCCTATCCACATAGACTTAAATTGCATGTGCTTCAAAAAAATATCTGTCTTTATCACTCTCACGATCACTCTAATTTTCTTTGGATGCTTTAGCTTTCAGACTGTGGCCTTCTATCATCACATGGCCCAGCATTCCGTTCAGCAGTTGCCATCGCCTCATCATCCGTATGAACAGCAAATTAATGATCTTCACCTGAACGCGCATGAATGTAAATATTGCGCATTTTACAAGGGCCACACTTTCAAAATGCTGTTGGCTGATACTTTTGCGTTAACTTTAATAAATCCTATTGATTCATTTTTGCGATTGTCCACATTTTCATCAACATACTTTTCAGCATTTTATTCCGCCCGCGCACCTCCTTTGGTTTAATCGGCATTTCCAATTTTTAAATTTATCTTCTAAAAAGGATTTTATTTTACATGAATGCTTTTACTGCCTATGTGGTTTTTGCGATGTTGCTTATCTTATTGAACTTCCCCGTAGCTTGGCCGCAAAGTGCCACTGAAACTACGCCTCAAATTTCCAAAGGCAGAGTTTTTAATCCTGACATCAGTGCAAATTTTTTAGGCCTCTTGCAGAGGGGCTCCAATCTTTCAGAAGATCGCACTCAAGTTCCGCATAACGGCTTTTCGCTCCAGGAAGCCGAGCTGCAATTCTCTTCCGATGTTGATGTCTATTTCAGAGGCGTGGTTCGTCTGGGTATAGCGCAAGAATCGGGCGCGACTGACTATGGTATCGACCCAGAAGAAGTGTACCTTGAAACGCTCACCCTACCCCAGGTGACATTGAGAGCGGGGCATTTCAAAATGGCCCTGGGTAAGCATAACTTACTTCACACCCACGCTTTTCCTTTTATCGATGCTCCACTTATTTATCAACAACTGGTCGGTGATGAAGGTCTGAATGAATCCGCCGTTTCGGCGGCGATTCTTATCCCCACCAGTTGGTATTCCGAAATAGTTCTCCAAGGAATTAGTCTCGCCAATGAAAATCTGTTTCAAAGTCCCAGTAGTGGCCAAACTGGCGCTCTCGCCCATCTCAAAAATTTATGGGATCTCACAGACGATCTGACTCTGGAGCTTGGCCTCTCGGGAATTACTGGAAAAAATCAATTTGATAAGACCAGCACGCTCTTGGCGGGCGATCTCACCTTGAAATGGCGGCTGGCTGAGGGAGGAAAATACCATGCGTTCATCTGGTCGAATGAATTTTTAGATGGCAAACGCAAGGGACTGACCGACGCAACCACAGGTGAACAAGCAGAGCACTTAGGCGGAATGGCAAGTTGGATTCAATATCAATTTGCCGCCCGCTGGTGGATTCAAACTCGCTATGAGTACTTGGGACTCCCACACCCTGCCAGCATTCCCTTTCAAAACAAGCGGAGTGCTCTTTGTTTTTTCCCCTCCGAATTTTCCGGCATCAGGTTTCAGTATGATAATTTACAGACTCAAGGGCAGGCGAAAGAGGATCATACCTTCACTCTGCAGTTTAACGTGAGCATTGGCGCCCATCCCGCCCATGCCTATTAAGGAAAAATTTTATGACTCCAT
>CAYHRT010000231.1:0-6056 GCA_964359085.1 uncultured Bdellovibrio sp. | reverse complement strand
TGGCCAAAACTGCATCGGCGGTTGTGCCTGAACCGGCATCAGATAAAAATTTCACCGCCACCATGGTCACGTCGGCCATGACGCCAGCAACTCCGATACCATTATCGTGAATCGCGCCGATGGTGCCTGAAACGTGGGTTCCATGGCCGTGTCCATCAAGTGGGTCTCCGTCTTTATTGGCAAAGTCATACCCATGAACATCATCAACAAGGCCATTGTTATCGTCGTCCACCCCAGGTTTACCATTAGCTTCGGCTTCATTGGTCCAAATATTGGCCTTGAGATCTTCGTGATTATAATCAATACCCGTATCAATCACGGCGATTTTAACCTGACGTGAGCCCTTGGTTATTTCCCACGCTCGGAATGCTTGGATATCAGCTCCGACCACACCACGTGTTCCATCTGGTGAATTATTACCAGTATTATTGAGACCCCACAGTTGTCCAAAACGGGGATCATTTGGGGCAAGAGTATGAACAGGTTTTCCCACTGTATAAATATAGTTGGGTTCAACGTATTCAACTCCTTCCATGGCCGCGATGCTGGAGATAGTTTTGCCCAAATCGGCCTTATCACTCACCTTCACATGCACCAAATCTCCAAACCCTACGTGGTACGATTTTGACCACAAAGAGTTTAGCTGCTTGTTACCCACGAAGTGAGAGACGCTCACTCCATCCTTCAATTTGATAATAAGTTCCCCGGGAACATGGGCGGACTTCAAATCCACTGTGGCCATACCCGGTAGAGGGACGGCCAAAGGGACTGCAAGAATACACAATCCAATTTTTCTCACGATCTTTCTCATGTTGTTACTCCTTCAACGCCTTATCAAGGCCTTCCATGGCCTCAATATTTTTTTGTTATATAAAAAGCGTATTGGTATGCTGCACCGCTCACCCATCCTGGAAAGAATTGCCCTTTTATCCTCGGTCTCCAATTCTGCTAGGCGTTATACTAAAATAGAATCTGTGAGGGCCAAGTAAAATGATTCACCAACACTCGAACGATCCTGTTCTTATCAAAAAAATCTCCCTTCGAATTTGGTCCCTACGAGATGAAGTCGAATCCCGTATCAAGGAACATTTGGCCCAAGGAAGTGAACCGAATAGTTCACCGAATAGTTCGAAGACTGACGACGACGAAGCCAGTTACTTGCAAGGACTTATCAGCGAATATACGCCCAATGCCTCAGATTCCGCCGGCCCGGGAGCGGGCGCACCAGTTCAAGATAATAAGCCGTCCCTGAACCTTATTAAGGGAGGGCAAAAGGATGTGTCTGCAACCCCAGAAGTCACTCCCGAATTTGGAGCGATTCCTGGAACTGACGAGACGGCGACCGACGTTCAAGCTCAATCCCCAACATTAACGGAAGTCCCGACCGAAATACAAGTCCCTTCCGAGGTCGACCCAATCGCCACGACAATTACGATTCGTCAAAAAACACCAACAATAGAACCCTCCAAACTTTGCCACGGGCGCACGGTATTGGGCGAAATCCATATGGATAAAATGTCTTTCTTCGTAGGACGGCGCTTTTCTGCAGGCCAGGCCATCGTTATTGAGTTCCTCATACCCAAAAAATTTATTGTCAACGCTGACGTTCTCTATTGTCGCCACTACAGTATGAAGAGCCGCATTATTAGCGGACAACAACTGCCTTATCGCCTCAGTGTCAAATTTACTTTTTTAAAACCTGGAGAGCGCACCCTTCTACGCGAGTTTCTAGAATCTATTGAGCCCGATCTTTCATCTTTCAAGAAAGAAGTGAAACCCAAAAAACCCACCGCTGATGCGGATGGGCTGGATGACCTGAGCAATCTAGACTTGTAATACCTATTGTTTTGGGTGTTTTTCTTCTTCAGCTGCAATGGCAAATTTTTGAGCGCCCGCACGCTTAGCTGTATCCATGATGATCATGGCCTGGCCTAGTTTAGCATTTTCATCACCTTGAAAAATCACCAAATTGGCAGACTCGGCGACCAGTGAAGTTTGTATTGCTGACAATAAATTCTCAGAATCAACTTTTTTCCCTTGCACATACAATCCTCCTGACCTATCGAGTGAGATCAGGACAGACTTATCCTCATTTTTAGCACGAACACTCTGTGTTTTGGGAAGATCGATATCCAGTCCGGAATCTATGGAGACAGAGGAAGTCACCATGAAAATAATTAAGAGTACGAGCATAATATCGATCAAAGGGGTCATGTTAATCTCGGACTGAATATGACTGTGATCCTGTCCGGACTCTTGATCAGTTAATGGTGAGTGGTTGAAAGACATGTTTACCTCACCCGTTCTCTGGCTTGTTACCTGGTTTCGGTTCCAACATGACATCCATGAAGTCTTCCAGAAGATTGCGTGTGCGTCCTTGCAGTTCGCTAAAGCGGGTCTGAAAATAGTTGTAGAGAACAACTGCCATAACGGCGACCATAATGCCGGCCGCAGTGGCCACCAAGGCTTCAGCTAGGCCTCCAGCCACAACGTTAAAACCACTTTTTCCGGTTAGGGCAATCGACTCAAAAGATTTAATAATACCCACAACCGTACCGAATAAACCTATAAAAGGTGCCGATGGGCCGATGGTGCCCAGTATCCACATTGAACTCCTCAAATCCACAAAGGCTTCGGCCAATCGCCGCCCTACTCGCGCCTTCCACATTTCACTATTATCTCCTGGACCTTGCAACATCGCATGCATGGAGGGACCCAGACACTCCACCATCTGACACAAACCCTTGGCTTCATGAATTTTCTTCTCACTCAGAAGTACAGGGATCTTTTGATTCATTAAGGCCAATTCTTTTTTGAAATTGCGTATGGAGAGCCATTTGGCACAGGCAACGGCCCATACCAACAGGGAGCAGATCACTAAGGGAATCATGATCAGACCGCCCGTCTTGAGGGAGGCCATAAGGTCGATACTTGAGTTAGATATGTTCATTTTACCCTCTATTTTTCTGCGAAAAATTGCATTTCATAAAATCCTCTATACGGCCACCCCGGCCTCAAGCTAAAATTGCCTGCATCTTAGCTGTATCCTAGCAACCTACATTGGAAAAAGCGAGCCTATCGTTCCATGGCCAAATCACATACCCTTTCGACATTTCTCTTTCTCTTTTTTGTTTTATTCACTTTCACCGTGGCACTCTATACTGATTTCTACCAGGCGCCCAAAATAGGTCAATCACAGGTCGAGGAAACCCAACTGGTTTTTAAAGAAGGAGATTTTGAGAATTTAATTGAGATACGCTTTAAAAATCGTTTAGGTGACTTTCTCCTGAATCGACCCGGGACTGAATCTGTTGAATGGCAATTGACTAAACCCCGAATGCTCCCGGCAGCAACACCCCCCATCCACACCATCATTGCGCAACTCTATAAATTAAAAATTCGTAAAGTTTACGAGCTTGAGCCCATCAACACCTACAATTTCTCACTTGATACACCTGTTTTGGAAGTTGATCTTAAAAATCAAGAGGGAAAGACATGGGCCATTCGTTTCGGTTTGAGTAACTCCATTGATAACTCCACCTACATTTCAGTCAATACCAAAAATGCCATTTTTCATATTGATGGAGTTAGTGAAAATTTAGAAACTATTGACTTGGCCAAATTTATTGAATCAAGAGTGGCCCCCTACCCGCCAGAACGAGTAAAATCTATTACTTTTTATCGCGCCCTTAAAAATGATCATAGTCTCATTCTTAAGGCCATACAGAAAGGCAACAAAGAATGGACCGATGATGCCGGCAATTCGTTACAAGAAGACCTGGTCAATGAGTTATTAAAAGAATTTCTTGCTATCAAGGCCCAGGCAATCTTGGATGAAATTCCAGAAAATGCCCAAGTCATTATCGCCAAGGCCCAAACTACGCCCTTATGGACGATGGAAGTGGAATTGGCCGGCGGCACGATTGTGGAATATGCCATTAGTGATCTCATAGAAAAAGCAACGCCTGAACTTAAAATCGATAAGCGGTCACATTTTTTAATGAGTACCAAGCATTTGCAATATCCCTATTTGGTATCAAAAGACTACTTCAAAATATGGGAACAACTTTCAGTACAACGCTTAAAAAAACTTCCCATAAAGAAATTATTTTATTAAGCAGAAAGCTTACGGGGAACCAGGCGCGAATTAGTGGGTAAGGCGCGATCCTTAGTAAGCTTATCGGGATCGACAAAAACCTTAATGAAATTTTGCAGAATTAAACTATTATATCGTTTCACTAAATCAGCATTTGCTAACATTTTTTTGAGGGTTACGGGAGGCGAAGTTTGATCCGTGACCATAAAATGGACGAAGTCATCGCACAGCGAGATGATATTGGAAATGCTCAGCACCTTGTTGCCTTTGAGTCCGTTAGGAAAACCTGAGCCATCAAAATATTCATGATGCTGAAGAATAATTTGGCGGATATTTTGTCCAATCATGAGATTGTTGCTCAAAATTTCATCTGCAAATTGGGGGTGCTTTTTATAAATTTCTAATTCTGCCTGGGTCATTCCCGATGGTCTTTTCTCGATGAGTTCTTTGGGCATCTTAATCTTCCCAACATCATGCAAGAGACAGGCAAGAGCGGTAGTTTCGATCATCACCTTGGACTGCCATTCAAACTGCTTGATGATGGCCGAAGCAAAAAGTGTCACCGAATAGGAATGAGTATAGGCACTGGGATCAAACTCTTGAAATGCTCGCAAAACTTGAAAGAGATCTGGCTGGTTTTCAATTAACTGGTACATGTTACTGGCCAGTTGTTTGCTTTCCTCCACCGCTTGCGGCTTGATCCCTACCGAATAAACCTCCTCGATTAATTTTTCGGCCGTGGCCTTCATCATTTTAACCTTGGCTTGGCCACTCACTTTCTCGCTGGTGATAATTTTAGATGCGAGGAAATTACAGTATTGGATATATCTTTTGCGATCTGAGTTATGGAAATATAAACTCTGCACACCCTTTTCATTTTTGTAGCGGTTCAATCTGTCGATGGAAAAAGTATCGCCGGCATAAAGAATTTTGATGTATTTATCCGCACCCAATTTAATATAAACATTAAACAGGATGGCCTTCCCGGTATAAAACTCTTCAATTTTCACTTTGGTGAAATTGGCATCTGATTCGGCCACTTCCACTTCCACTGTCGGGCCAGTGGGTTTTTGAATATTTTTCACCAAATCATTAATGGTTTGTTGTCCTTCCAAAACTTCTCTAAGCTGATCTAAAGTAAATGGCCGAACCATGACTTCAGTGGCACCCATTTTAACCAACTTCTCCACGTCCAAATCATCCTTTTTAAGCATCTCTAAGTTATCCAGCATCACCACAACCCGCTGTCCGATATGCTTGGCCCGTACAAACGTTAAGACTTCCACGCCCGTGTGATTCTTAATCTCGAGATTGAGAACAACTGCAAAATATTTGCCATTGTACAAAGCCAGTTGGGCCTTCTTGCCAGTATTCACGGCCTCTACTTCGTACAAATTCTGTTTCAGATAGCTCGCCGCTTGGCCTAGCCATTCATTTGACGGATCGGCCAATAGGATTTTTAAGGCCAGATAAGACTCCAGGAAAAAGACCACGAACCCAAGATTTTATCGGATTTTATAAGGCCAAGACTTAGGACAAAACAGGAAATAAAGAGGAAATAAACAAAAGAAAAATCACCTTGCAATCTTATGGTTGACTTAAATAATGAGAAGTAAAAAGCTACTTAATTTCTTTATGCAAAGTATGTTTACGTAAGTGGGGATTATACTTTTTCATTTCCAAACGATCAGGAGTCGTTTTTTTATTTTTAGTGGTCGTATAGCGTGATGGTGTTTTTCCATCTTTCCTTGCTTCGGTACACTCTAACGTCACAATTACACGTGGCCCTTTTGCCATATAATCCTCCAGCAACACCATCAGTTATTCGCGGCGTGGAAACATAACCAATTAAAAGCACGTTGACAATAGGGTTGGGTTCACGTTTTATAGAGTTTAAACCTGAGTTTGGGATTAGGGTCGTAGCGAGAAGTCGTCTGGCAAAGGAGTTCAAGGACGCACA
>CAYHRT010000230.1:0-6137 GCA_964359085.1 uncultured Bdellovibrio sp. | reverse complement strand
CACTCAGACCAGGAAACAACCTAGGATGCGCTGACACCACAGGATACGGCACAGGTGTTGCGACTTGGCAGGTAAAAGAGATCAAACTCAAGACATATAATATTTCACAATAAAACTTTCGATCTTGCCTGTTCACCGGCCTCCAGAGTGTTCACATGTCTTAAGAAGATCAATTCGCCGATAAAGCTCATCGCGAACTTTTCTAAAGCTGGCCAACCGCTCATCATTGGAACCTTGCATTCCTGCAGGATCTGGCAAACCCCAATGAAGTCGCGTTGCCTTGCCGAGAAAGAGTGGACATTCCTCTTCTGCACAAAGTGTGATCACTGTATCAACTTCGCTGACTGGAATATCGATCACGTTTTTTGAATAGTTCTCTGAAATATCGATGCCAATCTCATCGAGAACTGTGATTGCCTCGGGGCGCACTTTGGTTGGATGGGAGCCAGCAGACCAAACCTTAATTTCGGATGGCAGAAGTGTGCGCGCAATCCCTTCGGCCATTTGGCTACGAGCGGAGTTTGCCACACAAAGAAAAAGCAACCCTCGCGCGTTTACCGCTCGCAATACGGCGGCTTCGATGAGCCATTCGGGTGGGATTCCTAGATTATCCGCGTAGGTACGGCAACAAAGAGTGCCGTGGGATGTTTTCTTGTTCTCTATATCTTTTCCGTTAACCAGAATTGAGGGAGAACCGAGGAATCCTAGCTCGATCGCTTTCTCGGGTGTGTCGACGGGAACTCGCTCGACGATGATTTCCGGGTCGAACCGCTTGGCGACGGCTTGTGATAGCTTGAGCGCCGCCTCGGCGTGCGGGCAGCCTTCAAAGACGAGAACTTTGATCTGAACTTTGGGATTGATGCTCACGCGCGCGCCTCCTTCAAGCTGTAGTATCTTCTACCTAACCAAAGCGAAACATTGACCAATCCGATCAGAACCGGCACTTCCACCAAGGGACCAATGACTGCTGCGAAGGCAGCACCGTGATCAATGCCAAAGGTGGCGATGGCCACAGCGATGGCCAATTCAAAGTTATTCGACGATGCAGTAAAAGATAGAGTGGCCGCCTGCTCATAAGTCGCACCCGCTCTTTTGCTCATGAAAAAGGAAAAGAAAAACATGAGAACGAAGTAGATGAAGAGCGGAATAGCAATGCGAATGACGTCGAAGGGAAGTTGCACGATCATCTCGCCCTTCAGCGAAAACATCACGATTATTGTAAAAAGGAGCGCAATTAACGTGATCGGGCTGATCTTTGGAATGAATGTCTCATGATACCAGTGTTTGTTTTTGAGTCGGATCAATCCGAAACGCGTAAGAATCCCAGCGATAAATGGAATCCCGAGATAGACAAAGACGCTCTTCGCGATCTCACCGATGCTGACATTGATCGCAACTCCACTCAGGCCAAAGATGGAGGGTAGGACAGTGACAAAAAGGTAGGCGTAAATAGAGTAAAAAAGAACCTGAAAGATGGAATTGAACGCAACAAGCCCCGCGCAATATTCAGTGTCACCTTTCGCCAGATCGTTCCAAACAATCACCATGGCGATACAACGTGCCAAGCCGATCATGATCAACCCGATCATGTAGTCCGGCTTGTCGTGAAGAAAAATCAGGGCCAGGGAAAACATCAAGATGGGGCCGACAATCCAATTCTGAACAAGCGAGAGACCTAGCACACGAAAATTACGAAACACAGGGCCCATTTCCTCGTAGCGAACTTTGGCCAGCGGAGGGTACATCATAAGAATTAGCCCTACGGCGATGGGAATCGATGTGGTTCCGACACTTAATTTATTTAATAGGGGAACAAAACCTGGAAAGAGATGTCCTACACTGACCCCGACGGCCATTGCGGCAAAGATCCAGACTGTGAGAAAGCGATCAAGAAAAGACAACTGTTTCATAGGCCTGCCACCAAAACTTTTAGACGTCTCAGTCCATGGGGAGCGATGCAATAACACATAGCTATGCCTTCGACTTCGCCCTTGATTAGGCCCGCTTCTTTTAAAACTTTAAGATGTTGGGAGACCGTAGATTGCGCCAAGTTCTCGATTTTTTCGACGATCTCGCCACAGATACAGTTTTGTCGCCGAGCGAGCAGTCTAAGAATTTGAACGCGAACGGGGTGCCCCAACGCCTTGGTGAGTAAGGCGAGCTCTTCATCTGCTTCTTTACCCTCGACAGGTCTGAGATCGTATTTTTGCGATTCAATATCGCAGCAGATGTTACTTTTCTTACTCATGATGAAAACATCATATCGCTTTATTACGATAGAAGCAAGTTATTCTTCAGCTAAAAAATACTCGACGCTCATTGAAGATGTGGCGAAGTGGATACTTCCGTTAATCTTTGGCATGATCTTAGTTCATTTCAAAATAATAATGTTTCAAATCATTGCAGCGGATGGATGGCGCTGATTCAATTACGATAGGCTTCCTGAATAACAAGGAATAACGATGAAGCAATTTACGGTGAAAATAAGGGAGAATTTACTCAAAAGACGAGAAGACATCCTGGATGTTATTAGGAGACGGCAGATGGAAAGATCAGCAAATGGGATCGCCCTCGAGCAAGATTTGAACGAACAAGCAGCTTCCGAGCAAAATGATAGTATTATTGATGCCGTCAATGAAATTGAAAGGAAGGAGCTGACAGAAATTGACAATGCTCTACGGAGACTTGAATTAGGTAATTATGGGGTCTGTGAAGTAGACGGAGAATCCATTGACGAGAAGAGGCTCCTCGCGCTCCCATTTGCCAGAACATGTACTCAGCATTCCAAGATGTGATCGACATTCTTCGTCTTGATGATACTAAACAATGACTTCGCTCAAATAAGTCAACGTGAATATGCTCAGCAATACCTATAATATTTGCTTATTCAGTTTGGATAAATATTGTTCAATGTTTGAAAGGAGTATTTATGAGTTTAGAAAAGTTTATGAAAAAAGATTTCGTCATTGTTCCTGCGACGACATCTCTCGCCGATGTGGCCAAAGTGATGCTGGATCGACATGTTGGTGATGTGATTATTGCAAAAACAAAAAATGGAAAGGCCGAAGTGCAAGAAGGTGTCATTGGCATTGTGACCGACAGAGATTTGGTCTTAGAATTTGCTAAAAAAGGACAATTGGATCCTAAGCGTAAGGCCGGTGAATTTATCAAAGGGAAAGTGACGGTGGCATCGGTGGATGAGGGTTTGGGGGCCGCCATTCAAAAAATGAATAAGAATGGTGTGCGGAGAGTTCCCGTCGTGAACGTCAATAAAAAAGTGGTGGGAATTTTATGTGCGGATGATTGCATGGAAATCCTGGGGGTGGAAATGAATACCTTGGCCGGGATTGTAAAAAATGCTTTAAAAAAGGAGAAGTCATCGCGACACGCTACTCCCGCAAGAGTTAAGGCCTTATAAGATATCTTTTGGCTGGCCTGATAGTAAAACCAGGCCAGCCAAAAATCTGCGATTACTGGAGTGAGGGAACCCCTTGTCGAATATAACGTTCATATTCTGCCTTGACGGAGGGGAGTTGTTTTAATCGATCTGTGAGCGAATTTTTACTGCCTGGTAACAAGGAAAAGTTTGAATTATCAATAGTAATCTCCAGTTCCTCATTGTCTGATTTTTTCTGTAAGCGGTAAGGAATCGTCATTTGTCCATGTTTGGTATCTTGAACTAGCATAGCGTCGTTACTGATTTTGAGAATTCTTCCGCTGACGAGAGTTATGCACTCTGCCTCAATTGTCGGAAGGCGATGAGCATTTTTTGGTATTTTAGAAAGATCATAAATTGGTGCATGGCACTTCTCGATGATAATATTGCCAGCTTCCTTGAGCACTAACCAAGCGGCATGGCCGAATTTGCTAACCTCAATATTGTCATAGGATATCCAATACTCTTGTTGACTGAGTTGTTGCGAATTTCTTTTTGTGGAAGGAGTCGTGGATGATTGAGAATCAGTATTGGCAACTCCATTTTCAGAAGATATGGAACTTTCTTTTTCAGTAAGCCGTTCTTGCTCTCGCCCGGCCCGATCTCGACCAGAAAGATACATACCAAAGATTACACCGATTAAGAGCACGATGATGAAAAAGAGGCCCAAGATGATTTTGTTAGCTGGCATAATTCTATATTATAATTATCGGAGCTAATTTCCTAGCCTGCCGCAGATTGCATAGGCCGTGATGGTGTAGGTATTTGCACTTGCGACGGCTTGACAATCCCAGGTATCATTATCTAACGGAGAACTTTGAACTAAGTTGCAGTTGTAGGAAGAATTACAATTGCATCCACCTCCTAAGAGCACCTTTCCTACCGAACAATTGGCCGAAGCCGAAGCATAATATGCTGTGCCGCCATTGAAGTTGGCAATACCACCAATAGAAGTGGTCAAAGTGACAGGGGAACCCGTAATTTTCTCCCAACCCATGTAGGTTGTCTCGGCCACATCTAAATCTCCCAGCACATTGGTGGCGACTCCTGCCTTGGCAGTATAAACAACGCCACCATAGTAGTTCAAGTAGAGTGCGGCGGGCGTCGCACCAGAGTAGGCCTGAACATCGTCGGAATCAATGTTGACACCAGTGACGGCCGACAAAGTTCCTGAGGCCGTTAGCGCACCAATAACTCTAAAATCACCATCGTCATAGAGGGTTGCGTTGGTGGCGTTAGCATCGCGGAAGTAGATTTCACCACCTGTGGTAGGGGCATTGATGTAAGTGTCCGTACCATTGGTTAAGATAGAATAATCAAAGCCATTTCTCCAGAAGGCACTATAGGTGTTCGCATAAGAGGCATGTTTGCCGATATTTGTTACACTACCATCACTATCGGCCTGGATGTAATCTGATGATGATGAGATAAGTCCTGTTGCGCTAATGGTAGTGCCGCTAATGGTGGTAGCAGTAATAGTGCTTAAATTAGAAGTGCCGTTGGGATTGAGGTAATAGGCGGTATCATCATCGTCAACAAACTGATTGGCCCGGACATTACCATTGAACCAGGCACTGCCTCCAAGGCCTAAGGCGATATTGGCCGTACCGTTATCCACAACGTTGAATTGAAAACCGCTAAAACCCGTCGTGGCCGACTGAGGACAATTGGCGTTACTGGTATAGCAAAAACCCATACCGTAGAGACTATTCGTGCCGACGTAAGAGCCGCCATCACCTGGTGCGCCATCGTATTGACTTGAAATCGACCAAACAGCATAAAGTTCAGTTGATGTGGCATAACCGCCATTGATACCGTAGAAGCGAGTATTGTTGGTTCCCGAAAGAGTAGTATTTCCAGTGACCGTGAGGTCTGCATTGATGGTGAGTGCACCGGACATGGTATCGCCACTAACATTCACAAAGTTAGTATTGGATTCTGTTTCGGTAAAATAGCGCCCGTCGAGATCAAGGGAGGTAATGCCCGTGGCATGGCCATAAGTATCAAGTGTAATATCTTGAATGACAGTGCCGTTGGCGTTATCAACGCTGCTCTGGGTAGATGTATCAGCGTGGTTCACTGTTACGTTGCCTGTGCCGCCACTGATGGTAATGGCATTTCCTGCCACGATACTGTTAACCCCTGAAGACCAGCTTAAAATACCAGTACCGTCAGTCGACAAAAATTGATTGGCCGTACCATCGTCGAGCGGTAAGGTTAACGTATAGTCCGCCGCAAGCGAGGTTGAGGCCTGCAAAGTAACAGTGTTCGTACCGGCATCAGGATCTTCGGCAATAAAACTAGTGAGTGCTTTCATGGTTGAACCACGCACTGTGGAGACGGTTGTTGCGCCTACAGTTGTTCCATCAATGGCACCACCCGTGATCGCTACAGCGGTAGCGTTTTGAGTCGCCATCGTTCCAAGGCCTAAGCTGGTCCGTGCGCTAGTAGGCGTTTCGAGTGTCCAGTTCGCTCCGTCGCCAACCATAAAATTATCCAAAGTTGGCGTGAGTCCTGCGATGGTAGTTAAATCAGAATCCAAGGGTTGTTTGTTGGCAAATTGGGTTTGAATGGCGGAAGTCACGCCGTCTAAATAATTAAATTCGGTGTTGTCCACGGCGCCTGTGCCCAGTTTGGTGGAGGTAATATTAGCAGTGGCGCTGACGTCGGCGTCGGCAATGGTGCCATCAAAAATATGGGT
>CAYHRT010000229.1:0-6149 GCA_964359085.1 uncultured Bdellovibrio sp. | reverse complement strand
TAAAGGAACCAAAGAACAGGGGGCTGGTGATCAGGGTCTCATGTTTGGATATGCCAATAATGAAACTCAAAGTTATATGCCTCTAACCATTGACCTGGCCCATCGGCTGGCCTTGCGATTGAGTGAAGTACGAAAAAATGGTACATGTAAAGATTTTCGTGCTGATGGCAAAACTCAGGTCTCTGCCCAATATGTGAACGGAAAGGTGACACGCCTTGAAGCGGTCGTTGTTTCTACTCAACATGCTGCCAGCATGAGCTTGAAGCAAATCGAAGATGCGGTCCGGGAGGAAGTCATTAAAAAAGTGATCCCGGCTGAATTGCTCGATAACAAGACCAAGTTTTTTATTAATCCAACTGGTAAATTTGTGACCGGTGGCCCTATGGGAGACTGCGGTCTCACAGGCCGAAAAATTATTGTCGATACTTATGGTGGTCATGGTGCCCACGGCGGTGGAGCATTCTCTGGTAAAGACCCCTCAAAAGTGGATCGTTCTGCTGCCTATGCTGCTCGTCATATTGCCAAACATATTGTGGCCGCAGGATTGGCTGAACGCGCTCTCGTACAGGTGGCCTATGCTATTGGCGTGGCCCAACCGATGTCACTCTTGGTGGATACCTCAGGGACTGAGAAAGTTGACTTGAGGAAACTCACTGAAGTGGTTAATAAGCTATTTGATATGCGGCCCAAAGCGATTATTGAACGTCTCGATCTCTTGCGTCCTCTCTATGCTGAGACCGCTGCCTACGGACATTTCGGGCGGACTCAATTTCCTTGGGAACGTCTTGATAAGCTTGATGAACTTAAATCCCACTTCTAACGGGACATGGACATCCTCTTTTTTATTTTGCGATACACGCCTTTTTGGGCCATCCCAACAATTTTGATCTTTGCCCAGTTTGCTTACATCTTTTGGCTGAAATCTATCCGAAGTGCAGCTTATGTGATGTTCACAGTCGTATTGTTTTGTGTACTGTTGGTTGTTTTTTACTACTGGGTGGGAGGGCCGGATAAAATTGGACCCTATATTCTCCAGCTTTTGCATTAGTTCAATGAACTCCTTGATATTACGATGTAAGAAGGAATGCTTAGGCACACTGTTCGTCCCGTACATCGCCGACGATCGCTCCTGCTCACGTCGGCATTCCGTACGTCCTGTACATCAAATTGACACGGATGGCGATGTTGATCTAGGATTAATTCTAGGGTGGCCTTTCCAAAGTGGAAACTATCTGAGCACACACACATGAGAGATATTGATTTTTTGAAGGATACTTTCAGCTCTGGAGATGAAGCCAGCGCAACAAGGTGCACATTTGATAAGGCCGTTCTAGTGCCTTCAATTGTAATTGTTGAAGATGACAAGCTTTTAGGGCCTTCAGTTGTTAGATTTCTCAAGTCTCGCTTTCAAATTCCCATTCTGCTTTTTACTACCCCAGAAGTATTTTTGGAACAGAAGGATTTTTACGGGCCAGCAGGTTTTCCTTTTGTGTTGCTTACCGATATGACCTTCGATCCAGGTGGCCTTGATGGGCTAATGTTGATTGATATTTTGAAAGATCGTGGCGCTCGCTTCTCTTCGGTTGTCATGACAGGTTTTGGGACTATTGAGACTGCGATTGCCGCTACTAAAAAAGGGGTTTTTCACTATTTGACCAAGCCCTTTGATCTAAATGTACTCGATAGATTGTTGGGGGATGCATTTACTGTCAGTCTCATGCACACCCAAGATGAGGTGCAGAATTTTCGATGTGCAGGGAATGCCCATGATTTGCATGCCGACGAATCTCGGCCTCTATCCTCTAAAATGCGTAGGTTGAAATTAGAATTTCCAGCAGGCGCGGATTTATTTTGTGGTATGGTTGGACGCTCCCAGAAAATGAAGGAAATCTTTGAGCGTGTGAAAAAAGTAGCAAGTTCTGATTCGACAGTTTTAATTTCTGGCCCATCTGGAACTGGAAAGGAACTGATCGCCAATGCTCTTCATCAACTGTCAAACCGCTCTAAAAATAAATTGGTATCAGTTAATTGTGGCGCCATTCCTAATGAACTTCTTGAGAGTGAATTATTTGGACACGTGCGCGGCTCTTTTACGGGGGCCATTAGTGATCGGATGGGCCGTTTTGAAACCGCCAATACGGGAACTTTATTTTTAGATGAAATTGGCGATATGCCCTTGTTGTTACAGGTGAAACTTTTGCGCGCCATTCAGGGGCGCACGATTGAACCGGTTGGAAGCAATAGAACTATATCTATCGATGTTCGGATTATTACCGCTACCCACCGCAATCTCGAAGAGAGGGTGGAAAAAGGTGATTTTCGCGAAGATCTCTATTATCGCTTGAATGTCATTCCCATCCGTATTCCTTCTTTGGCCGAGCGACGTGAAGATATTCCCCTATTAGTGGCCTATTTTTTGAAAAAATATGTGAGTGCCGATGGTCGCAATGCCATTGATTTTGAAGACAGAGCTTTTGAGGCCTTAATGCTCTACGATTGGCCAGGTAACGTCAGAGAACTGGAGAATTTGATTGAGCGATTGGTGATTTTGAGAGGTGGTAATAAAGTTAAATTGGCCGATCTTCCACTTAAAATGGTGGAAGGGCAGTCAGTTCCAGGGCTGTATGAACATTGTGTCACCCTTCCAGACGAGGGGATTGATTTGAAACAAGCATTAGCAGATATTGAAGATTCCCTAATCGTGCAGGCGCTTGAACGAACTGGTGGAAACAAAAATCAGGCCTCCAAACTCCTACGTGTAAATAGAACGACCCTAATCGAGAAATTAAAAAAGAAAGGGATGATGGATGATCTCTCCCAGATGATGGTACCAAACGCGGATCAATCCCAATCTGACTTGAGACCCTCGGCCGACTGATAATCTCAGCGATTCATGAATCAGATCAATAAATACTTGAAAGTGAGTGCAGTCTAAGCCGTATAACAATGGACAGTCTTACACTGTCAATATTTTGCTAGGAAAATTATCCCCCCAGCAAAATTTTCCTTTTAAAAATTCCATCACCGGTTAGAATGGAAAATAGAGTGTGGCTTGTGCGTCCTTTTTTGCCGGGCCCTTATCTCGTGGAACAGGAAGTTTCATCAATTTGCCAGGATGGCAAATTGAGTCTGCGGAGCAGCCCGAAGGGTGGAGGGCAGGATGCCCGACAACATTAATTGGCCATGGAGGGCCGACAACATTTGAAGAGATTAGAATTATTGACATTGCGTTTACGTCACCCTTTATGGTTATTCTTAATCTCTGCTCTTATCTTTGCCAGCATCTTCAGTGCTTCCAACACAAGTTACGGCCAGACAATAGTGCAAGAGAATTTCAAGACTCATTTACGTTGGTCTGTGATGGCACCCAAGGATCTACTACTGATTGAAAGACATCCAGAGCAGCTTGTCCTGCGATCATTAGATTTCACTTTCTTAGAAAAAATTGCAGAGCAGTTGGGCAAAGTTGATCTTCAGAAGAGATACTTTAAAACTGTCAACTTTGGTAAGGAAGTTACAGAAGGAAAACAACCTGAAATTAATGTTTCATTGGCCAGTGCCCAAGTTGAGGTTTTTAATTTTTATAAGGATGCAGATAACAAATATATTATTGATTTTTGGATTGATGAGGGAACTCCTAGCAAGGTGGAAGCCCCTGTCTTAAGTAGCGATTCATCTCCAAGAATAGATGGAAAGGATGTACGCCTGCAGGGAGCAGAAGCAAAGGCCAAACCTGTGCTAACGCCTATCGCAGCGGCAGCTACCCCCATTTCGATACCGACCAAGAAAGAAGGAAAACCATACAGGGATTTTCGTTATGGTTCAGCCTTTTTTTGGGATTATAGCGCCTTAGCTCCAAAATTCGATTATGGTATCAATTTAGAACGTAAAGGTCCGGAGCATTTTTATCCTATACAGGATCGTCTCTTTGAAAAGGATGAGAAAGAGGCCCATATGCAGTTGACGATTAACCTGTATAGGAAAAATAAGTACGGACTCATGTTTAAGTCCATCACACTCTATGAGCAAAAATACGGTGAAGACACAAATCAACTCCTGAATGAATATCTCAAGGCCAATGCCATTATCAAGGAAGGCATACGGAAAGGGGATTTAAGCCCTGTTCGCATGGCCTTACAGACCTTGGATGCTCTGTCTGAAAAAACTAAAGACTATCAAATGGCCAAAGGAATATTGAAATACCAGATGGTCTACCACATGGAAAAAAAGGACTATGTTCAGGCCTTAAACAAGGCCAAAAAAATCTATGTTAAGAGCAAAGAAAATTTTGACTATGAAGAGTCTAGCGTTGGCAGTGAGGGCATTCTTCATTGTTTGGCCCAACTGGGACAGATTGATCAAATGGAGGACTTTCTCGGGGAAAAAACGGTTGAAAAATTATTATCCGGGCAAATTCGCTTGGCCTATTTGATCTTTACCGAGCTTAAGCTCGGACATACCGAAGCTGTGCTTCGTGCTTTCGAAAAGCAAAAGGCTTCTTTGGTGAAACCGATCCATCCCACTATTCTTCTCAACGTGGCAGAGGCCTATTTTAGACGCGCCAAATATGAAGAAGCTATTCCGTTGTATGATATGTTTATTTCGGATTATGCTCACTATACTGAAGCCGCTCGTGCCAGAGTCCGCCTGGGACTCATTTATGAAATTACTGACCGCGAACCAACTCTAACTTTGGCACTCTATAAAAATGCCATAGATCGTTCTCAAGATGTCACTGTTCGTTATGAGGCACAAATTCGCTACGCGGCCCTTCGTAATTTAAGAAAAATAAAAACACTTCCGGCAGATAAGGAAGCGAGAGTATTTTTAGAAAATCCCGGAAATGCTAATACATTCGTCGACGCTAATATCAAAAAATTACTGTGGTTAGTGCGTTTGCGAACTCTCATTGTCGATGGTGAATTCAAAAAGGCCTTATCGTATTTAGCGGCGATTCCTTTGGCCGGCATGAATGTCCGTGATGCAAAAGTTTTTGAGGAGGATGGGGCAGAAATAATTGTAGGGATTCTCTTCGATGCCTATAAAAATGCCGATTATCCAACTGTTATCAGAACCTGGGAACTCTATAATGATAAGTACATTAAAAAAGTCGCTTTTGATCCTGAGACCAACTTTATTACTGCCCAAAGTTACTTAATGATGGGCCTGGGCGATGGGACGCAAGCAATCTATGAAGATCTGACCCATCTCAAAGATACACCGGAGAAGAGCTATCCCTACTGGGTGGAACGTTCATTCGTAAAAACGGTTAATGAATATCTGCTAGAACTCAAAATCTCAATTTTGATAAAAAATAAAGATTGGAAACAGTTGGCGGAAGAAATCGAGAAATTGGCGCAGACCGCAGGAAAAAATAATAAAAAGGTTCTGATGTATCGTGGACTTGAAGCTCACTCCAGAAAAGATTACGCATCGGCCATAAAATGGTTCGAACGTTTCTTCCTGGAAAAGACTCCAGATGATATTCGCGGTACAACTGAAACAGCGGATCTTATGAAGATCTATACCGACTCGATCTACGAATCGGGCGACTTAACTAAGTTTAGGAGTGTCGCAAAGGCCCTCCTAAATGACACCAAGACATTTGGTACCAATGATTTTTATATCGATAGCGTGAAACAAAGGATTCACTATCTTTTGATTGAATCTATTGCATCTCAGCGAAATTCCGACAACTCTGGTGAGGATAAACAAATAGATAAACAAATATTAGCTGAAATAGGTCAATTTAATAAGAGTTTTAAAACGTCTAGTTACAAGGGAAGGCTTGATTATTTGATGGCACTTTCCTTGCTAGGAGGCAATAGGGTAGATGAGGGCAGGACCATCTTAAATGGGCTCCTTCAGGATGAAAGTGTCTCAGAGTACATCAAAGAGATGGCCCGCTCAGAACTATCATTGCTTAAGTTAAAGGAGAAAACGATCTAAATTCACTTTCCAGGATTGGAGGGTGTTAATGACAGGAGGTCAAATGGATACAGTAAGAGTCGAACTTTTCGGTCAAGATCCAAAAATTCAAAAAGCCCTTTCGATGGCGAGAAACGTGTCGGTCACCAAGGCGCCCGCACCCGGTCCCTCTCCCGCAGGGAGAGGGGGGTATATGAATCAAACCGCCGCATAGCTTCCAT
>CAYHRT010000228.1:0-6202 GCA_964359085.1 uncultured Bdellovibrio sp. | reverse complement strand
AGATGTATCAGAATTAATCGGCTCAACCCCCATTGTTAGATTCAATCGCATTATCGAATCCACGGCTGCGGAAATCTTGGCAAAATTGGAATATTTTAATCCCGGAGGAAGCGTAAAAGACAGAATTTGCCTTTCCATGATTGAAGATGCTGAGAGGAAAGGATTACTGAATAAAAATACTACCATCATAGAACCGACTTCTGGAAATACCGGGATTGGTCTTGCCATGGTGGCGGCAGTCAAAGGTTATCGCCTGATTCTGACCATGCCAGAAAGTATGAGTCTTGAACGCCGTCGCCTTCTGTCCATTTACGGTGCTGAATTAGTGCTTACTCCGAAAGAAAAGGGCATGAAAGGCGCTATCGAAAAAGCACGGGAATTAGTGCAAGAAAAAGCACCTGCATGGATGCCAATGCAATTTGAAAATATGGCAAACGTCGAGATTCATCGGACCACCACCGCCCAAGAAATCCTGGCAGATTTTCCTGCAGGATTCGACTACCTTATCACTGGCGTTGGAACAGGCGGCCACATCACGGCCTGTGCCGAAGTTTTAAAAGCTAAACATAAAAACTTAAAAGTCTTTGCCGTGGAACCGAGTGATTCACCTGTCTTATCTGGAGGTACCCCCGGCCCCCACGCGCTCCAAGGTCTAGGAGCAGGCTTTATCCCACCGATTTTAAATCGCGAGGTCTTGGATGGGGTTATTACCGTTCAGAAGGATGAGGCCTATTCCTTCACCCGTAATGCGGCCAAGAAACTAGGACTTCTGGTTGGAGTATCGAGCGGTGCTACGCTCGCGGCGGTGGCAAAAAAAATAAGCGACATTCCCAATGGATCGAAGGTCCTCACCTTTTGTTTTGACACTGGTGAGCGCTACCTCTCGATTGATGGTTTATTTATACCAAATGCATAAATTAATCATGGATACGCTCAGTGTGCCCAAGCACAGTGAGTGGACAAGGCGCAGGCAGCGAGACCGCAGGCTGACGACCCCATGGTTAATTTATGCGTTTGGGACGTGACAAGGGAGCATCATTGAAAAGAGGGGCCGGACAACGTCTTCTTAAACTTGGCTCTTCTCTCATCAAGGCCGGCGGGCATCTTGTCAAAAGTGAATTTGCAAGGAAGAAGAGAGACTTGCTGGAAAAAGTTGAGGGCACGCTCGGAGATGCTGCCATTCTGGGCAAAAAGCTTGAGGCCGCAAAAGAAATAGTTCAAGTCATGGGAGAATTAAAAGGCGCGGTCATGAAGCTGGGCCAAATCTTGTCTTCCAGTGGCGATCTGATTCTTCCTCCAGAAATTTCCAATTTGTTTCGTGAACTGCAAAAAAATGCCCCTCCCATGGATTGGGCCGAAATTGAAAAAGTTCTGAACGTCGGTCTCAATAATAAAATCAGCACAATTTTTACAGAAATCGACCCCATTCCCATGGCCAGTGCATCAATCGGACAAGTCCATCGTGGTCGATTACCAAGCGGTGAGGAAGTGGCGATTAAAATTCAATATCCCGACGTGGTAGCGGCCATCAAAAGTGACTTTAAAAACCTACAGGTTTTAAAATCAGTACTCATGAAATTAGTCCCCTATGATGTGGACGTTGATCCTATTCTTAAGAATCTCAAAGACAGTATCCTGGCCGAATGTGACTATTTAAGTGAGGCGAGAAATGCTGAAATTTTCCAGGCCACCTACGCTAAGAAATTTGACTACATGATCTTTCCCAAGATCATCCCCAGCGCTTCGAGCGCAACAGTGCTGACTATGGAACTCTTGGAAGGGGCATCACTGGAAGAAACCCTAAGCAGGGACCAAGTCGATAAAAATGAGATGGGCCGAAAACTGTATGATTTTCATTTACACTGCTGCTATATTACGGGACTCCTGCATGGCGATCCCCAAAATGGAAATTATCTCTTTAAACGCGATCAAATTATTCTTTTAGACTTTGGAAATATCCATAAATTGTCGCTGGATTTTAGAAAAAATTACATCGGTTTTCTGCGCGCCATCGAAAATGTTGATATGACGGCCTATCAATTCTACGGAAAAAACTTAGGCGTTTTGACCGCCGAAGATGAGCAAGAATTCTTAGCTAAGCATTTTGCCCTGGCCACAGCTATTTTCTCCCCTTTTGATCAGGTGGGAATTTTTCCTCCACCTTTGGACAATCCTTTGCATCTTATCCATCAATTTGTAAAAGGTATTAAACTCAAAGGCACTCATCGTCCTTGTGGTGAGTTGGCGACCATTGATCGCACTCACCTGGGACTTTATACCAAGCTGCGCGCATGGAACTGTCATCTCGACTGGAAAGGGCCGAAAGATCGAGTCTTGTGGGAATTTGAAAATAATCTGAAATGAGGAAGTTCAGATGCATCGGACCATTATCTTATACCAAACCCATAAATTAATCGTGGGTAGGAAGACAAGGCGCGATCAGTGTACCCAAGCACACTGATCGGCCGAGACGCGTGCAATGTGCTTAGGCAAATTGCACGTCCAGCACGTCGCAGGCAGCGAGACCGCAGGCTGACGACCCCAGGATTAATTTATGCGTTTGGTATTAGGCCTTGTCCTTATTCTTGCACTCATGCCAAGTCCCTTGCCGGCCCACACGCGAGCTCAAGCCAATCTCACAATCACGGTTCGCAGCAATGAGAATGGAGTCGAGGCCGATTTTATTTATGAGGGTGAAGTGGAGGTTTCAGAAGAAGTCGCTCTTATTCCTGACTCCTCCCTGACTCCCGAGGAGGCCCAGGCAAAGGCGAAGGTTTTGGCCAGCATGCTCTTGGAAGGTCGCGGTCTAAGAACTCAAGAGGGAACACTTTGCACCTGGGTATCGCCAATCGCCGCCGTGGTTAATCACCAACTGTTTCTCCAATCACAGGCAAACTGCCCCGGAAAAGTAACCGCGCTTAAATGGTCGGTGAGTGCCGTGGACGGTCTTGAAAATGGCTTCTTGTATATGATCAAACTTGATTGGGATGGCAACCAGAGCGTTTTCGTTGCCGACAAGGGCGTCAGCGAAGTTACTCTCTCCTCTGCCCCAAGTTCTTTTGGTGGATTTATTGTGTTGGGGATGGAACATATCGGGGCCACTCCTTCACAATGGCGCTCACAAACGGCGGGCCTTCAACTGCCTGATGGAATCGATCACATTCTTTTCGTCTTGGCGCTCATCTTAGGTGCTCTCTCGGGTGGTGGGATACTGGGAATTCTCAAGTCCGTGACTGGATTCACCCTGGGACATTCTCTCACTTTGGCCATAGCTACGCTCGGCTTGGCCAGTCCCCCGTCAAGGTGGATTGAGTCGGCCATTGCTCTTTCTATTGTTTATGTCGCTACCGAGGATCTCTTGGAACGGGGACGCGGTCGTCGCTGGGTTATTGCCGCGCTCTTTGGGCTCATCCATGGTTTTGGCTTTGCAGGCGCGCTTCGGGAACTTTCCCTGGCACGTTCCCAAATCCTTCCCGCCCTCTTGGGTTTTAACCTGGGAGTTGAATTAGGCCAAGCTTTTTTTGTCATTATACTCTTCCCCATGATCATGCTGACCAAAGGTGCCGGCAAGAGTGGCCATTGGGTCCTCAAGGGGATAATGCTAGGAATCTTACTCGTGAGCAGTTGGTGGTTTGTCAGACGGGCATTCGCAATATAATACCCTCTCACGACTTATGACATTTCTTTATCCAGATCATCGAGAGTGGCCTTCATCAACACATGTGTCGACGTCATCAATGCCGGAACATCCAAAAGAGTGAGACCCTTGGTGGAAATAGGATCAAGCACTTTCCCGATGATTTTGCCACTCCTCCATTTAGACAGATCAATTTTCTTGGTATAGGAACAATAAACAATCGGTACGATGGGGACTTGAGCTTCAACGGCCGTGATAAAGCCACCTTTCTTAAAGGGAAGAAGTCCTCGCCCGCGACTGCGCGTGCCTTCTGGCATAAGCCACACCGATAGCTTCTTGTCCAAAATCTTCCTTGTCACTTTTTTCATAGAGGCCTTGGCCTTTTCAGAATTGTTTCGATCAATAAGAATATTTCCTGAGAGCCAAAAGAACTGACCAAAAATCGGGATCCACATCACGGAACTTTTTCCCAATAGCACAGTTCGAGGAAGAATACAGGCAGCACCGGGGAAAATATCTAGATTATTTTGGTGATTGCTCATATAAACGGCGGGGCCGAGATCTCCAAGTTGTTGCATAGAGCTCTTTTCAAAATTTATTCCAAGAATAGCAAAAGATTTATAGGCCAGAATCTTGGCACACAAATAGAGATTGTTCGAATTACTGGGGCGAGCGAAGCAAACAATGATCCCAATAACAAAGGTGATCGCCATATAGGTCATGATTAGAAAATATCGTATTATTTTAAGCATCCACGAAACCTCTCAACCAGGATTCATCATCAGTTGGATAAACGCTCCAACTCATCGGCCACAGTTTTAAATTCAACCGCCGACAGGCATTCAATAAAGATCTGCTCCTCGCGAATTGCTTTGAGTTGGGCCATGGCCTTGAGTGGATCGCCTTCTTTTTCATAGCAGCTCGCAACTTTGCGCAGACCAACTGACACATGATCAAGATTTGGACAACGCCAACTTCTCGTTGCGCTATAAGACTTCTCCCCTAGTGTCGTCATCTTATCTTTCATGCTGACTTCGATAGCCATTCTGCCCATGCATTCTCCTGAGGCCCGACCATCCCCCTCTGTGGCGATTTCAAGAGCAAGAACGGGTGAGCAAAGGAGAGCGGCGATAGCAATACCTCCTGATAAGGTCAAAACCAAATCAGTAGAATGGCCAACTCCGGTTACAAGATAGCTGGCCGTCGTTCCCACGACTTGTTTTGTCTTGTCTACTATTTTGCTGAGTGTACCTTGATATTCTTCTTCAAAGGCCTGCAGGCAATGGCCACTCACCAAAGTTCTCCCTGCCAATTCTTTTTCTTTGGTACTACTACAGCCAAAAGCAAAGACAAAAGTAAAGACGAAAAGAATTACTATTTTGGCCAATTTTTGCCCTCTAACGAAAGGGATTTCCAAAGCGCATCCCCGCAGTCGATCCACTACTACCGCCTAGACTACCAAAGCGGTAGAGGACGCCCAAGGAAATTTCAGTGGTGGTGCTATAAAAAAGCGGATCAACTGCTACCCGAAAGTAGCGGTCCCAGCCAAGATAGACCAGCCAATTATTATAAACCTCGAAGTATGTGCCTACACCATAACCCATAAAGAGGCTGTTGTCAGAGTACTCTCCAGCAATACTAGAAATATCGGCCGTATCATAACGGAAAACAATCCGAGGATGAAACATCCATAGCTTGATCCCAAGAAGATATTCATACCCATGAGTCTTTAGCTTGAGGTCGTTTTGTACCGGATCAGAGCCATCAATGGAATAGCTGTAATTGAGATCATCATATTTAACACTGTAATAGCGCAAAAATTGCACCAAGAATTCGGTTTCATAGGCAAGACTTAATTGCATGCCTGTCCCTTCCGTTCTGTAGCCGGTCGGATCACCTGAAGTGACAACGATAGTTCTATCATTTGCAGTTGAAAGTGCTGTGTCTAGTGTCCCTTCGGTGGGAGTTTCCGTGTAAGTCGATTTTCGTGCTCCCGCATCGCCATACCAGGTCCCGGCACATCCTCCCAATGTTACCATCAGGAGCACTCCAGTACCCAAGCAAAGAAGGCGGACATTTTGAATAAAACTCACCTTCTCATTTTAAGGGAAGATGGTGATGACTCAAGAGGGTAAAAGTGAACTGCTGTAAAAAAGAGTCTCTAAGGCCTATCGCTTTGGTTCCACCGACCTCATTTGTGTTAGGGCCTCATCTTTCTCTTTCCTGACAGATTCAAGTGCCTCAATTTTTTGAAGCAAGTCATTCCTGCTGCCAGGAACCAGGTTAATCTCAACGCCGTTAAACTGGATACGGGCATTTTTTACAGAGATGGTGAAAGGCAATATTACTTCTGTGCCTTGTTTTTCATTCTTCACGATCACACTCTCATCGTTGACATCAATAATCTCATTCCAGACTAAGGGAATACAGAAATCATCTCCTGCGCTGGGGCGTGGGGGAATTGCTTTCTTGGTGACAGTATCAAGATAGATCAGGGCCGTACATTTCTCTAGGATCAATTTTTTTGTTTCTGCCAGATCAAAGAGCAACGAGTATCCTTGCTTT
>CAYHRT010000227.1:0-6233 GCA_964359085.1 uncultured Bdellovibrio sp. | reverse complement strand
AGAAGTAAGCACTGAGCAGCTCAAGAATTCTGTGAGTCAGGACAATTCATTCTTTCTATTTGGCCTTTAAGCTGACCGCATGCTGCTAGGATGTCACTTCCTTTGGTCACTCGTGTGGTACAAACCAGTCTGTGTGCATTCAATATGTTCTGAAACCAAAGAATTTTTTCTTGAGTAGGCCTTTTGAAGACCGAATCGGGATATTGGTTAAAGGGAATGATGTTAACCTTGGAATTTTTATTGTCCAACAGTTTAATGAGAGCTTCGGCATCCTCAAGACGATCATTAAGCCCATCGATTAAAATATACTCATAAGTAATAAAACGATGGGCCTTTAAGGGAATTTCCTTGATTGCCTTGAAAAGCCTTTCAAGATCATAGGTCTTGTTGATGGGCATTAATTCAGAGCGAATATTGTTATGGGCCGCATGTAAACTTATCGCCACATTCACCGGAGGAAATTCGGATAGTTTTTCTATCTGGGGTACGAGTCCTGAAGTTGAAAGGGTAATTTTTCTTTGGCCAAGCGCTAACCCCCTGGCCTCCATTAAAATCAACGTGGCCTGTTTCATATTTTCAAAATTATGCAAGGGCTCACCTTGCCCCATATAAACTACATTTGTGACTTTTTCCTTTAACCGATGGGTGACGGCCATAAGTTGTCCAACAACCTCCGATGCATCGAGATTGCGCTTTAAACCCATCGTACCGGTGTGGCAAAAACGGCAGCCAATGGCACACCCAACTTGCGAACTTACACAAAGAGTGAGTCGGTCTCTTGCCGGAATCATGACAGTTTCAATTGACTGCCCGTCATGCAAACCAATAAGAAATTTACGAGTGCCATCCACCGATTGGCCGTGCCATAAAACTTTAGGTAGATCGAAAGAATAGTTTTCGTTTAAATAGGCCTTAACTACTTTTGAAACGTTGGTCCAAGCAATCATTTCAAAGACAAAGTGCTTATAGATCCAAGAGTAAACTTGCTCAGCAGCATAGACCGGAAAGCCGTTGTGTTTAAATTCAACCAACAACTCATCGAAAGTTACTTGGAAAAAAGACTTACGTTTCATAAAGATCTGCAATAGCACCAAGTGCTACGGCGTGTCAAATAGACTCTGGCCCAAACTCAGGTTATTTAAATATTTTCTGAAATAGGCCACTATTTTCCCGATACTCGGGATTGGTTACTTCATGAGACAAAGTATGAACGCTTGAAGCTACCTGTGAGATATGACTCGATTGCTGGAGGGCCTGATTATATTGGGTCATAGCGATAATTCGGGCACTCTTTTCACCGTTATCTTTCAAAAATTGCACCACGAATTCCTGAAGTTTTTCTAAAGAATCAAAGAGTAAGAGGGTATCATCAAATAATCTGTATTCGATAAGTCCCAGTGTTTCTGGGATAGAAAAACTAGGCACAAACTTTTGATATGTTTGGAAAATTTTTTTGCAACTTTCAGGGCCCATTTCATCCTTGGAATGCATGATGACATGTATGCCATAATTGCCTTGAGAGCATTGCTTGGGAGAATTGGAATAAAAAAAATAATACATGCCACAACCTTAGGAAAATCTTCCAAAATCAAGAGCAACAAAACCATCCGGAAGCAATTGAACTTCAATCTCGCTGGGATAGGTCTGCAATGTGGTTCGAAAACTATCAATCATTTTTACAAAAACAAAATTCTTTGAAATATCGAAGCGAATTTTCTTTTTGTAAGATGTTGGATTGTATAAACATAATCTACGCATTTCTTCAAATTTAAGTTCAAGATTTGTCGGTATTTTAATCCACCAGAGGTAGGGGATATCAATATCACCCAGCTCGAAAAATTTAAGATCGAAGCTAGAAAATAGTTTTGACCAAAAAGTATATTGATCCTGCGGACTATGCAGATTAGAAGCAGCGACATCTGTCATCACAAAGCGCCCTTCACCAAGAGCAATATTTTGAATAGGCCCAAGATATTGTATGCGTTCAACCGGCAAATTATTTTCTAAGACAAACAACTCTAATCTTTGTATCTGTTCATTACTTGCTTGGCCTCGATCTAAAATGATTTTTCCTCCCCCCATAAATAAACGCAAAATTTTAGCAAAGCTTTTCTTATCCAGATCTCGCAAATAAAAAAGATGAATCCCATTTAAATCGGTTGTCTCATCAAACTCAAAAGAATGAACTTCACGAAACTCCCAACAATTAGAAAATTTTTTCTGCAAAAAATTTTTCGTCCCCGCAGTTGAGAAAGAATGCCGCTCCAATCCTACTTTTTTCTCAACATACATATATGCTAGTCGCAGAGGTTTGAATGGACCACCGATACTGTCGTCATGAGATGATGGGTAGAATTTGCCATCCCATACCAAAATATTATTCACATCGCGAATTTGTTTTCCCAACACTGTTTTCTTAACCGACTCTTCTACCAGTGCCGAAGAAGCCAAAATACCTGTCGCCAAAGCCGCATTTATTTCCGATAAGTACGGATAACTGAAAGTGGGAGACAATCCCTGGATGATTGTGCGCGAAGGATGCCCACCCAAGAATGCCATTGGCATCACTCCATCACAATAATCACGTAATTCACTTTTCACTATTTCCAGATAAAGATTTTCAATGGAAATGCTGAACTCATTTCGCTTTGTATGTTCATCCTCATAGCTCAAACTGGCGGGTGAGGTATCTGATTTCAAAAAACGAGAAAAACTTGAATCAAAGGCCACTGAATTATCATCGGCATATGAACGAAATTCCAAACCGTCAAAATGGCCTGACCTTATTACAAAAATACTGGGTCGCAGAGCATGCTTCTTAAAATAAGCATTCATGGCCTTGATCCACTCGACGAATCCTTTAAATACCCTAGGATCATAGATAGAAAAGAATTTGTGAATCATCCCGTCATTATTGATAACACTAAAAGATGCTTGGTTGGGCAAGGAAGATGCAATGCGAGCCAGCAAGGCGGGATAACCGCCATTGGAAATGAACGGGGCAGGGCCGACCGACAACAGAAAAGTAAAGTCTTTCCCAAGATCATTACAAATATCAATCAATTTTTTTAGATTGGCTTCGGGCCGTAGTTCTCCGAAGTCATACACATCCCCAGTTTCTGAATGAAATGCCCAATTTAGAGGGATAAAAACTCGATGCCCACGAATCTGAGACATCTTCTGCTCCCAAAGGGAAACAGAGGTTTTCCAATAAAGAAACCAATTCTCACCGGGCAAAACTGATAAATCTTCCGACATTTGTGGTGTGGTAAGGGACAAAACTGCCTCACTTCAAACTGGCTTAATTATAAATTCTAACTAGTTGTCAGAAATACTGTAAAGAAAGCTTGTGCTTTTCTTGCCAAGACTTCCGGCCCTTTGTTATAAATTTACCTTCATTTCTAATTTGAATTCTATCTCATTTCCGAAGGGTTAACACTATGTGGTTTTTTAATGATGAAGAAAGAGAGCTGAAACGTGTCTGTCATGATTTTGCCCAAAAAGAATTAGCCCCACTTGCTGCAAAGCATGATGAAGATGAAACATTTAACCTAGCTGCCTTCAAAAAAATGGCTGACATTGGCGTCCTAGGGATTACAGCTTCACCCGACTATGGTGGCGCAGGGTTAGGTGCTACGGCCGCCACTATCGCCATGGAGGAATTTGGAAGGGTCTGTGCTTCAACAACCCTAAGTTATCTGGCCCATAGTATTTTGTGTGTGAATAATATCCAAAATAATGCCTCACCTGAGCAAAAAAACAAATACCTGCCTAAATTAATTTCGGGAGAATGGGTTGGTTGTATGGGGATGAGTGAACCAGAGTATGGTTCTGATGCTGTGGGTATTCAAACCAAGGCAACCCGGTCTGGCGATGTCTATAAGCTCCACGGTACCAAGATGTGGATCACCAATGCCCAATATGCCGACATTGCCTACGTCTATGCCCGTACCGGTCCTGAAAAAAAGCAGCTCTCTACCTTCATTCTTGAAAAGAGCAAAAGTCACTTTGCAGCGGGGAAGCCAATTCACAAAATTGGTATGCGTGCTTCACCGACGGGTGAGTTGATTTTTAATGATACTATCATCCCTGTCGCTCAGAGAGTGGGTGAAGAAAATCAGTCCATCATTCATCTTATGAAAAATTTGGAAATCGAACGCATCACCATCGCTGGCATTTCCTTGGGAATTGCCAAGGCCTGCCTTGAGCAATCTGTCCGATACGCCAACGAAAGGAAGCAGTTCGGTACAACTATCGGACATTTTCAAATGATCCAGAAAATGATTGCAGAGATGGCGGCAGAAACCGAAATGATGGAACACTACCTCTATTCTATTGCCAAATCCTTTGATCAGGGATTATGTGACAAATCCTCAGCAGCCAAAGTGAAACTCAACATCCCCAAGATGGTTACCAAAATTGCCCTTGATGCGATACAAATCCATGGGGGTTATGGGTACAGTCGGGAGTTTCCGCTTGAACGCTATTTGCGTGATAACAAGCTGATGGAAATAGGCGCTGGTACTAATGAAGTCATGATCATCATCATTGCTAAGTCACTTCTGGAGCTAAAGTAATTTATGGACAATTATCAAAATGAACTTCTTCAGCAATTAAAAAAATTTCGAATTCAAAAAATTGAACCGACCATTTTGGAGGATGAAGAAAAAGGATACTTTCGGCCCGAAATTTTTTGTGAGCTCGGACAACTTGGTTTCACCGGAATGGTTCTCCCTGAACGCTATGGTGGGGCAGAACTCTCTTTCTACGATTATTGCTTAGCCCTTACTGAGTTGGCCAAGAGTTCTATTGCCTACGCCGTGACAATTTCTGTCTCAACGATGGTACAGACCCTGATCAATATTTATGGTACGGAAGAGCAAAAAAAGAAATTTCTCCCACCACTATGCAAAGGCGAAGAAATTGCCGCATTTGGCTTGAGTGAATCGTCGGCCGGCTCAGATGCCGCCGCACTCAAAACCTCTGCCCAAAAAGTGGCAGGAGGCTGGAAACTCAATGGTAATAAATTGTGGATCAGCTCTGCTGGCATGGCGAAAACTTACTTGGTGATGGCACGCACAGGTGAAGCAGGTCCAAAAGGCATAACCGCCTTCATCGTTCGTGATGGAGTGACAGGCTTCAGTTATGGAAAAAATGAAAAGAAAATGGGCGTCAAAGTCAGTCCCACTCGTGAGTTGATTTTCCAAAATTGTTTTGTCCCTGATGATCAAGTGCTGGGCGAAGTTGGAAGAGGCTTCAATCTTGCAATGGAGGCCTTAAACCGCGGCCGCATTACTGTTGGGGCCCTGGCCATCGGGCTCAGTGAACGCGCTTTTGAGGAAGCCTTAAAGTATTCACTCGACCGGCACCAATTTGGCAAGCCTATCTTTGAGTTTCAAGGTCTACAGTTTATGTTGGCAGACATGCGCACAGAACTTGAGGCGGCGCGCTTGCTCGTAAGGGAAGCTGCCCACCAATTTGATTTAAAAAAGCAAAATATTCTGCTCGCCTCCATGGCAAAACTCAAATCTACTGATACCGCGATGCAAATCACCACTGATGCTGTGCAAATTTTAGGAGGCGTGGGTTATACCATGGAATACCCTGTAGAACGACTTATGCGTGATGCAAAGGCCCTGCAAATTGTCGAAGGTACCAATCAAATTCAAAGAGTTGTTATTGCAAAGCAACTTGGAAAAGAAACGCAATTATAAGGAACAGGTAATTATTATGAGTTTGGCCCCCCTCAAAATCGACATTCATAATCCCAATCCCTCACAAGATACTCTTCCCGATGTTAAAGATTTTGTAGGGCAGTTAACAATACTTTCTAAGCGGTCCGACATTGGTTTTATTCGATTGGCCAATGAAAAAAAATTTATCCAGCAATGTCGTAATCTCCGCGAAAAATATTCTCTGCCGAAATATTTTATTCACATAGGCATTGGAGGAAGCTCCCTGGGACCCCAGATGCTTATTGAGGCCATTGGCCAGAAGCCGCACCCGCAATTTATTTTTATTAATAATATTGATCCCGACCAGATCACCAATGACCTGTTGGGCATTTCTCCCCACGACTGTCTCTTTTACTTTGTCTCAAAATCAGGAACCACAGCTGAAACGATGGCCCATCTCTCCATTCTCAGTAACTGGGCACGACAGAACTCAGACCGTGATTATGATTTTTCTAAGCATTTTATTTTCTGCACTGACCCCACGCGTGGGGACCTGAG
>CAYHRT010000226.1:0-6353 GCA_964359085.1 uncultured Bdellovibrio sp. | reverse complement strand
GCGCAGCCTCTGCACCGATGTTATTAAAACCCATTGATTCAGCAAAGATTCCTCTTCCTCCAAACGAAAAAGGCGCGGACGAGGATTGCCCGGCTGTGGACGCCAGGTCAGTGTCCCAACCTCGACGGCACCGAAAGGAAGCGAGGTAAAAACATCTACGCACTTGGCATCTTTGTCCAAACCGGCCGCCAGCCCGATGGGAAAAGGCCAGATGCCCATCTTGGTTTCTAGTGCAAAACGATTCTTAGAAAGAACATTTCTTTGTATTTTACGATTGATTTCTGCGTGATGTTTTTCCATCAAGCGGAAAGCGTGCTTTGCCAAATTTGGAAAACGATGCAGTCCTTCAATAGTAATATTATGCACCGTCTCTGGATCAATTTTAAAAGCGGCCTGTTTGAATAGTTGGTAGAAACCAGACACTAATTCCACCTAATATAATTGAACGAAATCACCTTCATTTACTTGCCCACCAGAATGAAGTACGGCAATCGCACCATCCTGACCAAAATAATCAATGATCTCAACCGTGCCCTTAATTTCACCTTTAGAGACTCCAATTAAAGCACCCGTCTCAGGGTCATAAACTTCCTGACCTTCCGTAATCACCTTTAAAATATCACTAATTTGGATGCCACTATCACGTCCGGCATTGATATAAATTTTGCTCCCAATAATTTTAGCCACACGCCCAACCCAATCTAATTTAGTTGTGATGGACAAGATCCTGGGAATGGCCATTCGCGCCGCCACTTGACCAGAATACCGAAGAAGGTCACGGCGATAGGCCAAAAGTTCCTCTGGGTCAGTGGCAAACATGCGATAGGCATTATCATCGACAAAACCTTGCAAGGTTTCGCTTAGAATTTCTTTATTGGCGTTGACATCAAAAACCTTGATTTCGATTTTGACCTCTGTGTGTGATTTAGTTTCTCGGATAATCCCAATTTCGTCAGGGCGCTCACGCACTCTAGCTTCAACTACACGGCCAAAAATAACCATGTTAATACCGGCCTGTTTTGACTTGCGCGATAACTGCACCAGTTTTACTCCTCCTCCCGCATAGATTTCCTTGGAAGGTCCGAACAATACTTGGGCCTCTTCGTCTATAATAAATTCCCCTGTTTTGCCGATCTCCTTTCGGAATTCTTCGGTCACGGTGATGGCCAAATCATCGCCACCGTAGGGAGCTTCATTAAAAAAGCGAAGCAGTGCTAATTTCTTTTTAATGCCGGTAAATTGTTTTGCGGTACTTTTTGGCACAACTCGATTTCCTTTAGAATCACGTCGCATAAAGGGAGTTGTGCATGCAATGAAAGCAAACATCATAATGACCATGAGCAAAGCGAATCTAGGTTTCTCCCTGGTGTTACTCATTGTATTACTCTCTGCTTTAGAAACAGCACAAATGGTTGTGCCACATCATCAAAGTGTAGAGATAACTCTTTACTGACATCAGAATCTTGTAACTTCTTGAGTGTATCCAAGGCCCTGTCAGTTTCACCTTGGTATCGCAGTAAAATTCGTGCCTCCTGACCATCATAGGTCTCTAGTCTTCCCTGAAAACCTTGGCCGGCACCTTTTTGAGATAACAAATCCAAAAGAGTATAAATATGAGAGATCGATCCCACCTTTTGCACTTCAAGCGCAAGATATCCATTCACTTCAGGCAGATTTGTCAACGATTTTGCAAGCCCTTCCCAGGAAGGGAGGGGGGTTCTGTAAATCGCACTCGCTATATTGGAACTTAATGCCTGGGAATCTTTAACTTCTTTGCCAGCTTCGATTTTCTGGACAGCTGATGGAAAGTCTTGCGAGTGAACTACATCACGCGTTTTTAAATCGATCAGGACATGATCGCCCTCTATTTTAAGATTATATCCACCAGTCGATTCATCAAGTGCTTGCGCCTGTAGACGTACTTGCACTTTCATCCATAGAGCATCTTCAAACTCGACCGGCAATCTCTGGTTCACAGTCTTAGGGCCGAGTTGTTCCAGATAGGCATCATCAGTTTTTAAGGCCGCTTGAAATTCTTCAGCTTGCCCAACCCCTAGCACTTTAACTTCCGTAATCTGGGCCTTTAGAGTATCGCCCAACCATTTACGCCAATGCTCATCAATCACGGTCGTAAAGTCTCCCGCCTGTTCGACACCTAAATTTTTCCACTCCAAACCCATTAAGGTAAGATTCACCGAGATAAAAAGAGTCGTAAAATTTCTTGTTTTACTCTCACTCGTAAATCTGTAAAAGCAAGCATTGACTGCCTTCTTATCCACCTTGGCACCAAGGGTGAGAAAACGTTGGTGAGGATTGGTGGTAGAACGGGACTGTCTTTTCTCAGAATAGGAAAGAATAGAACGTGCCAAACCTCCGAATTTGGCCTTCTGGTTTAAGCGAGCATCACGCAGTTCACTTTCATAGACAGCATATTTAGGGTGCTTCTCAAGATTCTTTTCATCTTGCAACGAATGTTTTTGTTTTAATTCATCAACCGTAGCACGAAAAGCTTCATCGAATCTGGCATTATATTTTTTCCAAAATAGCTCATGATCTAAACCCATTTCTCCAAGAACTTTTGTATAAATATCCTCCGTTGCGCTGGCATAAAGTTGTCGTTTTACAAACTGAGAATCATCACTTGGGCGGGAAAGAAATTGCCCCTCTCCCTCCACGGTCATCGATCTTTCCTCGGCCAAACCTTTGGGCGTGGTCGTCACCAGCACAATAAATAAGCCGAAAAATATCATTATAAAATAGAAACGATTAATTAATGTAACTCGCATGCTTCTCCTGCGCCTCCGTCTTCTGGACCCAACCGATATTGAACCGAGTTCTTTTCAAAAAGCGCATTTATCATGGCGGCAAACTGAGGTGTGGGATTAATCAAGTATTCTTGGCCTAAAGATACTTCTGCCTGAACACCTTGGCGTAACAAAGTGACATGAAGAGGCACAGTACCGCGATAGCTTAACAGCACTTGCCGAAATCTTTCTAGTTTATTAGGCCAGTTAATCCCTAGGTCTTCCATCTCAACACTCACAGTAACCCCAGTTACACGTTGTGACGCCTCTTCATCAATTTTTTTAACTCTAGAAGGAAAAAATTTGCGAGGAGTTTCGGCCAGATTAACCTGCCCGGTAATCGCCACTGGGGAATCCCCTGCAAGGATATTTTCATACTCAGCGAAAGTTTTTGGAAAAATGACACATTCAATCTTTCCTGATAAATCTTCGAGGGTTGAGAACCCCATCCGTTCACCCTTCTTGGTTAAAATATTTTTTCTGCCAGTTATTAATCCAGCTAAAACAACCTCACGTTTGTCAGTTCCACTTAAATCATGGATTTTGGCAATTTCCATAGAACACATTTGTTTCATCATACCACGATAGCGATCGAGTGGATGGCCGGAAACATAAATTCCTAAGAGTTGATACTCATAATTTAACTTTTCCTGATAATCTAAATCGGCCACTTCTTTCACATCCAGGGATGCCATAGGTCCGACCCCATCTTTGATGGCCCCATCCTCTGAGCCAATCTGGTCAAAATCAAACAAACTCCCCTGCCCCAAAGCCAATTCATCCTGCCTTTTCTGGCCATAGGCCATAAACAGCTCAAGATTTTCATGAAGAGTTTTACGGTTGTAGCATTTTTCAATGGCATCGAAGGCCCCGACTAAAATCATGGATTCCAAGGCCCGCTTACCACATACTCGCAAGTCCACTCGCATGCAGAAATCTATAAAACTTTTAAATTGCCCACCTTCCGTTCTGACCCTCACCAATTCGGCAACGGCCGTTTCACCCACATTTTTGATGGCCCCAAGGCCAAAACGTAAATTGCTGCCAACCACATTAAAAAACCAGATGGACTCATTGATATCTGGAGGAAGTACTAACACCTCATGCAGAACTGCATCTTGAATATATTGAGTGACTTTGTCTGTATTCGATAACTCCGTCGATAAGAGGCCCGCAAAAAAAGGTGCAGGATAGTGGCGCTTGAGATAAGCAGTTTGGTAAGCGATGAGTGCATACGCCACAGCATGTGATTTATTAAATCCATATTCTGCAAATTTACTCATCAACTCAAAGAGAAAAACGGCCTTCTGCTCATCCTGTCCCTGTTTCTTGGCGCCTTCTCTAAAAATGGCTTGATGCTTTGCCATTTCTTCGGCCTTCTTTTTTCCCATGGCCCTTCGAAGCATATCAGCTTGCCCAAGTGAATAGCCTGCAACCGCTCGGGCAATATTCATTACCTGCTCTTGGTAAACAATGACGCCATAAGTATCTTTTAAAATAGATTCCAAAATGGGGAAGGTATATTGAATTGGCTCATCACCATGTTTACGTTTAACAAAATCATCCACCATCCCTGATCCTAAGGGGCCCGGTCGATAAAGAGCATTAATGGCGGTAATATCTTCCAGATTATCGGGACGAATACGACGACAGAGATCAATCATGCCCGAAGATTCAAGTTGAAACACTCCGATGGTATCACCTTCAGAAATAAATTCATAGACACTCTTATCGTCAAGAGGGATGGAATCAATATCAAAAGCTTGGTCGCAATCACGTCGTATAAATTGGGTGGCATATTCAATCACTGTCAAAGTCTTCAAACCAAGAAAATCGAATTTAACCAGCCCTATGCTCTCGGCAAAATCCTTATCAAACTGAATGACCTGTTCCCCCTCACGCCCCCTAAAAAGCGGGCAATATTCCACCAAGGGTTTATTGGTAATAATCACTCCCGCTGCATGGATAGAGGCGTGGCGCAGCAGGCCTTCAAGTCGATTAGCTATATTAAAGATTTGTCGCACTTTAGGATCATGCTCAATTAAGTCTTTTAATTTCGGTTCTTTTTCGATGGCTTCGACAAGAGTAATCCCCAATTCTTCAGGCACTAATTTGGCAAGGATATCGGCCTCGTTGTAGGGAAGTGCAAAAACTCTACTCACATCACGTAACACCGCCTTGGCCTGTAATTTCCCAAACGTAATAATTTGACCAACCCTCTCTGTACCGTATTTTTTAGTGACATAATCAATCACTTCGCCACGTCGATTTTGGCAAAAGTCCACATCAAAGTCGGGCAACGAAACACGTTCTGGATTGATAAAACGCTCAAAAAGGAGATTGTAAGGCAAGGGATCAATATTGGTAATCGAGAGAGCGTAGGCCACCAGACTTCCGGCCCCTGATCCGCGTCCGGGCCCCACGGGAATATTATTTCTTTTGGCCCACTTCATAAAATCAGAGACGATAAGAAAATACCCAATAAACCCCATGTCCGCGATCATGCGCATTTCATCTTGCAAACGTGTGATATATTTTAGCTTGAGTTCGGACTCCCAATTGTCTTGCATGACTAATTTGCGAAATTGAGGACCACTAAAACGTTCCTGCAGTCCTTCCATCGACACGCGTTGAAAAAAAACATCCAGTGATTCGCCTGTTTCAATCGGATAATCGGGCAAATGATAGATCTGTTTACCTTTTTCATCTTTCCAAGAAAATTCTACATTACATTTATCGGCAATCTCCAACGTGGCATCACAGGCATCCGGCACATCCTTGAACAACTGGCGCATAGCTTCGGGGGATTTGAAGTAAAACTCATTGGTCGTGAGTTTCATCCGTGACTCGTCGTTCAAAGTTTTCCCCGTCTGAATACACATGAGCACTTCTTGGGCCATGGCATCTTCCGCAGTCATATAGTGACAGTCATTGGTGGCAACCAAGCGCACATTATTTTTTCGTGCATACTCAATAATTTTTTTATTAGCGATCTCTTGTTCGCTGATCCCATTACTTTGAATTTCTAAGTAAAAGTCTTCGCCAAAAAGATCACGCAGCCGCTCAATGGCACGAATGGCCTTTTCATCTTGACCCGTAAAAAAATTATACCCGACCTCCCCTTTGAGACAGGCCGTGGTACAAATCAAACCTTCTTTATATTGACGCAAAAGCTCCATATCTATGCGCGGGCGATAATAAAAACCTTCAAGATAGGCCGCCGAAATCAGCTTGCATAAATTCTGATACCCCTGAAAATTCTTACAAAGTAAAACCAAATGATGAATCTGATAACTCGATTCGTTCTCGTCTTGCGAACCCAGATTTTTAGCTTTTTTAGGAGAGATACGGTCATGCCTCGTCCCAGGGGTATAATAAACTTCAGAACCGATAATGGGTTTTATCCCTGCCTTTTTGCATTGATTGTAAAAATCAATACAGCCAAACATATTGCCGTGATCAGTTTGGGCCACAGCGGGAACGCCAAATTCACAGGCCATTTTAAAAGTTCAACAATCGGATCAGATTTTATTTGAAGAATTAAAAAAT
>CAYHRT010000225.1:0-6363 GCA_964359085.1 uncultured Bdellovibrio sp. | reverse complement strand
AAACAGTTCCATCGGCCCCCAGTCCCCAGAAAATACCGCGGAAAGTAGACTCTTTTTCAATAGAAAAATTTTTATCCCACTCTAGTGATGTGTGAGAGACGTCATCATGGATACCAATGGTAAAATGATTTTTGGGCCGATCTTTTTTTAATTCATCATAGATCGCCTTGATCATGGCAGGAGTAAATTCTTTGGAAGAAAGACCATAACGGCCACCAAAAATCTTGGGGAAAGTTTTGAAGGGAGTTTGCCCATTTTGGAATGTTTCTGTGATGGCGGTCACAACATCAAGATAAAGTGGATCGCCAATCGCACCCGGCTCTTTTGTTCGATCCAATACCGCCAGTGATTTTACTGTTTTGGGGAGAGCATGAATAAAATGTTCAATACTAAATGGTCGGTATAGGCGGACTTTTAAGAGACCTACTTTCTCGCCACGTTCAATCAGGGTATCCACCAACTCATGGGCCGCTTCGGCACCGGAACCCATCATAATGACGACTCTCTCGGCATCGGGGCTCCCAACGTAATCAAAGAGTGAATATTTGCGGCCGGTGAGTTTGGTAAAACTTGTCATGCAGTCTTCGACAATTTGTGGCGTGCGCGCATAAAAAGGATTGCAGGTTTCTCGTCCCTGAAAATAGACGTCCGGATTTTGCGCAGTCCCTCGGATGACAGGGTGATCAGGACTCAGGCCCCTATTGCGAAAACTCATGACGTCTTCGTCACTGATCATGGCCTTGATAGTGGAATCGCTGACTTCATCAATTTTCGCGACCTCATGAGAGGTGCGAAAACCGTCAAAGAAATGCATGAAGGGCAGGCGGGCCTTCAAAGTTGCCGAGTGGGCGATCAAGGCCAAATCCATGGTTTCTTGCACAGAATTGGAACACAACATGGCAAAGCCGGTATGGCGAGCTGACATAACGTCAGAATGGTCGCCAAAAATAGACAAGGCTTGGGCAGCCAAGGAGCGAGCAGCAATATGAAATACGGTCGGAGTCAGTTCACCCGCGATCTTATACATATTGGGGATCATTAGGAGCAAACCTTGAGAGGCCGTGAAGGTTGTTGAGAGAGAGCCGGCCTGCAGGGCCCCGTGCACGGCCCCAGCGGCACCACCCTCACTTTGCATTTCGACGACCTTGGGAATCGTTCCCCAAATATTGGGAGCGTTTTCTGCGCTCCAGGCATCGGCCCATTCTCCCATGTTTGAGGAAGGGGTGATGGGGTAAATGGCGATAACTTCGCTCACTTTATAGGCGATATGGGCCGCGGCCTCATTGCCATCAACTAAAATCTTGCTAAATGTACTCATGGCTTTCTCCCGAAATAATGTTCAGTCTGTCTAACAAATAAGGATGAATTTAAGCTTACTAACATACCGCTATTTGCATGCATTGGGTACTCGTCCGTGATAGGTTTTCTGCTCACCCCTTTCGGAGCTGTTTTGAAACGCCCTATTTTCTTTTTTAAGGAATATTTGGCCCAACGTTTTGGGGCGCCGGTCTATAAGATTTCGATCGATGCGGGGATGACTTGTCCCAATCGCGATGGTTCTCTGGCGGTTGGAGGGTGTACTTATTGTTCTAATCCTTCTTTTTCAAAGAATTCACATGACAACATAGAAATTGACGCCCAAATCGCGCAATCTTTGCAGCGTTATCCCGTTGGAACAAAACTTATCGCCTATTTACAAAGTTATACAAATACCTACTCGCCAGTCCCTCATTTGAGAAAGCTTTACACTCGGGTTTTGCAGTTTCCTGGTATGGTAGGTCTGAATATTGGGACCAGACCAGATTGTTTGGGAGAAGATATACTCCATCTCCTTAACGAATATACGGATAGGTTTGAAGTGATGCTGGAAATTGGCCTAGAGAGTTTCTCGGATGAAACTTTAAAAAAAGTGAATCGCGGTCATAGTGTGGCCGATTTTTATCGTGCTGTGGAGCGTGTCAAAGTGGTGGCCCCAAAAGTCAAATTGGCCACTCATTTGATGATTGGTTTTCCTTGGGAAGATGAGACCTTCTGGAGTGAGTCGGCACGTTTAGCAGCACAATTACCTATTGAGATGCTCAAGCTTCACAATCTCATCGTGGTCGATAAAACCGCTATGGGTGAGGAATATAAGCGCCAAGCATTTCCGCTTTTGTCTAAAGAAGAATACATGCGCATTGCCGCCAATTTCCTGGCCCAGCTACCACCTCGGGTCTCGATCGGTCGGGCCTTTGCGTATACAACTGAGGAACACCTAATTGCCCCTGCCTGGGTTGCGCAGGCCCGTAGTTTTCATGGTGAGCTGGAACATTTTATGCAGAAGAATCAATTATATCAGGGCAAGCTATGTATTTTGCCATAACTGCTCACAATTTAGGCCATCTTCGACCGTTCCTGTGTCGTCACTCCCTGCGGCGTGGTAAACCACGCCTCAGTCGTTCCTCCTTCTCACGGCCGAACCTGGCCTAAATTGTGAGCAGTTAAAAAAGCGTATGAGTGTATATTTTGCCTAAATAGGCGGTCTTCATTGCCGTATCAAAATCGTCATTGGTGGCATAGGAAAAATTAAAAACTTTCTCCCAGATTTTTTTTTCTTCCATGCACATATAGAAAAAAACTTTTCCATGCCATGCTTGAAACATCTGATAGATGGTACTAAAAAGATGTACTTTGGTGTCGGTAGAATGCGAATATTTTCCGGCAATTTCCTCCAATTCCATCTGGAGCACTTTGCTTTGAATATTTTTTTTGCGAATGAGCCGCAGGCTTTTTTTGGTGAATGTAAGAGTCCCCATAGATACGGTCGCCACCTGCTCAGGAGTAAAAAGCGAGGTCAATTGGCCAATCAAATCCAGGTAGTCATTTTCATATCCTTCATAAACAAAAATGGGATGGAAATGGAAACCAACCAAATTCCCTGCTTTACTGAGCTGTTCGGCGGCCTTTAAACGAGCGGCCAAGGTACTGGTCATCGGTTCTTCATTCTTGATCACAATCTCGGGATTGAGACTCCAGGTGAAAATAATATTTCGCGGGATTTTTCTATTCAGAAAATAGTCGATGTTGTTTGATTTGCTTTTGAATTCAAGAATGACGTTGGGATTCTTATGAGCAAAGGCCAGGAGGGCATCAAAAATGTTGGAGCGATTTCCCCAGATTAAGGAATCGGAGGATTGGCCGGTGCCGATATGATAAGTTTTATGAGGATCGAGTTGTAATTTATTTAATTTTTCCGCCAGATTATTTTCGATATAAACGGCATTGTCCGGATAAAAAGAACGGATGCTGCAGTAGGAACAATCAAAGGCACAATTTCTGGCGGCATCCAGAGTGAGCAAGTTGCAACACAAAGTTTTTTCCGAGGCGACGGGGCAGGTGCCCAGAATTTTATCTTCAGGGGGAAGTGGTTTGTACACAAAGGTAGGTTGCTTTGCTTCTCGTAAGGTTTCTTGAGCATAGCTGCGTCCATTCTTGATACACAGTTGATGCATTCCCTTGTAGTAATTTAAGAGCAAGTCTTTGCTGGTGAAAGTTTCAGACTGAAGGGGGTGGCCCCACATTTTAAAGTCGATAAAGATACTGTGCAGTGATTTTAATTCCTGAAAAGTGGGGCGAAATTGCAGCGCATAGGCCTGCAAAAGCTGTAAGTCCTTTTGTGAGAGAGCATGGGCCACTGGGAGCCGTGACAGATGTTCCTGTAATTTAGTTGGGTATGTTTTACTTCGCATGAACTCTTCGTATGAACTCAATGAGTAAAAGACAAAAAGCGCACCATAATTGCCTCGGGTATAACACTAATATGGGCCGTCTTAATTAAGCCGATTAAGTCGCCATCGGCTTCGGCCTCAAAAGCTTCTTGAGACGTTATGGTAAGCTTGGCACATTTGAATTGATGTATACCTGGAACCTCACCCAAATTACCATTGTAAAGTTTAGGTAAATTGCTTGCCACTCTAGAAATCGGGGGTCGCTCAATCAAAGTCATCTCAAATTGGCCATCCGAAAGAACGGCATGTGGGCCGACTTTCATGCCTCCTCCCGCAAATTGCCCCTTAGAAATAATGCCGGAGAGTAATTTTAAAGAAATTTTTTCATCCTCAGTCGTGACAACCATAGGGACTGGTTTAAAAGACACAATCTGTGACAAAGTCGGCAATAAGTAGCGCAGACGAGAAGGGAGAAATTTAGGCAGCGAGTTTTTGCCTTTTACCACTTCAGCATTGAGACAAAGGCCAAGGGCATTGATAAATAATATTTTACGCGGATTATGTTCAAGAACATCAATCAGTCCTACATCCACGAGACGATCCTGGCCTTGTTGGAAAAATAGATTCCAGTCTTTGGGGATGCCATGAGGGTAGATATTTCTGGAGTAGTCACTTCCTGTGCCTCCTGGGATCACGGCCAAAGTCAGCTTTCTTGCCTGTTGCGCGAAAATCATTTCAGATAAGCTATTAATGGCCAAGTGAAGACTGCCATCGCCTCCGACAATTCCAATCAAGTCAAAACCATCTTTGGCGCTTGCCTGGAGATGAGTGCGAAATTCGTCGGTAGTCGCGGTGAGATGGACTGGAATGGGAGTCAAAATTTTTTTAAGATGGTCAAAAGTTTTTTGAGTGCCAGCGCCACTATAAGGATTACAAAAAACCGTGGCCTTTTTTCTTGGAAAGCGGGCACCGTCAGGACTTGAAGAACTCACATTGTCGTTCATATAGCTTTCTCTCTTCTTGCATTTTTTCTTGAATTTTGTCAGGAGACCAAGACATTTCTATGGCCAAAATCTTGAGGATTGATTCCAACGTTTCCTTAGATAATTTGCCATTTAAAAAATACATATCGGTTCGTCGCACTACAATGTCACTTAAATGCCGGGCCCATTCATAGCGAATCAAATATTTGATTTCTCCAACATAATATGCGCTGTCAGGGATATTTTGGCAATCTTCCGCCTGCTTAAAACAGGTATTCAAGGCATCGCACGCACCATCGCCGTAACGCCTGATTAAGCACTCTACAATATCGCCCTGGACGTCTTTATATTGCATTTGAAATTGCATTGGTATTTTAGCTTTTAGTTGTGAATAAGGGGTTTTTGCGCCAAAGAGCGGCGTGCAAGAGTTGGCTTTATTCTCCGGGTAAATCTGATCAACAAGTTTTTCGGCCATTCGTCGAAAGGTGGTTAGTTTACCGCCACAAATGGCGTACAATCCTTGGTGATTGTTCTTGATAACGTAATCCCGAGAAATACTCTCCTCCTTGGCACCGGTGTCGCTGCCTATGAGAGGACGAATTCCGATATACGATGATAAGATATCCGCATCGCTCCAAGTCTCACTGGGAAAGTAAAAACGTAAGGTTTCCAAGAGATAGTCAACTTCTCGTCGAGTGGGATAGAGCTGATCTTTATCGCCAAGAAAAAAATTATCAGTTGTACCAACCAAGACCCGATTTTCCCAAGGGATCAAATAGAGATTTCGACGATCTATCGGATGCTCTAAGGATAAGGTGAGATCAATAGGCAATTTTTCTCGTGAGACAATAAGGTGTATTCCCGAGGTCAGTGCCAGACCAAAGCGCTCTCCCCAAGGTGTTTGTGCCAACACACTATCCGACCAGGCACCGCAAGCAAAAATAATTTTTTTGGCCTTAAAAGTTTTTTGGCAATGATACTGATGGTCCCAGCAGGTGATGAGATAATTATCTGGAAGACCTTCTAGGTTTTTAAATTCCACATAATTCAAGCACTGCGCTCCTTCTTGCTGTGCCGATTTCAAATTTTCAATAGTCAAACGAGTGTCTAAGCAAAAGCAATCCCAATAGGAGAGGGCACCGACAAAACCTTGCTTGGTGAGCTTGCTGGCCCGGGTAAATAAATCATTGGAGCTGACTCGTTTGAATCTGCCGATATTGCGAAAGCTTGACAAGAGGTCATAGAAAAAAAGGCCCACTGCTGCCAGCGCAAAAGGCGTTTTTGAATGACGATAAAAAGGGAGATGAAAATTTACTGGTCGGGTCAGGTGTGGCGCCAAGATGGTGTAGAGGCGGATACGTTCTTGGCAAGATTCCCAAACGGTTTTGATATGGCCATAGCGCAAGTATCGAAGACCACCATGAATGAGCTTTCCTGATTTGGAACTCGTACCAGAGGCAAAATCGCCTTTTTCAATAAGAAGTGACTTTATTTTACGGGTAGAGAGATCGCGTAAAATACCTGCCCCCGTGATTCCGCCTCCAATAACGATGACTTCAAAGATATCTTCCATCATAGTATTTTCCCCGGATTCATAATACCTTCGGGGTCAAGTTGGGTTTTGATGCTGACAATCATCGAACGATGAAGTGGGGAATGGAAGAGATGGGACT
>CAYHRT010000224.1:0-6385 GCA_964359085.1 uncultured Bdellovibrio sp. | reverse complement strand
GAATGACCCGAAGCGAACTGCATCGTGAGACAGTCAATTTATCCGAACTCGTCTACGGCCTTAGCGAGAGTCTTCGTAAGACAAACCCGGAAAGAGTTGCAGAATTTCGTATCGCTGATTCCTTAACGGCGTTTGTCGATCGGCGTTTGATCAAAATAGCGTTAGAGAACTTGTTAGGCAACGCATGGAAATTTACCAATAAACGTGCAATCACGATCATCGAATTTGGGAGTCTTAATCACGAAGTAGGGAAAGCATTCTTCATACGCGATAATGGTGCTGGATTTGACATGGCCTATGCTAGCAAGCTCTTCGGGGCATTTCAGCGTTTGCATGCAGCAACCGAGTATCCCGGAACCGGAATTGGTCTGGCAACGGTAAGACGGATTATCAATCGCCACGGGGGTAAGATCTGGGCCGAAGGCGTCGTTGATCAAGGGGCCACCTTTTATTTCACTCTGGCTTAGAGGGATCTGGGGCGAATTGAGATGTGTCTTGAATAGAAGACTTCTCATGACTACCGATAGGGGATGAATCCATGTAAAACAATGACTTGTGTTGCAGTTTGGATGGCATGCTGTTTGCATTTTTCACAGATACAACACTCAAGAAAATAACAAGGGGAAAAACAATGAGTATGCAATCAATGATTAGAATCTATGGAATCGTTTTTATCATCCTTCTTTTGGGAAGCGCTTTTAGTATGCCAGTCAAGGCCGATCTTCTGCCTGAGACAGGGGGACGTCCCTTTTCTACTATGTATGGGGCCCTTTGTGATGTAGGGTCACTTTCCACTGAGTCCATGTACACAACGGGAGATCCTTCATCTAATAAAACTGTTGCATTCAAATTCACAGGATTTATCAAACTACAAAATTGTAAAGGCCGCGATTCTTTTACTGGCCATCTCATGTCAGCTTACTATGGCGCCAATCTTCCCAAGGCCGACACAGCGTTTTTCAAACATGCCAACGATAATATGTTCAAATACGCCCTCTATGCCATGGAAAAAGACCATAAGGTGTTTGTCCGCTATGAGGAACTGAGTGGCGATAATAGTTGTATCTATGTTGTTCACAGTATTGAACTCTTAAAGTAAGTTTTTCCTCCCTTGTGTTCCTATTTGGAGGGCAATTTAACGCTGAACGGTTTTTTTACGACATTAATCGATTCACCCTTCACGACGATACTCGATAGGCTTATAGATCTGGTTTTAGCAAGCTCATGCAGGTAGAGAACAGATTGAGGATTGATTCCCATAACCTGTGCGGCCACGCTGTCAAGGGCGATGGCCTCTCTACTTGCCAAGATTAAACGCATATTCATTTGATCTTTTTCTGACGATGGGAGTGGGCCATTTTGCAGACCTTGAAGGCCATCCATGATGGCGAAGTCTGCCGGCCGGCATAAATAGAAATCATGAATCCATTTGGCGAGTCCGGGGTGTTCGTGATCAATGACGTCCCCGCGGTATGCACTGCCCTCATGCGCGGCATAGATACTCGGTGGGGCGGCCCCGATGGCGAGATTCTTTATGGCCCCTGTGACGATGGCCGACTCATGTGTTTTAAGAGCAGGCACGCTTATAATGACATCGGCCTTTTTAAAACGACGATTCAAATAATACTCTTTACGAAGGAGCCCGTTGGGCAATGGCACTCGAATCAGTTCAGGTGAGCGGGTTACGTGCCATGCACCGCTGCTATTTTCTAAACTGATGAACTCATCAATGGCCGGCATCTCCCGAGGTGTATAGTTGTAATACTTCATGGTCTCATCTGTTGAGGTTTGTGCGCTCCCTTCCATCAGTAGAATTTTTCCTTTAGGGTTTATTTCGCGAATCATTTCCGAGAGAACTTTAACGATGCGCCAATCTGTCGTCACTCCATTGACCTCTTTAGCGAGGGGATGATCGTTGAGGTCGCGCGTGGCCACGAGATTGGGTTTAATAACCACCGTATTGCCGTTTGCAATAATCGAACGCAATCCGCCTGCTAGTTCGATAGCACTGTTTACCATAGTGCGAATTTCTTTGAGGTCCAAATCAGCGGCCTTGGGAACGTGAGAAGAAACAATAGAAACAATGGGAGATGTTGAGGCAAAAAGAATCATATCAAACATGCCAGTCAAAATAATGATAATGCCCACTTTCCAACACCATTTTATTGAGCGCATTTGTTCATGCTCCTTTTTTTAAAAAATCGTTGCTGAACATACACGATTTTTATGGGCGGTGAGAATGACCGGCATCAAGGTTGCCAATGTTCTGCATTTGGTATCAGGCACTCTGCGATCTTTTATAAAAACTCATGTATGACCCTTGTTTTGCGGTGATGTTCTGATTACACTTTAGAAAATCTGAAAGTAGAGTGGAAAGAAGGAGAAGCAGATGAAAGCTTGTTTGGTGTTCTTATTCGCGATGATGGCAACTTTTTCATGCTGGGCCGACAGCGAGATGGTATCGGTTGCCCAGAAATATGTAGATGCTCTACAAAGTAACCCAAAACAGGCATTTTCCATGTTGACGCCTAAAGCGGCGAAGATGGGGCAGCAACAATTTGATCAATTTGTGCGTTTTTTCATTGGAAAAGGCATGTCCGGTCTCGCGGGTGTTGAGATTGGTGCCGTGCTGTTTTCGAAAAGTACCGAGACCCACGCACTCGTGATCTTTACAAAAAAACTTAAATTCAGCGGGCCAAAAACCGCCGAGATCAAAGGTAAGCTTGAAAAAAGCTTGCAAGATGATTTTCCTGCTGATCAGCTTGCCGGTGCGAAAAAAGTTATCAGAATGGAAGGTCAAGCATGGGTGCAACCGCTTCCCATCTATCTCCAGCGCGAGACCAAGACTGGCCCGTGGTTGATTGATGCCAAGGGCGAAAACTTTCCGTTCCAAGAGTTCCGCGGTGAGCTTAAAAAGAAATTTGGAGCTAACCTTCTTCGTTATGCAGGGGAAGATTTAGGTGATCCCGGTTGCAATGCTCCCAAGGCGAAAAACAGCAGTTGTTTTTCTGGAGAGGACGCAGCGTCGGTTTCATCCCATTCCAAGGATAAGAATGATAAGAAGGATTCGGGTTGTATACTTCTTGAGACAAATAAGGCCTGTGGCGCAGACGTAACCTGTTATTTCACCGAGGGGGATGAACCTGTCCCTTGTAAAAAAGGACAAGAGTCGTGTGTGACTTTCGAGGGTAATGCTTGTGCAGTGCGCTAGGGTTGTGGCATAGATAGAAAATCACACCACTATTTCCCCCCGGCAAGATGTTTTTAAGATAAACTTATTTAATGAAAATTTTCCTTTTTGTTTCTCTGCTCTTGGTTGGCAATTCTTTTGCTTCCCAAAAGCTGGCCGAAGTCGTGTTTGTTAAGGGCAATGTCCAAATCGATCATAAGCCAGCAACGGAAGGACAGTGGGTCAACGAAGGAATGGTCATTCAAACTGATGCCAAAAGTATTGCCAAACTTATCTTCATCGATAAAACCCAAATTACCGTTGCTCCCCAATCGCAGCTTGAGATCACGAGTCTTAAAAAAAATGCCCCTCCCATGCTTTCGCTGCTCAGTGGGGCCATTCGTTCTAAAGTTCAAAAACAGCTTGTTGGGGAAGGGCAAGGCAAGGACAAATTATTTATAAAGACTAAGACCGCTGCCATGGGTGTTCGGGGAACTGAAATTAATGTCAGCTTCAATGAGAGAAATAAATTAACTAATGTCATCACCTATAACGGCGAATTGAAAATGGCCCAAAAGGATTTGTCGACTGATGTTCAGACGTCAACTATTCGTGGTCTGATTGACAGCGACGAGAGTGTTACCATCCCCGAAGGTCGCTTTTCATCTGCCAATCCTTCCTTAGGTAAGAGGGCCACGATCCCTGTGAAACTTAGTCCGCCACAATTTTTCGGTATGAAGAGCAATCAGGATTTTCATACTTCGAGCACGCTGGGGAGTAAAAGGCACAAATTCCGCTCAATGATCTTACCGGGCGTAAAATCATCAAGTATGTTCGTGAACCAGAGTGCTCTAAAAAAGACGCTTACGGCACAGGCCTTCAGCGAAACCCCTTCGTCAAAGATAGATTCTGTTTCAATGCTACAATCAAGTCCTGATGCGATGGATGATCCACCTCCAGAAGGTTTCCGTGATCTCGCGACTGGGCGCCTGGCACCACCTGCGGGGGGTCTCATTGATCAAAATACCGGAATATATTTAGCACCGCCACCCGGAAGCGCTTACGATAATATCACGGGTGTCTACGTTCTTCCTCCCGAATATGGAACTTTTGATCCTGCCACTGGAGAGTATCATCCGCCAGAAGGATATGAGTTAAACGATAGCGGGGAATTTCTTTCGAGTAGTGCGACAACACGCGATGCAAAGCTGGACCGTCCTACTTTGGCCTCTAGTGCTTCCTGGGGGAGTGCCACCTATGCAGATGGCACAGTTGGAAATGACACAGATGCCTTGGAGGTTGAAAATTCTGATGCCCTCAGCGACGAGGAAGCTCTGGCCATTTCTGAAGATGTTTTAATGGATTTCAATAATCAGTTTTACGGCGATTCAATAGAACGAAGAACAATGGTTAAGATGGGGTTTGAGTTTTAGGCCCAATGAAAATTTTATATATTATTACATTCCTTACTGCTTTATTTTTAGTCATACCTTGCAGCATGGCCGGAGAAGGGCCGGGCGCAAAGATCTACGAGCAGTTTAATCAGGGCGCGTACTTCCAGGCGATCGATCTGCTCTCTGATCTGGAACAAAAAAAACAGTCGGCTCATCCCACTGTCTGGTATTGGAAGGCCATCTGTTATCAGAAATTACAGGATCATAAAGAGGCCAATCATTTTTTTGAAAAGGCCATCGGAACCGGCGTTTTCCCCAAAGAAATATATTACCAATACGGACAATCCCTCTTCGCAGATAACAATGTTTCTGAGGCCCGGAAATATTTTAATAAATCTTGGCAAAGCGGTATCAAACCCGGCCATTCCCTTTTTTATATAGCCTACACCCATCAATTAGATAACCAATATGAGGATGCCATTAAATATTATAAGCAGCTCAATCAGCTTGGGAAGATCGATCCCAACATCAAACAGGCCGCCAACTTTCAGTTGGGGCAAGTCTATCTGGCGAGTACGGAAGAACAGCACAAGGATGAGAAGAAGGATGTTGTGAATAGAGTCATTCCTCAAATGCAAAAGGCCATCGACAGTGATCCAGATTCGCAATTGGCAAGAGAGATAAAAAAACGAATCCTAGAAATTCAATTGAAGTATGGACTCTCAACTTCCTGGCAATCTGGCCTGCAAGCGAAACCCTACGTTGTCATGTTGAATCAGAATTTCGAATATGACTCCAACGTAACCTTGACTCCTGACATGACCACGAATACCACCGCCGTTGACAAGTCCTCTCCCGTCACGAAAACAAAACTCTTTGGAAAATATTCTTTTGGCGTAGGGGAAAAGCTAAAAACATCACCAGAATTAAGAATAAATTTTGATAAATACTTAGCGACTAATGAACCTGCGATTTATCGCAATGATGAACTCTTCCTTGCTCCATCGATTCGTAATGCCTATCAAAATTCTTTTTTTGGCGTGGAATCTTCACTCCTGATAGATTTTGAATACAGCTATGCACAAAGAGACTACTTAATGACTAAACAATTGGACTATTACGGAAAATCGTACACGTTTATTCTTGGTGAAAATTTGCAGTTGGCATCATGGGGCCAAAGTATTGTGAAAGGAAAATCGCAAAAATATTACAGCTATTCCTCAATCAATGACTCGAGTACTTTGACTGTGAACTTGACCCAGTTTATGAAATTGAATAATAAACGCTTACTTCTCTGTATCATGGATTATAGTATCTATGATGCCAGCAATAATCAGAACGATAGTGCCACTTGGCTTATTCGAACGGATTATTTTATGCCGGAAATTTGGAATAAAACCACCTTTCAAATGGGGATGATGCTGGCCTTTCTCGACACCAAACTGCAAAAGAGCACGAGAGGTACGGAAAAGAAGGTGAATCCGCTAGTCAAGCTGACGAGAGATTTGTCCAACGATGTGGATATGAGTCTACAGTATGAATATACAAAAAATATTTCAAAAGATAAAAGTCATTATGATTACGATAAGCATGTAGTTGGTCTTAGCTTTAAGCTGCAGTTTTAATAATGAGGCCATTAGTAAGTAATCGGAGTCGAGTATGAAGTCGCTCTTGAAATTATTGCTTTTTATGTTTTTCGTAATGGCTTCATGTTCGAAATCGAATCATGAAAATTCTTTAGTCGTCTTCAAGGCCAATACCCTCGCAACAAGTACCGGTGGGTTGATGATGTGGGGAGTTTCAAGCACCGCGAATGAGTCCT
>CAYHRT010000223.1:0-6435 GCA_964359085.1 uncultured Bdellovibrio sp. | reverse complement strand
GGGCCACTTCTACCTTGATTTTTTTTGATTATGATTTGGACGGATCTTTGGATATGTTCATGGGGAATTGGTTTACAAAACAATTAGATCGTCCTGTGGCCCAGATTGATCGACTCTTTAAAGGCTCGGGATTTCAATTTGAAGAAGTCACTCACTTATTGGAAGGCGAAATGCAATTTGATCGTGGTCGGAAATTGTATGTGAATGCCCGACCGACTCAAGGAGCGAGTACTTGTGACATGGATCAGGATGGATACCCAGATATTTTAAGTGCTTCATCGAGTGGCATGGGGAATCGTTTATGGCGAAATCGCGGCACGATAACCATGCCTTCCTCAGAATCAGCGGTTATTCCCACTCTCTTCTATGATATTGGTGGCGAAACCGGTTTTGCCGCCGATCAGGAAGGATTGATGGATCCCGTTGGAGGCGGAAATACTTTTTATGGTATTTGTGCTGATTATAATGATGACGGTTTTATGGATTTGGCAGTCGGGGAAGTCTTTCATTCTTATGATCCCGAGACCAAGGATCGTTCTTCCATTTTGACTGGGATGCCGGTGTATTCCTCCGCCACTGCCAGCTTTAAATTTATCCGCAGTGAATATATTCGGGATTACGGCCCTACCAGTTGGAGCCACGCCGATAGAAGGGCCATATGGTGGGATTTTAATAACGATAGTTTTCTAGATTTACTGGTGCAAAACAGTGGCTTTCCGCCTTACTCACGCATGATTCTGTTTGAACAAGAAAGTAATCGTGCTTATTCGGATGTGGCCCAGCATGCGGGAGTTGATATCCTTAATCCCACGGGAACGGTGATGCTTGATTTTAACCGCGATGGTCTGATGGACTTTATCGTTGGACAATCAACCATCAGAAATAAACAGATTAAGCCCAAGGCCTATTTTTTTGAAAATGTCACTCATCGGCTTAATCGTCGCTCAGTCCGGTTTTATCTACGAGGAGAGCAGAGCAATCGTGCAGCGCTTGGAGCGATGCTGCTTTTGAAAACTCAAAGTAAAATTCAGCGTCGTTATGTAGAATATAATTATGGCCATCTACCAGATCAAAATGAGGAAGGCGTTCATTTTGGTTTAGGGTCTGATGTTTTGGATTATGTAGAAGTTCGATGGCCCTATATTGTCAAAGAACAGACTTCTGAAGGCCGTAAATCTCTTGCACCCTTAATCAAACGCTATGATCTTTCACGTTTTGTTTTTACTAAGCAGATGGACATTACTCTTTGTGAATCAGGGCGCTTCATGCAAGGAATTAAGGAATGTAATTAAATGGACATTATTTGAGATCGGGAAAGACAAAAGTCAGACCCAGGCCTAATCTGAAACCTGTGGCATCAGGAATCAAATTCTCATCCAAGCTTTTTATCACCATTCCATTTAAGTTAATACGCACGAGCGAGATAAATTTATTAAAACCAAGGTGGAGTTTGAGATCGACACCCGCGCTCATCGATTCTTCAACTCGATATCCAGCGATCAGATGCAAGCTGGTGAGTCCGAGAAAGTAAACCACACCTTCATGTTTGGCGATAGGAATGCTGGTCAGAAGAGAAAGGGTGTCATTTACGCGAAAGCCTACATCCCCTGCCATGGCTATCCTGTTGTCCTCGTCTAGGGTGGTTCCGCCAATATCTTGATAGTCTAAGGCGAGAGAGGCGAAAAAATAATCTTCCTTTCCTTCATCGGTGGCCAGATTGATTCCGGTATTGACCATTTGCTTAATTTCCTTCGGGGTGCCAAGAGTCAAGTTGTGCTTGCTGGCCTCATCTTGGGCGCTTCGCTCAATCTCTTCGAATTTACCTCTGATGATAGGCCGGCCCGTGGAAAATTTCGTTCCCCCGGCGTTTAAGACTGCCACACCAAATCCACTACTATTATGGCGTGATGAGCGATAGGAGAGTCCAAAATTCTGGCCGCTGGCTTCGCCGTAATTCATGCTGGTAAAATCAGCAAAATTTGTAGTGGAACTACTGAGTGTTCCATCTAAGGCGGCCTGACTGATGGTGGCCATTTCCGACTCGTTAGGATTTGAGAGCAAATCGGCCTGTTTTATGACGTAATAAGAATATCCGATAGACCAGTGTCGAAAAGACAATGCTAAACCGGTGGATAGCCCGAAACGGGCCAAAAAATCTATTTCTTGATGAGGAGTACTATCATTAATTTTGCGTGAAAAGAGGCGGGCATTGGCAAAAGATTTGAGAGCGAAGTAGGGGAAAATAAAATTCAGAAATTCCACATCATTTTTAAATAAGGTGGGTTTATTGGACGAAAGAGCGTTCCCGATGACTTGAGTTGAGTCTAGCTTTTTATCCTTAACAATTTCGTTACCCTGCTTGGCATGGTCTTCATCGACGACGTAGCCGGTCCCGAGAATTTCCAATGCCACTCCCTTCCAGGCCAGATGGGCGGGATTATAAAATAAGGCCTCACCCGGCGGAGTGGAAGCCGTCATGGTTTCAGCTCTAGTCATGGCGCCGACAGACGGAGAGAGACCTACCTCGGAGAGAGCAAAAACATATTCTGGGATGAGTAAGAGCATGATCAAAAAAATGAACATGCTAAAAGTATAATGGCACTTCTCGCATTCTTCTAGAGAAGTGCCATTTGCCTACTTACTTGAAGATTTTCAAACTATAATCGTTTGTGGCGCCTCGGTAACCGTAAATTTTCAGGTAATACACTCCGGGATTCAGGGTGGCGGTTACTTCTTCCGTTTGAGTGACTGATTCACTCTTGCTTAGCAATGTGCCACCAGAACCATACAATTGCAGATCTAAATCACCCACGGCCTTTGGCATTTGCAATTTTACGGTGACAACACTTTTTAAGACCACCGAAAACTTAAACCAGTCTTGATCGGAAGGGCTGTCGATGGTCAAGCCATCAGTGGTAAACGGCAAGGAAATGCCGGCTGCCGTTCCTGCACTATTGTTGGGTTCATAGGTCGGCAGGTTCCCTGGAGGGGGCGTGTTTCCTCCCAAACCAATTTTTGCAGCAATCGCAGGAAAGCTCGATCGCAACTTGGAGACAACTTTTGACATGGGCACGGCGTAGTTTTCTACTCCTCGGCCACGACCATTATTACCATATCCAGCGTGATGAAGTGCCACTACTAAATTACTGGTTTCGGAGAAAACGGGACTGCCCGAAGAGCCTCCTAAAGTATCAGCATCATGCTTATAATCACCATCAGAATTTTTTCCCTTGATAGTGCCGCGTGCGTACTTCTTTGACCAGTCACATGCGCGATCGAGATAGTAATCACAGTTTTGCTGAACGAGATAAATTTTATCACCGGTTTGCAGGTTTTGACTGCTCAAAGTGACAACTCCAAGTGCTTTGCCGGGTTTTCCTTTACATCGAAGCAGGGCAAAGTCGAACTCTTCATTGTTGCCAATGAATTCATCACAAGCAAAACTCAAACTTCCGCTTGAGCGACCCGTTTCATGTCCAAAGTCTGCCTTGGCCCCAACCGCATCGGCCGCGGTGGTTATGCAGTGTTGATTGGTCATGAGGATGTCTTCTGCGATCAAAAAGGCGGTACAGCGGCTGTCGATCGCCGGTAAACTGAGGTCGGCCACCCTCTTGGAATTTTGGCGGATGGGATTAGAACCATCCAGAGCAGTGACATCCTTCCAGTCTACTTCCCCCACAATGATGGCCCCACTAAAAATGGTGCCATCTTCTGAAGAGTTGACAGCTTCTTGTTGGCGTCCACAACCCACAAAAAAACTAAGGAAGAAAAGAAGCGCTAGCAAAAAGATAGATTCTGAATTCATGCGGAGACTCCTTTCTCGTATGGAAGACAATGTGTCCTCCAGAGCTGGCGAATATTTAAGCAAGTTTTATAATTGAAGGGGAGATTTGGTCTTTGATGGGATGGAAAGAAAGTTGATTGCAACATTATTTAATGTTTTTTGAAAAATCTTCCCTGAGTGGGAAGATTGGAAGGGTGTTATAAAGGCGCACCAGTGTCAAAAGGACACCTTTTGCTTGGAACATTAATAATTATTTAAAAGAATCTTGACCCATTTTCAAAAAGATTCTACAAAGGGCCCAAAGTTTTATCGTAAGACAATGAATTTAGCCAAGAGAGTCCCTATGTTCGTTAACGTGTCGAAATTCTTGGTTCTGATTTTTAGTGGCCTTTTGGCCACTGCCTGGGCCTCAAAAGTGGTGATATCCTTCGATTCCAATCTTCATTATTGTGTGAATGAAGAGACCAAGGTCGGGCCTGTGTATCTAAAAAAAGGTAGCGTAGGCCCATGCCATGATTTTTCTGACGAGAAACTTGGAGCATTCTTTCGCTTTAAATTGCTCTTTGCTGATAATCTGAGCGGTTCTTCTTTTCAGGGCATTAAGGTAAAAAAATTAAATTTGTCCGAGAAAAAGTTGGAAGGGGTTAATTTTATTAAGGCCCAGGTTGATCTGTTTTTGGCAAACAACTCGATAATTTCATTCAGTGATTTTTCCGAAGCCGTACTATCCAGTGCCAATTTTAAGGATGCCATGGCGCTTTCGGCCCGATTTAGAGGAAGTAATTTACATGGTGCCGACCTCTCGGGTGGCCATTTTGATCATGCTTTTTTTGAAGCAGCCGTCCTTACTTCCGCGAACTTACATAGCATTGAGTGTCGTCAGTGTGTGCTTAAAGGTATTAAGGGCCAACAAATCCAGGCCGAAAATACCCGTTTCGAAGGTGCTGATTTTGGAAACGCAGAACTTAAGTTTGGGAAGTTTAAGAACGCCAATTTTGAAGGTGCCAATCTCCAAGGGTCCGATTTTAGTTCTGCTGAGTTAGATGGTGCCCAATTCAAGGGTGCCGATTTAACTGGGGCCATCTTTCATACCGCTTCTCTGCTAGGTGCAGACTTAAGTGAAGTGAAAGGTGAAGACATTAAGTGGCGTTTCGCCAAATTTGACAGCGCCACGAAACTTCCTTTTAGTTCCGATGAAGCTGTCCAACAGTTTGGTATGATCTTCATTCCCTAAATTTTCCTAAAGAGAAGTGGGGGTGGAGAGGGATGCCGATTTTATCGCTTCCATAAATTCTTTAATCTTATTCGGCCAAGTCTTATAGTTGAGAGAGGTCATATAGATGCCCGGATTTTTTAATTCGGGTAGCTCTGCGGTGAAAAGTTTATGACCAGGTCTGAGTGAATGATCAGGGACAATCGCTACTCCAGCTCCCGCTTTTACGAGATTAATGATGGCGGTGATAGATTCCACTATAACTACAGTATTGGATTGTTCCTTAGAGATCTTAAAAATGTGATCCGAATTGCTGTAGACAATCCAGGGATACTCGGCCATCTCCTTTCGTGGTACTGGGGCCTTTGCAATGAGGACAAAGGTTTCTTCGAAAAGCTTCAGAGAGGAGAGCAGTTCTGATTGTACAAAAGTAGTGGAGAAAATGAGGTCATAGTGGCCATGCTCAATACCATCGAGAAGGTCCTCCTGGACTTTCACATGGATGTCGACACCTTTTTGATATTTTTTTACGTAGCTTGCAATAATGGGGGTAAGCCAATCCTCTAAGAGTCCATGCAGTACCCCAATGCGCAGAGGACGGCGGTCTTCCTTGTCAAAAATACCTTGCGCCATTTTGTCAAAATTTTGCGTCAGTTGAAACAATTCTTTTCCTTTTTGGGTTAGCAAAACTTTTTTGGAGCTTCTGACGATCAGTTGTTCGCCAATGTCTTCCTCTAAGAGTTTGATCTGTCGACTGACCGCAGATTGGGCAATATTGAGTTCATGGGCGGCTTTGGAAAAATTTAAATATTTGGCCGTTTCTAAAAAGGCCTTGATATAGCGGTAATCCATAGAACCTCACTTCTTTGGGGGAACTAATTCTGAGGAATGAAGCCAAAACTTTCCCTGGTACTGCTGCAAGGCCGGAGATTGAATGGTAAAGCCTTCTTCCGAAGAGAAATGGCCTTGCTTATAATCCAGCGTAAACTCGGGTAGGTAGAAGGCGGTAAAAGGGCCAATAGCAACAAAGATTGGGCCGGCCTCCTGCATGGGAATCTCCAGCAAAAAATCATCTGCACGGGGTTTGGTGAAACCAATATCGAAGGTGAAGCCATCGCAATCCTTTCCAGCAATTTCAATTCGAAGGGCCTTATCATGCAAGGTGATATCATGGATGACCATCAAGTTTAATTGCTCACGGGCCAGAGTACTTATTGTAAGCTGAGGGGTTGCAATCTTTTCCTTTTCTTTATCCTTATCTAGAACCATAAGATATGAACTTTTCTGAGTTGTAAGGGATGAGTTATTATACTGACCAATTGTTAGCTTGGGCATTTTTTTGGGGGCAGTTATGGAAAAAACTAGGGAAAAATCGGCAGGAATGCCGATTTTGCCAGCGCAAGCTGCCCGAAGGGCGGAGGGCCAGGAGGCCCGACGG
>CAYHRT010000222.1:0-6438 GCA_964359085.1 uncultured Bdellovibrio sp. | reverse complement strand
CTTGCAAAAAAAATCTTTGCAAAATTTTTTCCGTAACGGTGAATGGTCACAAATTCACTGTCTCTGCTAACTTAGGCGATAACTACGGAAGTAATGGAGGCGGGAGCGGTACTAATTACAATGCCTATTACGGAAGTGATGGTTCCGGTGGCGGCGGGACAGCCAGACAAGGGTACGGCGTCGGTGTCGAATGGGAATACACCCATTGCACCAAAACTATGAATGTTGATGAGTCTGTTTATCGTGCTATTACCACTTATATGAAAGCGCTCGTGAATCCAGACGGAACAACCAACCCTGCTTTTACACCGGCCGAACAGACTATCATCCTTTTTTACACGACAGTTATGCAACTCGTGAAAGGTGCAGCTTGCAGTTAGTCCCAAGGTTTGCCTGGGGTAATGTATGAAGTTCTTGTCCTCTTTGGTTATTTTCGTTTTTTGCTTGGCGGTCAACTGCCGCCAGGCTGCCTTTGGGATTGACTTCAATATGGCCCCATTGGAATTTTCCAACCGTGCAGCATGTGCCCACTTATCCACCAAACCGACTCGTTCTGTTTTTATTTTTATTGACGCCTTTAATGCTGGTAAGGCCGGACATGCTCGTGGACTACAGAGCAAAACTGATTCGGCAGCTTTGGCTAAAGAATCAGTGAAATTGTTTCGGATATGGACGACTCAGTTAGCGGTAGAAATTGCTGACAAAATATCCAGAGGAGAACTGCCACTATTGCCAGTAGAAGAAAATGGGCGTTGGGCACAATACTTTGCTGCAACAAAATCCTGCCTGGATAACAAAAGACAGCTTTCCTGTCCTGCCATGAATGATTTCTTGTCGGATATCTGGTCACGATCTCATATGGCAAAACCTTCTTGGAGTGATCTTGGGATTAGTACAGAACTCGATTTTTATCCAAAAAGCATCAAGCCAAGTATTGGTTGTCACATTGTTAAGAAATTTTCAGCTTTTCATTCTCATTTGCAAAGTCAGCGAATTGACAACGGCATACTCACCAATATTGGTGTTGATTCCATGACACCAGAACAATCACTCGACTCTTGTTTCGCCTACGATAAGAACGATACAGATACTCGATTCACCACTGTTCAATTGGATATGGCCGATATCGCTTACGAAAAAGAGTGGGATAAAATTGGTTTTCGCTTCTGGCAGACTTTTAAACTCTTTTTGTCCTGGGGCTGGAGATATGCTCCAGAGTATCAAAAGGAGTTCGGGGAATTTCGCCAAGCCTTTGCTTCTCTGGCCTTTGAAGATTCGGTGATGCTCGTTCCTAATGGTTGTCGGGGCGTGGAAAAACCGCAATGTAACGACCAAGGATTAGGCGTTGATGCGATGAGGGCCGCAAGATTTCTAGGGCAAACACATGCTGCCGTAATGGAAGTCCCCGCCAAGCCAATCGATATTCTTTTTCAGGGGACCGTAAGAAATGTTAATAACGACGAACTCGAACTTTTAAAAGCTGAAAATGCCGATGCCTGGTATCGCGATTTCAAGGGGAAATTATCCGGCATTCGATCTGAAATGATCAATAAACTTACGACAGGTATGACTAAGCTTCAGATTATCACCTATCTTCTGAAGCAGGAGCAACTTAGTGCCGATGTAAAACAGCTTCTGGAGCAACCTAAATTAGATGCCAATGAGATCTATCTAGCTTGTATGGAATACAATTTAGCCAAGAATGATCTCTTCGACGATATCCATCAGGAAATTCGCAATATTGGAAATACGAATGAATTAGATAGTCTTCTGAAAGTAAATATTTCCAAGGCGGTGCCGGATTACATTAAGTATTATGAGGCCTTGTCTGAAACCATGAGTAGTTTTTGTAAAACGCTTGAGTCCCGCGGCGTACTTGTCAATAAAAAACCAGACCTTTTCAAATCATTAAATCGCTGGGCCTATTTTATTATGCGGCCTAAGGAGCGTGATGCGTATGATTATCAGTGCACCAAAACTCCTGATAATATTTCCTGTCCTGATAATTTACTAGGGCGTTATCTGGTTAGCGCAAATTTTCAGACTGATATAGGAAGTGGAAGTAGTACTGGTAGTGGTTCCGATAGTGGAAGCGGATCCGGTCTGTCCAATGTCCCAAATGATATTGTCATTTGTAAAACACCTTTGGAATGTGCTCGAACCATTTTAGATAGTTTGGTTTCGATAATTTCTGTTAGGCGATATGCTCAGGCATTTCTCCCGCTCAAAGATACAATACAAAATCCGGATTTATTTAATACATACAGTATGCCAGTTGCATGCAAACTATATGATCCATGGCTCAAGCAAAGAAACGCCTGGAAATTGTTTTTAGCCGACCTTGGTTCATCAGTGCTTTACGGTATTACCTGTGGTGCATTTTCGGTGCGCTTAGTAAAACCGGCGGGCAATGCAGTTCTTTCATTTCGCGAACTCTATCAGAATAACACCGTAGAATACGACCCACGCATGACTCGTGAGCGTGCGCAAATTGAGTTTGCTTCCAATTTAGGCTTCTTATTTGGCATTCCGTGCAGTGTTTCTCTTGGTAATTATGTCGGTGGAGGGAATTTGAATTATTTTAACGGTCTGTCACTTGGTAGTTGTTACAATCACAGTAATACAACTTACCAAATTGACCCGAACGGCAGTCGACCAGATATTTCAAACGTCAATTCTCGTGCTTATAAGGCCTGTTTTCGCTGTGGATTTGACCCTCTCAATGTTGCCAGTTTTGCATGCCAGAGTAATTGGGTAACCAGAGTCATTGGAGTGGGGGTCGGAATTTTTCAAGGTGTGTTACGTTTGGTTTCTAATTTAAGAGATCCCAACGATATTCCGCGGATGACTCCGGTGAATATTAACGAAATTTCGGCAATTTTTGAGAATAACGGAAAAATTCCAAAATTTTGTCACTTTAATATCAAACATGGTTTCTCCTGCCGCAAATCGCGCAGTCGAAACCCTTAGGAATGGTGAATGCGACAGGTTTTTAGAAACCACATTCTTGTCATCTTACTGGCGATCACTGGTTGCACGGAATCTGGCAGAACGACTGATTCAAGCAATAATGATTCCTCGAATGACACTATTCTCGAAAATTCAAATCCGATCGGCTCTAATGTTGGGGTTACGAGTTCTGATCCGGTATCAAATGATATTGATACTAACGATGAAGGCGATGGATCGGGATCAAGTGTTTCACCGTCATCGGGGGCCGGTGATTCAACTAGTGTAATTCCATTTAAATTTTGGACTAACCAAAACAACCAATCTTTTGTTCAATTTCAGTGTGAAGAGGCAACTTCATCGCCAAATCTGTGCGGGCAAATCAAAGAAATAGGATTTTGTTTGAATTGTGTCGGTGCAAAATCCCCAGAAATGACTGATCTCTTTAACAACGTTGGCGAACAAATCATGTCATGTCCTGAGTATGAGTTTCCTTCAGACTTTAGCACCAAACTTTTTTTCGGTGGTGAGTTGATTCCGATTACCGCTGTTTCTCAATACAATCCGAACAAATTACAAGATGTCGCCCTCGTGTCTAAATTTGCAGGACTGTGCCCTTATACCTCAGAAGAACCAATTGTCTTAGGGATTGTGGATAAACTGACGAGAGTTGTCACCCGGGTTCCCTTAGTGCTTTGCGGAGATAAGATTTACCCTCTGACTGGTGCAACCATAAGTTGTGAAGATAGCGCAAAAGAAGTTTTGACTTTTATTGAGAAGAACATTGAGGAAAAAAACACTATCCAAGAAAAGTATAATAAAACATTGGATGCGCCTGAATTTATCGATATTGACTACAATGTCGTGGCACTTTCCGATTTCCTTGAGGGTCAATATATCCGTTGTGGCAAGGATTCAGAGGCCATCTGCCAAAAGATTTGCAATTCAAAAATATCTTGTATCCTGCCTCTGGATATGGAGAAGAATCTAAAATCTATTCTCTTCTTCGATACTTCAAAATTCAAAGTTTGCGAGGGGCGAGAAATTAAATTTGAAACACTTCTCTCATTAATTCAAGGCAGCGATACTTTTGTTTTTTCTCATCGTTCTTTAAACATGCAGTATGAAGGTATTCCCAATACAGATGACTTTCATGATTTTTCAACCATTGATGGAATTTTGAATGATTTTAGAGGTATTTTCCACACGGATCGGGATTGGAAGGAAGAAGAATATCGAACTTTCCTTTTTTCGCCAGCGTATCGTAATAAAGTTAAAGCAAAAGTGGATGCCTTTTGTAATCCATCAGAAACCGCTTATATCATGGGACGCGATGGCCATGGGGAATTGGCCCTTTGCCAATCAGATTCAAACTTGCGGGTTTTGGTATTGGCGTTTAATGGTGAAGATTGCCAAGTCGCTGGAAATGCGCTTGGAGCATTTGGTCCGATCGTTGAAAGGACTGGCAATTAGGAGTGTATGAGATGAAAAACATATTATATATTTTTCTAATCTTATCGCCCATATTGATTGGTTTTAACTATGACAATTATCAAACTCAAAAAGTTGTGCACTTAGAATTTTACAACCAGGTCGATGGGCGTGTGATTATCCAGAACATTGACAAAATGTTATCCAATTCACAACCTGATCAAGTAGTCACGGCCGATAGTTTAGAACCGGCCGATGTCTATGATTCATCCTCTAAGGAAAAATCACTCTTTAAGCGAAATCCAAAACTTTTTACCGACACAGCCAGCTTTAGTCCTGAGTTGAAAGCTCTCTGGAACAATACGATCATGGTCTTTGGAGCTACCGCCGATGGCATTGGTATTGGAACTGCATTTTCTATTGTAAAGCTAGACGAGCATACGGCGCTTTTTTTAACCGCCTATCACGTTGTTGAAAAATTTTGCGATATTCCCAATAAACCATACTCCGAGCAGACAACTATTGAAGATAATGCTTTTTCATGTCAGTCACTCTATGTCCTTAATGACATTGCTATCGACACAAAAACTAATCAAGTAGCTAATGATGGTGAGCATGCTTGGAAATCAGAAATTGAGGAAATTTTATTTTTTGATAAAGTTGCTGATGTTGCGGCCTTCAGAATTAGAATTCCGGATGATAATAAGTTAAGCATGGCAAAAATTGAGTCCAATTATGATGTCGACAAACCGAAGTTTAAAGATGTTAATGATAAACTCCAGTCATTGACCAAATTTGATCTTTATACGTTTGGGTATCCTTCAACTTATAAAAAAGTGGATAAGGTGCCTGTTCACGATCCAGGTCTCATTCGCAAGCGCTGGTCAAGAGGGCAGTATCTCAGAACGAAAACTTTTGAATCCCAATCAAAGCTTGGATTTACCCATGCTTTGAAGCACGGCGTATACAGCTTGCCAGGCTCCTCTGGTGGTCCTATGGCGCTGCCAGATGGACGTGTAATTGGAATCAATTTTTCTATGATTCTTAATCAATATTATCGTCATAGATTTGGGGGCTGTGCACGCTTAGCGAAGGTTACAGAAAAAGAATTGTATGCCATTGCCTCTGTCAATTTTAAGCAGTTTCTAACATTGATACCTGGAGATATAAGATGAAATACTTAACTTGTGCCTCGATGCTATTGTGTCTTATTAGTGTAAACGCCCATGCATTGCTTTCGAACAGTGTCACAGTGGGCGTGCGGAGTTCATCAAATTATTTATTTCCTTGCAACGCAGGAATTGCTGAAAACACGCAAAGTATTGCCAGAGGCGTTGATTATATCCACGGTGCATGGGTGCCCTCCGAACATACTCCTTCAGCGGCCGCAGGTGAGGGGAACGCTGTGGGTGGAGACACGAGCGGAAATATTCCAGACCCTGACTATCCTGTGCTGTCAACCTTGCTCACAGAGGGGACTCTTGTATATCGAAACTACAACCAATTATTGCCGGAAGAGACTATGTATAATTACGTTATCGGATCAAATCCATACGCGACGGCCGCGAAACTTATGATCAATTTGGCGTCTGATACCTACAACGCCGCTTATTTCATCACCTTTTGTTTTAAACCGTCCAAAAACGGTAGTGACCCCGGTTTGTCACAAGAGTTGGCCTTTGTGAGTGGCCGTGTAACCCATTCTGCAGTTGGTGGAAGCACATACAATTATGCCGAGCAATCTGGCTTAAAGACCATGCTAGATATCAAATGTAGTAAAGTCGGTGGGGGAGTTGTTCAATATTACACCCCAGGTGGTTCAACAAGTATTGATGTCCTTTTGACCCCTTTCGCTTCTGATACAACAGTCCAACTTGTGCCGATGGGTGGGATTGCCATTAACACTGCTGACTATCGCATTTATGGTGGAACGTTTGCTGAGGGGACATTGCCAGACGAGTGTCGGGCGCGATTTCACTTCGTTGAGACATCTGGCACTCTCCGTCCTCATACTCAATCTTCATCAGACATCCAAATTGATGTAGATGCAACTGTGCG
>CAYHRT010000221.1:0-6457 GCA_964359085.1 uncultured Bdellovibrio sp. | reverse complement strand
AGGTGCCAGGATAGAAAGCTGAGTGTAAGGCGCTTTCGATCTTGCCAATATCATAACAGTGATGAGGATTTCCCTCTTCTTCACAAATGAGCTTATTCACGGCAAGGACGTCAATGGCCTGCGGAAGTTGGATTATGAACTTGGTCATTTCAATTTATCCATGGCGTGCTTATGTTTCTTCAAGGCCCCCTTGGCCTTTTCCAGAAACTTTTTGCTATCGACGGGTTGCAAGACAATGGTCTGTTCTTCAGAAATGTATTTTTCAAGAGCGTTGTTGATAAGATCGGAAAAACGAATCCCGTTCATTTCCATATAGGTATCCACTTTTTCTTCAATCTCTTCTTTAAGCCGAATTGTCTTAGGTAAACCCATAAAAGCTCTTTTGTAGTTATTATACTACAAAAGAATACATTTGGCTACAATTGTGTGCCAGCGAGTCTAACTCACTATAATCATTTATATTAGATTTTTTTAAAGCCACAGTAGACGAAATTCTGGGTCGCTCCCCAGGGTGTTTGGTGAGTGTCCTCAAAGCATTTGATATTTTGAAAAAATCTTCCAAAAAGTTTTTTTAAGTCATCTTCCGAATACTGGCTAATGGCCAGACCACTACATTTTTCTGGGCCAGTCTTGGAAAAAGTGCTGACGATGAGGTGGCCACCAATGGCAAGTGCATTATAGACCGTGGATAAATACTTCTCAATTTGCTCAAGATCAGTCAGAAAATGGAAAGTCGCCCTGTCGTGCCACAATTGATAAGACTCTGATGGTTTAAAGGCCACAATATCTGCTTCAATATACGTGATCCGTCCGGCATCTGGTCCAAGTCTTTCTTTTAATTTTTTTAAGGAGATCGCGGAAATATCTAAAACCGAGAGATGATTAAAACCACGTTCTAAGAGCGAATCAACAAGTCTTGAGTCGCCCCCACCAATATCGATTATGTTGGCATCCTTCGAGAGATTGAAACTGTCCATGAGTTCTAAAGATTTTCTTGGCACTTCTTGAAACCAGCTAACTTCTTTTTCGCCTTTCTTCTGATAAATACTGTTCCAGTAATTTGAGTCCATAGAATTTCTCCGTGATGGCAGTTTAGATAACATTCTACATAAAGCGAAGATGCCCAGCATCTCCGTGCGGAAAAGTGAATTTTGGCGCTAAATTGGCGCTAATTTAGACAAAAACAGACAAAAAAAAGATGAAAACAGACGAACAAAAAATGCAGGACTTGCATTGAGTAACTGATTGTAATTCTTCGTTAATTTCTTGATTTTAAAAGCAATTTGAAAGTAGGCCGAAGCAGCTCCAGTCCAGGGCACCATCTTTGTCTGCATATGCACTTGACGGAAGGTAGCTGGGTTTTGGCTTGGAGTTGACTGCGGCCTCTACCATCCTATGGAAGAGAAGGCCTCTGCTCACCGCGAGTGGCCTAAGATTTACCTATGTAAAAAAGTGGTAAATCCGAGTTTTAATCATGTATTGATGCTGGTACCATCGCAGCAGCGATCTTTTAAATAATAGGGAGATGATATGAATAATATGAATGTGCAAGATGAACAGTTCGCACTGTTTCATAATAAATCTGCTCACGAAAAAGTCGAATATTTTAAACGTGATGGCCGAATGTTTGACATGGTGATCTCCCAACAACTCGATCGCAATTTCCTTGATACTATTTACAATATAACGAACATGCTTCGCGACATCTCAAAAACAAAAGAAGGGGCGGTTTTCCTGCAAACTCTTCTGCCGCACAAGCGTGCAATGCTTTATTTTGCTCAACCATCATCAAGAACCTTTCTTTCATTTGAAAATGCCTGCCATCTCTTAGGCATGAGAACCTCTGAGATCCGCGATACTTCAGTTTCAAGTGAGGTGAAAGGTGAGAGTCCTGATGATTCACTTCGAACTTTTTCTTCTTATACTGACCTAATTATTATGCGACACAAAGAGCGTGATTCTGCCGAACGTGCAGCATGGCTGTTGAATACTTTTTCAAATCGTCCTGTTCCAGTTATTAACGGTGGCTCTGGGGCAGACCAACATCCGACACAAGCTATTCTTGATATCTATACGCTTCAACGATCCTTTCACCTTCAGGGAGGGCTTGATCGAAAAACCATTCTGATGGTTGGAGATCTAAAGCGCGGTCGAACCGTTCGCTCGCTGTCTTATTTGATGAAAAATTATAAGGATATGCGACTTATTTTTGCCGCACCAAAAGCATTTCAGATGGAAAAGGATATTCTTGAGTTCCTCGATGAACATAGGATTCCCTATACCATTGAGACTGCATCGATGGAGCGAGTCCTTCCTATGGCGGATGCAATTTATATGACACGCATTCAAGATGAGCATGATGCTAGTTCTGGAGCATCTGGCCAGGTTGATATTTCAAAGTTTAAGCTGCGCCTAGAGCACATGGATAAGGTGAAATCTTCAGCCGTCATCCTTCATCCATTTCCACGTCGCGATGAGATCGATGTGGCAATTGACCCCGATCCACGCGCAAAATATTGGAGAGAGGAAAGAAATGGGATGTGGACTCGCGCGGCGCTGATCGCTTTTATTTTTAATGTGCATGAAAAGATCCTGCAATATGATGGGCCGATGCCAATAAAAAGATTTTGAAGATGAAGGTTCTCTATATTCAACAATATTTTTTATATTTGCATATAAAACCTGGCACATTGCGCCAGAGAAGCTGCATTTTGCTCCAAATTGGAAATTAATCGTCGAAATTAAGCAGCACACAGGTAGGGATCACAAAAACCATTACCTCGATTATAACCTTGAGTAACCTGGCTAACTTGTCGCTCATTTGCTAGAGTCACAACGCTTCAAATCCACTAGAAGTGCTTAAGAAATGATCAGGAGATAACATGAAAATGAATCTAAAAAATCGCCACTTATTACGTCTAACCGATTATACCCCCACTGAACTGCAATACTTAATTGATCTTTCGATTAAACTAAAAAAAGACAAAAAAACTGGGATCGAATCACAGTACCTAAAAAATAAAAATATTGCACTTATTTTTGAAAAAACCTCTACGAGAACTCGTTGCGCTTTTGAGGTTGCGGCCTTCGATCAAGGTGCCCATGTGACGTATTTAGATTCATCGGCATCACAAATAGGTCATAAAGAATCCGTCAAAGACACAGCGCGAGTTATCGGTCGGATGTACGACGGAATTCAGTACCGCGGTTTTGGTCAAACAATTGTTGAGGATCTAGCAAAATATGCAGGTGTTCCCATTTGGAATGGTCTCACTAATGAATTTCATCCGACTCAAATTTTGGCCGATTTTATGACCATGATCGAACATGCTAAACGGCCTTTGAAAGATCTTTCCTTTTGTTATACCGGTGATGCCCGTTTCAACATGGGTAACTCTTATCTTGAGGGCGCCGCTCTTATGGGCATGGACCTTCGCATCGCTGCTCCTAAAGCTTATTGGCCCTCGGAAGGGCTTATTTCTGAATGTAAAAAAATTGCCAAAAATACGGGTGCCAAACTACTTTTCACTGAGGATATCAAAGAGGCGGTCAAAGGCGTTGATTTCATCGTGACTGATGTTTGGGTTTCTATGGGTGAACCAGATTCAGCATGGCGCGAACGTATTGCTCAACTCAAACCTTATCAAGTCAATAGTCAGATGATGAAATTGTCTGGCAATAATAATGTAAAATTCATGCACTGCCTTCCAGCTTTCCACGATAAAAACACCAAGGTTGGAAAAGATATTTTTGAAAAATTTGGTCTCGATGGCGTTGAAGTGACTGAGGAAGTTTTTGAATCCAATGCTTCGATTGTTTTTGATGAAGCGGAAAATCGCCTGCACACGATTAAGGCGGTGATGATTGCAAGTTTGGTAGGAGTGATCTGACAATGAATTTGCTCGCATCGATTGATACAAAATATCAGAAGATCTTAAAGGAATGTGAACCTTTTCTATTGACGTATCCTGAGAATCTTAAATGTTATGATCTTTCTCCCTTTGGGATCAGCATTAAAAAAGAAAATCTCTATTCGTGTATTGATTCCAAAAAATCTATTTTTTTTGATTTACTTCATCGCCTTGACGGACTTTCTTTTGGACAAGTCGGTATGCCGATGGATAAATGGGTTTTCTTTGATTGTGGTGAAATGCCGGGTGGCATTTTTGGTTTTCAAGTTGATGTCCACTATCTCCCGGAAGATGCGAAAAACGAATATCAAATTCCTGCTGGGTACCAAGGCCCCGTTCCCATTTGTATGTATATCGCAATCCCTATGGCCTCCAATGGAAGTTGGTTTGGACACAATCTTTGTACCGCTAATCGCGTTTTAGGCAATAAGGGATTTCCTGGAATTGCTCTGTTATGCAAAGCATTCGGGGTGAAAGTTTTAAAGATCAATAAAATGTTTGGGGCGACTCAATGGGACTCTCCTTCACTTAACATTCATTTGCAGCTTGCCGACATGGCCATTTATAGCTCCTATACGCCGGCCCATTCCTTTTGCAAAACCATGACCTATGTATCGTATTATACCGATCAAAGCTCAATTGCCGCCCTCTCCGGCAAGGAGAGAGTGGCACCAAAATATGATCTCCTTTTTGATGGAGAGGACGAAGAGGCCTTGATTCAAATGCAAAAAGAAATTGAAGAAAAAAAGTTCCAGTACACTATTGTGGGACGACCAATAATGAAGGGAGAAAAGCGTTTTCTTCCTTTAATAAAAGAGGTTCTTTGATGAAACCACAAGTCTACTCAGAAATCGGAAGACTTCGAAAAGTTCTCGTACACCGACCAGGAAAAGAAATCGACATCATTGTTCCAGAAATGACTAAAGAGCTTTTGATGGAAGATATCCTTTTTGGTGAACGAGCTCAGCAAGAGCATGATCAAATGTGTGAGGTTTTTCACAAATTTGATGCCGAAACCTACGATGCCCAAAGTCTTTTGATCGAAACACTGATGACGGCCAAGCCATATGTCATCGATAGCTTTCTTATACAACTGCAACAGTTAGAAAACTTTTCTGACGAAGTTTTTCAAAAGTTGAAGCGCATGACTCCTTCTGAACTAGGCAACGCGCTTATCTATGGCATTTTGCATGCACCGAATATTATGACTGATGAAAAACTGTATTTTTTTAAACCCGTTCCCAATTTCATTTTTGCTCGAGATCCGGTCATCACGGTCTATGATAAAATTTTAGCTTCTGCTATGGCCGAGCCTGTGCGGCAACGTGAGGCCAAGATCCTGACCTTCATTTTTACAAATCATACGATCTTCGGAATGCCTCATAATCTGATCGATCTGCATGAACTCTCAACGGAGAAGGCCAAAATTACGCTTGAAGGTGGAGATTTCTTGGTGGTTGATCATCAAACGATCTTTATAGGTCTTTCCAGCAGAACCACCTTAAGTTCCATTAAAATGCTGGCAGGGGAGTTAAAAAAATTAGGCGTCGCGTACCTCTTTGTTGCCAAACTGCCGCCAAAAGTAAGTTTTATTCATCTCGATACAGTCTTCACCCGTATCTCTCAAACAGAGTGCTTAATTTACCCCCCGCTTTTTGCCAAAGAAAGCCAGACTCGCGCGGAAATAAGTTTCTTCGATTTGACAGGTGAAAAACCCAAAGAAAAGAAATTTGATACCATTTTTGAAGGTCTCGCCGAAGTTGGAATTAATCTTATACCCATCTATTGTGGCGGAAAAGAAAATCTGATCAATCAAAAACGCGAGCAATGGACTCAAGGGGCCAATGCTTTCTGCATGGCCCCGGGGATCATTATGACCTATGCCAGAAATATCTATACTGCCAAAGAACTTTCGAAAGCGGGCTATCTGGTGGTCAATGCCTCAGAAGTTCTCTCGCCGACTTTTGCAGTTGAGATGGATAGGAAACTGGCCATATTGATTCAAGGTGATGAACTCTGTCGTGCCAGGGGAGGCCCACGCTGCTTAACTCAACCTTTGATCCGAGATAAATTCTAAAGACAAATTCTAATTTATAGTTAAGGAATAATGGTCGTGCCAGTCTTCCCATCAAGAGCATCTTTTAATTTGAAAAGATTGGCGATGATGGCCTTTTTCCCGGTATTTCTAACAAAGCTCATGGCGGCCCCAACTTTCGGCCCCATACTTCCGTCGGGGAACTGACCACTTTTAACATAGCTGTCTAGCTCGGACAAATGAACTAAGCCGAGTGCTTTCTCGGTCGGCTTCTTATAGTCGATATAGATATGATCGGCTTCAGTTAAGATCACGAAAATATCAATGCCAATATCGCAGGCCAAAAGCGCAGAGGTGCGATCTTTATCAATAACGGCTTCGATGCCACGAATTTCCCCATCGGGTTTGCGGTAGACCGGAATGCCCCCGCCGCCCGCTCCAATGGCAATGAATCCCATAGAGAGAAGAGTTCTAAAAAGTTTTTTTTCAATAATTTCTTTGGGCATGGGAG
>CAYHRT010000220.1:0-6500 GCA_964359085.1 uncultured Bdellovibrio sp. | reverse complement strand
GGGGACCCTCGGGGCCCTCTACCATAGCACGATGGCGTGGAGGGAAACCCGGACGGTGGGCGATTACAGCATTGATATTCTGGTTTAAAATATCGCCCTCTGGTACATGGTCCAATATTTGTGAAATAATTCGTAGCGATTGCTTAATCTCTTCCATGCGAATCAAAGCGCGATCATGAATCGTCCCGGTAACCCCCAATGGTACTTCAAAATCAATCTCTGAATAAAAATATGGCTTAATTCGCTTTCTGAAATCCAGATTGATACCCGATGCGCGAATATTGGGTCCCAGGAGTCCATATTGTAAACCTAAGTGATGATCGAGGGGCACTTGTTGGGTTTGTGCAAACCAGGCTTGATTGTGCTTCAAATAAGATGCGATAGAATCCATATGATTCGTAAGTTCATGCACAAAAGCTAGGCATTTAGTTGGAAAGCTACGTGCGATATCTTTTTTTAATCCGCCAACAACAATGAGGTCACCAAAATAGTTGCCTCCAGATAACTCTAATAATAATTCCCAACATTTTGTCCTGGCCCATTTCATAACTGTCAGGGGAGTTTGCAACTCCAGAATAAAAAAGAGATTATCGAGAGCAGTGCAATGGGACATAATTCGAGACATCTCCAAAATCGCCATACGGAGAGCTTGTGCCCTCTCTGGGATGGGCAGCTGAAAAAGTGTCTCAAAAAAATATGCGGTCAGAAAAGAACCGAAATGGGGTGCAAGATAAGAGATACGCTCTAAATAAAGAGCGATATCGTTGACTGATCTCCCCTCAAGTTTTTTCTCAAGGGCCCGATGGGAAAAACCTACTTCAAGAGATGCTTTCTTAATGGTATCACCCTCCGTATCCATCAAGAGCCGGGCCGGGCCATTTGGCCATGCGATATGGGGGCCCAAGACCTTCCACTTATAAAAATTTTCGGGAGTATTTTTTTCAATAGAGCGTGGCCGGAAAAAACTTTTATCAATGGCAAATGGTCCCCATGCTGGCCCATTTGCATCTGTAGATTTGTCTTGGGACCTGAAAGGAAAAATTCTCTCTCCAAAAACTGCTGGGGTCAGTAAATTAGTTCTATCTGCATTTCGCAGACCAATCCCATACATTTCATGAGCTTCACGTTCACACCAGTCCGCATTCACAAATAAGCTTGTAATACTTGGGACATATCGATCTGCTTGAACACTGACAGAAATATTAATATTTTCCAAACTATCAATATCTAAAAAACGATACTCGAGAAAAAAATCCAATGCTTCTGCTGGTTCCGCATAAGTCCTATCATTGGCTTGTTCTCGTGCAAAAATATCCAACAGCAGAAGATGGGGAAATTCTGCTTTCAGTTTCTGTACAAGCTTGATCAGACCCTTAGGGTTTGAATGAAAAGAGGAGGTTTTATATTGCAGACCAAAAGACATATCTTACCTTTAAATCCCGCGCGATAGATTGGATTTCATCACTGCACTACATTGATGGTCCTCAATTCTTTTTTTCAAAATCCTTAATCCTTCAATAATGGCCTTCTCGTTTGGAGGACAACCCGGCACATAGATATCGACTGGAAAAAGCGCCGAAATCCCAGTTTCGATGGCATAACTCTTAAAAGGCCCTCCCGCAGACGCGCAGGCCCCAATTGAAATCACCCATCGCGGAAACAACATTTCTTGGTATATTTCTAGTAGATAAGGCGAGAGCTTCTTAGAAATGACCCCTCCCACAATGAGAATGTCTGAATGGTGGCCATGCTGCTGCACAGAGCACAAGACGTCCGCACCTGCAATTTTAATTTCACTAGCGCGATAAAGATTATCCATACCATAGGAGCAACAGGAAAATTGAACGAAATAAGGCAAGAGATACTGGAGATTAGACCAATGACGAAGCCGTTCCAAAAAAGTTTCGGACGAGAGTGTGAGGGCCGGAACATGCTCATGCTTCACAACGGGAAAATTAAAAGTAGTACTCAAGAACATATCCTCTTAGCGAATAATTGATTTATCATCATAGAACTTCAATTTCCTTGCGAAATCCACCCAAGTAACATCATCTGGAAAAATTTTATTTTTGTCTTCTGAAAGAGAAGCTTGGGTCTTGGACAAGCACTGCAATCCTTTACCCGAAACGTGTACCCACGAATGTAGCTTCAAATGGGTACCACCATCTCCATTGTCATAATCAATATAACGATAATGTTCTTCATTACCCTGTTTAAGAACAGTGAGCTTAGTGATGGCAGCATCAAACGCGACATCAAGTTTCTCGTCCTTGCAAAAACCTCTCTCTGCCAAAGGATCGTAAGTCCAAGAACCATCGGTCTTTCGAGGATTTTCCATCCAGGCCTGTTTTGCGCAATTATAGAAGTATCCCAATCGCTCCAAACGAAAGTAGATCTGCATGTATGTGATAAACCAATGTCGTGCTTGATCATTATTGATGTTGCCATAATTCACCAATTTACTGCAGGTGTAAAAACGATCTCCATAATTCTTATAAAAATCAGCAAAGAACTGGCTAAACGTCTGAGTCTTTTTTTCGATTTTGGTTTCGACTTCATGCTCTAGGTTAATAAAATTCGACTTCTCAAACTTGCGGACATAGTTCGAAAGGTTATTTTGGGTAGCTTGTTCTGATATATTTTTTCTCACAATCAGAGAGGCATTCCAAAGATAGTCATATAACTTATGACAATTTTGCCTGAGGGACTTTAGCTCATCGAACTCAAAATAATGACCATTTCGCATTACGTATCGAAAGGCCTTCTCAGCTTGCACTTCTCCAGCAATGCGGTAAGCCGGGATCCCCAAGTCTTTGCCTACCTTTCGTCCCCGGCCATTTTGTATAAAGGCCATGACATGGGCCCAATCTACTACTTCCTTTAAATCTTCTAAATTTTTCACTTCAGCATACTTTGGATCATTGAGATCAACACCAACCAAGAGCACATGTGAGTCCCATAAATTGCGACCGGAGCAAGGAAGTTTTTTACAATATTGATCAATGACCCCTCCAACCACTCTTGCTCTATGACTGCGCACAGGGACCGTGGGCAGCGTTTTATAAAAATCTTCACGGCCAAAGACTATCATCTCCTGAGGGCCCCCCCAAGAATCTAGCAAACGAGGAATGATGCCGAGAGTGTAGGGGGGAAGATGAACTCTACGCCTATATTTTTCCCATACATCATTTTGTTCGCAGTAGGCGTGCATTTTATAAAATTGGCCTGAAATCAAATCCAGACCGAAGGCATAGGGTGAATCAACCGGGGTCAGCACATAAAAATTAAGTGACAATTCTTTTGGATGAGCAAAGGGTGCGAGATCATAAAATGGATGGACTGGATATTCTCCTCCTGCACTCATCGACACAAAGCGCTCATCGACTTTGAACCAATAAGGAAGTGCCTCAATGGAACGTAAAATTTCTTTTGAACGATTCACATCCGAAGCGCAATTACTCACAATGACAGCTAGACCGAATACAAAAAAACTTCTTCGCCCAAACAATGCAAGATGGGAAAATGTTTGACAAAGAGATTTCACATAGTTCAACATACGCGCGTCTGTCCTCTTTTTATTTTTTTCTCTTTTGCTACTTGCTGCTTTTTTTTGCTGCCTGGGTGGTGGAAAGGTAGACACAAGGGATTTAAAATCCCTCGGTCTGAATAAGGCCGTGCGAGTTCGACTCTCGCCCTAGGCACCAACCAAAAACATATCAATTATCCCATAAAATCTATCAGTTAGAAAAACGATTTTAAATCAGGAGCAAATATTAAGCCTTCGGCCATATTTATTCCCTATTATGACGCCCCGGGCTGGATTAGGATGAATTTAACCCTACAAGAAAATAGGTTGAAGCGGAACAGAACACTGTCCAAAACAACACCCCAAAAGCAACTCCCTTTTGCCCGGTTCCGCTTCAACTTTTTTCATCTTGCTCTTTCGTCTTGCCAAAGCCAATGCTCCCTCTTACAAGCTCTTATGGACGTCCTCGGTGCAACAACTCAGTTTTTCTTTGACTTAACTCCTGATCGACTTCTTAGCGAAATCGAAAGTCTAGGCCTTCACCCAACCGGGCGATGTATGCCCCTCAATTCCTTGGAAAATCGAGTCATTGAGGTAGAACTTAGCGATCCCTTGCCAACCGGCGAAAAGTCTATCGTGGTTAAATTCTATCGTCCTGGCCGTTGGCGTCCTGAAGCCATTCTAGAAGATCACGCCTTCTCTCAACGACTCTCCACTTGCGGCCTTGATGTCATTACTCCTGTGTCTATGAACCAGAGCACTCTGTTTACCATGCATGATCAAAAAATCTATTGGGCCATCTATCCCAAAGTGAGGGGGCAATTGGTAGACGAACCAACCTAAGAAAAGTTACAAATCTTGGGACTAAAAATTGCCAAACTGCATGAAATTGGTTCTACCTTTCAATCTCACTTTCGGCCCAAACTGACTGTGGACAACTACGCCCAACGGGGATTGGATAATTTACTGCAATTCAAATTTCTTCCCTCATCTCTCCAGGCGTCCATTAAAAAAGTTGGGGAAGACTTAATTCGACAAATTTGCCTTAATTATTCAGTTCAACAGACTGACGTTGGCGATCAATCGCCCACCTTTCAAACCATCCATGGTGATCTTCACTATGGCAATATTCTATGGAATGAAGGGCGACCTTTTATTACCGATTTTGATGATATGATGGTTGGGCCTCTGGTCCAAGACATTTGGATGATTACCAACGTCGGCAGTGAAGAAGAAGTCACAAGGCAAGCGGCCCTGCTTTCTGGCTACGAGGACTACCGCCCTTTTCCGCGTTCGACGCTTCCGTGGTGTCAATCTCTCAAGGCCATACGCTACATGCACTACCTTGGTTGGGTGTGCAAAAGATGGGAGGACCCCATCTTTCGACAAACTTTTAGCCATTACGAAAATACCAGTTTCTGGGAAATGGTCATGATCGATTTTGAAAATATGGCGCGCCAACTCCAGGTAGTTAGAGAGTTTGATCCGTTTGGAAATTATTAAAACCTAATTCCCAAAACGGATTCGAGATGCTCCAAAGATAATGGGCCTTCTCCTTGGACTTCCATCAAATATAATAGGCCTTTAATTTGAATTTCATTTTCATAATTCACATTAATACTCATGGCCCGCATTAAATCATCAAGAAGAACTCTTTGATCATGGTATGTCTCACCATCAACCACCGCCTCTCTCTGGGCAATACACCCAGAAGTCTTGCGAAAGGGGAACCATGGCAAAGAGGAATCCACAGAAGGCCGGCCGGTGCCATGAATCCGCAAATCCACTCGCCCAATATCCCTTGCCAAAGTGGCCTGACGCCACCAATTTGAAGCGTGTGCACTAAGTGGTAATAGTTGCTGCATCTCAGGCTCAGGACGTTGCCATTTTCCTAGTTTCCTTTGGTGAAAATTGCTGTGATTGGGAATCCAATTTAAAATGACCCGACGGTACTTTCCAAACGATTCAGGAAAGTTGGCCTCAGGCATGACTGAGTCCATACTCTGAACACCCATGGGTGTTTGACCATCTCGCTGCTGCGGTGGCAAACCTTTCGATGAGGCAGCCAAGGCCACACCATGCCAAATAGAACCATTATCGTGATGATGTAATTCCCCATCGGCCTGTTTGATCAGCACGCGGCAGGGATGATCCCTATTAGAACTGCAAAACACATACACGCGAACAGCGTCCGCATATTTGCCTTGATGATAAGTACTGAGGTCAGGGTTGAAATCAAATACCGCACGAACCTCTTCATTCGACAGAGAGGGCTTCTCGGTGGAAAATTTGAATTCGCTATAAACCTGCGGAAAAATCTTCATGAGCTTGATATATTGGTTCCCAATGGAAGGATGTTTTTCATTTTCAAAGAGACTATAATATAAATAAATCTCTTCTAAGCTTATTGTGGATTTAATGGGATCGAAGGTTTTCTTACCTTTCTGCTTTGCCAACCGAACCTCAAGTGAATATAGGTAATTATTATCTAAATAGCTCTGGTCGACATATTTATGCATGAGATAGAAATAGCGCAGCTGCATTTCAGGTAAAACACCGGGTATGGGGTGTTCTAAAAAAGCAATATATTTATTTTGAGGGCCCTCTTCCTCGATCAAATCCCACAGAGCATCGATCCATGCTCGCTGATCTTCTTTGGTCCAAACTTGCCCTATTAGATTGACAAGATTGCCTTTAAAATTACTGGGCGAAACTAGCCCCCACTGGATCATTTTCTTGAATTCAGTATAGGCCATAAAGTAATCCTTCTTTACTTGTCCGCCATTTCCTTCAGTACGGTCTACACCTAAGGCAACAACAGAATTAAAAGATAGTATTAAAAAAAAGGCCAAAAATGACTTTTTACTAAACATATTTCTCCTCTCCGAAGGTGGCCTTTGAAGGTGCCCGGTGCATTTAGTTATACTTTGGCGGGGGGGGGCCGCTGCGGCAGGGTTAAGCAAAAGCCCGGGGC
>CAYHRT010000219.1:0-6504 GCA_964359085.1 uncultured Bdellovibrio sp. | reverse complement strand
TTCCCACCACAGCCACTGAAAAACGCAAGAATACAAAAGAAAAGAGCGAGCAGGGAATATTCGTTCCAGGTTCCAAATCGGGATGCGATGGATTGATTCATATTTGAAAATGATACTCAGTTTTTTGCGTAATGCTTGTAAGAATTTATAAATTAGTTAGCAATGGTCCTTGCCATAAAGTAACCAGAACACTCAAGTATGCTTTGATCAAATAATTTGCCCATGTAGCTAAGATTAATCTGCATCAATGGAACCCCGTTCCTAGATGCTCTTTGCATATTCGACAGATTCAAATTTTGTGTGGAAGCTAGGAAAGCTGAGGAGCAAGCAATAAATGCTGAATCTATTAGAGCATGATAAATTTTGATAAAATTATTTCGTGAGAATCTTAATAATTTTAGTTGTTTGCCTATCATCAATAGGCATTTCTAGTGGCCTTGAGCTCGAGCACCTTGCAGCTCCTCCCCCTGGTTTTACGAAATTCTCTTTAGTCACCGGGCCGAGCTTGGTCCCTGTGCAGGTTATCGGTTCGGTGCTGCCCCCGACTTTGCGAATAAATGGCGAAGAGGTTTCACTTATAGAATTGCAAAAAAATGTGGCCGGGCCAGATGAGGACTCTCACGGCGAGGTATGGATAAATGGTAGGGCCGTCGATGTACAAGGTGAGCAAAAGCGGTTCTTTGTCCAATTAATCGGTGAAGAAGCAGCGGTTCCTAATATTTTAATTTCGATGAGAGAGGCAAGTGGAAAAATTCTTGGGGCCAATTTTCAATTGGGCAGAAGTTCAATTGAAGGGCCGATAAGTCTATCCTATTATACAACGAATAAAACTACGATGTCTGATTTGCTCTATGAGTTTACAGTAGCGATCCAAAATCCTAAAGGCACTTATGTTAAGATTGACGATCAAAAAGTTACAGAGGAACAGGAAAAACAGCTTCAAGAGATTCGATTGATTTTGAAAGAAAAGCAAGGGCAGCTTACGGCCAGGCTGACTCAAGAGGGTAGGCTCATTCGTGCCATCAATCTTCCCTATAGGGTTTCTATTCAAAACTATCATTCTGATGATGTTTATTTCAGCTTGATCCCGCCAGAGGGGAATTTGGTGGGAGAGATGTGGAACCTTCCCAATCATGAGCTGCAAATAAAGGGTCTTGCCACTCCAGGAATAGAGTTAGAAGTAAATGGAAACAAAGTTAAAGTTAACGGAGATGGTGAGTTTAAGTTCCGTTTTATACCTGAAAAAGAATTATCGAGTATTAATTTTCGTCTTCAAAGACCTGGAAGCGAAGCCATTTTGTTGGAGAAGAAATATCGATGCCCTAGATGCGGCCAGACCCACAAATGGTACCTTCCTGCCTATCGTAAAATGGGAGACCATTATATTCATCTGAGCTTGAATGGCAAAACCAGCTTAACTTTAATGGACAAAAATAGCATGAGACGGGAAATATTATCTGACAGTAACGTGGGATTGGGGTATGGGCATTTTATTCGTTATAATTATGAATGGTATATCCATGCAAGGGAGTATCAATCTCAGAAGATAGATAGTTCGCATAGGTCCTCGCTTAACCCTTCAGATCACTATTCCCTTGATGTTAGGATGTATGGGACGGGATTCTCCTGGTACCCATGGTCTAACTGTTCAATCGGTTTGGGTGTGGGAATGGCATCGACCACCTATTATCCGAACGAGGGTGCGTCTACAGAAAAATATTCTTTTGGATTGGAGATGAAAGCTAGTCTGAGATTTTCCATCAGTGAACGCTGGGAAGTTACACCGTCGATACATTATCTATCATCAATAAAGCTTCATAGTGATGATTTTGGGATGGAATTATTCTCAGTTATGCCAATCATGTTGAGATTTAATTATTAAAAGGAGAAAAAGTGTCGCAACCCTATAAAGGAAATGTGAAAAATAATTTCATGCAGAATTTAGGGCCCTTAAATATCATCGTGGTTGAAGATGATCAAGTGCAACGAAACATGTTGGGTGAGTTTCTTACTTCCTTGAATCACGTTGTCATTCTGGCCAAAAATGGTCGCGAAGCCCTGCGAGAGTTAAGCAATAATAAGGCCATTCATCTTGTGATCACCGACATCAACATGCCCGAAATGGACGGAATCTCGCTGATAGAGGAATCCAGGAAGCAGGGATTTACCAATGATTTTATTGTTATCACGGCACATGGAACGCTTGATTCGGCAGTGAGAGCGTTTAAGATGGGTGCTTTCGATTATATTACCAAACCCATTGAGTTTGAAGAGATACAGCACAGAATTGAGCAATTTGAAAAAGTTCGAAGACTGACAGATAAAAATACAAAACTTGAAATGCAAAACAAAATGCTAAGAGGAATACACTGGCCGATTTCAAAGTCAGAAAAGATGAAAGACTTGCTAAAGAAAGTTGAAAAAATATCAGGAACTGATGCAACAGTTCTTATTACAGGTGAAACGGGAACGGGAAAAGAAGTTACAGCACAATATATTCATCAATTGAGCGAACGAAGAGAAAGTCCCTTCGTCGCTATAAATTGCGGTGCCATTCCGGAAAACCTGGTTGAAAGTGAGTTGTTTGGTCATGAAAAAGGTGCCTTTACCGGGGCCGATTCAACACATAGGGGGCTTTTTGAACAGGCCGATGGTGGTACTCTTTTTTTGGACGAAATTGGCGAGATGTCCTCTCATGTCCAGCCAAAACTATTGCGTGCACTCGAGACTCGGAAAATTAGACGCATAGGAGGGAGCTGCGATATTGATGTCAAGATCAGGCTGATTGCTGCCACCAACAAAAGCTTAAGTGAAATGGTGGATTTGGGCAGCTTCAGAAGTGACCTACTTTTTCGCCTAAACCTAGTGGAGATTAACCTCCCTCCCCTTAGGGAAAGAATGGAAGACCTGGAAGATCTGGTTAAAAGATTTATCGAAAAGGCCGAGTTAAATTTTAACCTGCAAGTCAAAGAGGTGGAGGAGAGTTATTTTGCTGCCTTGAAAGCTTATTCCTTTCCAGGAAATTTAAGAGAGTTATCGAACCTGGTTGAAAGATCCATTATCTTTATGGAAAAGAGCAAACTGAGCGCTAAAGATCTACCATTCAATGCACATGAAAACCATCATGGACCAATGGATTCCCCTCAGATGATTAACTCATCCTCAGGCCTTGGCCTGAACATTTCAAGGCCTTTAAATGAGACCTTGGCCGAAGTGGAAAGTTTTGTTTTGAGCGAGAGTATTAGAAAACACAAAGGTAATTATGAAGAGGTGATGAGAGAATTGAAGCTTTCAAAATCAACGTTATACACAAAAGTCTCAAAGTATGGGATAAAGTTTTTGGATGAAAAGAATGAGACAAAATAGGATGTATCTCATTCCCCTTGTTCTTGTGCTTGTCCTACTCATGACTCTTCGCTACCTTTTGCCACAAATGTCGCAAAAACAGAGTGTGCAGATTAAAATTCAACCAGACAGTTATGTTGCCAAGTTAATAGAGATGACCAATCAAGTCCTAGTTAAGGCCCATAACCTCGTAATATGGAAAGATGCATCCGAAGGGATAGGACTCGTAAGCTATGACGCCGTTAAAACCAGCAGTGATGGTACTGCAGTAATCCTGTTTAATGATTTTTCTGATATAAGAATGTCCCATGATACAATTGTTATTATTTTAGAAAGAAAATCCACCCCATCTCAGGAAAAATCGGTTCTGGCATTGTCGTCGGGAGAGCTGAATGGACAGATACAAAGAAATCATAAGAAAGACCAAGAAAAAGAAATTCAAATCGAGATCAGAACCAAGTTGGGATGGGTACAGGTATCCAACAGAAATCAAAAGAGTGAAAATTTACCCATTCAGTTTAAGGCCAAAGTAGAAAACAAAGAGGGGTCCTCGGGTCTGGTTGCATCCAGCATAAGTGGAGATGTGGTTTTAGCGACGTTCAAGGAAAAATTAATCATACAGGAAGGGGAGAAGATCGAAGTTGTTGCAAACAAAATATCAAATACCCACGACCTGGGCGCTGATGACTTTAAAGAGCTTCTCCCAGTTACTGGGATTCATATTTTAAAGACAGATCCAGAAGTAACCAATGTTGCGCCAATGAACAAAAAGCTGGCCAAGAAAAAACTTGCATCAGTGAATACATTCAAGATTAATGATCCCCAAACAGGTTTAAAGACTAATTCAAATTCTATTGAGATTACCGGAATGATTTCAAATGACCTGAAAGCTTATCTTAATGGCCTGAGCATTCATGCTGAAAAAAATGGAAGTTTTAAAATTAAGCAGGATCTAAAAATAGGTCTCAACTTTTTGACTTTTCAGATCGTTGGCCCCGGGAAGAATCAGATAAGATATTCGACATTAGAAGTGACGAGGAGCGAATGATTTATCGTTTAAGAAATAAAGTTGCCCTCTTGACCCTAACCGTTCTGATTATCGGTTCAGTAGGCACTTTTTGGGTGAACATCTCAACCTATATTGATGACAAAAAGAATTATGTGATGAGCTTAAGCACCATGTCTGCGGTCAACATGGCCAATGCTATGGGAAGTGAACTTCGCAATATTAATGAAAAACTTATAATGATTGATGCACATTTGTCCCATGCTAAAATATCTCAAAACTCAAACGATTTATTCACCAACATGGTGACGAGGCTTACAGAACTAACTCAACTGAATATTTATTCAAAAGAAAAGATGATTCATTCTTTTAATTTGTCCAGTGAAAACAAGGAAACAAGCTATTCCAAAAAATTTATTGAAAGTTCCTACGCGGCAGGCGAGCTGAAGTTGTTACTGCATGAAGGACTTCTAGTTATTGCTACTGTGTTAAATGGACGGTTATATTTAGGCCGCATTGAAAAGGCGTTTTTCCAAGAGCTCCTAGCTTCCAACAACTTTTTAAAGATAAATATTATTATCAAAGGGACAGAATCTGAAAGGTTACTGCCAGGTGATTTTAAAGACGTTCTCTCATACAATAGAAATCAGACAATCACCGCCAAAGAAACAGTTAATCACAACAATGAAAGACAGCTGTCAGTTTTGGCCCCAATTCAAAATATAAGTGGGGCCTATCTTCTCACACAACTGAGTACCACTGAAGCGGTAGAAATGGCGAAGATTGTGGCGGCCAAGTCACTTCCAGTTGTCGTGATTTTAGTGATTGTCACAATGTTCCTTGGGATTCTTTTCTCGGAACGCCTGGTTCGTCCGATTGAAAAACTAATTGAGGCCACTCGAGAGATATCAAAAGGGAATTGGCAGACGTCTTTGGTTTCTGTAGCAAAGGACGAAATTGGCAATCTTGTCGCTTCATTTAAGGATATGGGGAAAGAACTTGAAAAAAGGGAGCAGCAACTGGATAAGGCCAATCGGGATTTGCGCAATTCAGAACGTTTGGCGGTACTTGGAAAATTTAGCGCCGGAATTGCTCACGAGGTAAAAAATCCCCTTAACTCAGTTTTGGGGTTTGCTCAACTTCTGGACCGCAAATTATCCAATCCCAATGTACCAGCGCCTGTTGATGAAAAAAAATACATTAGTTACATTTTAAGTGAAACCAGAAGAGCAAGTCGGATTATCAGTGAACTCCTCTCCTTTTCCAGGCAGGAGCCTCCCAAGCTAGTTCCTTCCACTTTTGCCCCCATTTTTATGAAGGTCATTGATCTTCTGACTCCGGCCATGGAAAAAATGGCAATCGAGCTGACTCTGGAAAAATTAGATGAACAACCTCAAATTGAACTAGATACAGATCAGATGTATCAGGTCTTTTCCAATTTAATTATAAATGCCTCTCACGCATTTGAGGTCACTGAAGGCAAACGGCAGATCAAGATTTTGCAAGAGGTTGAGGGCGGATGTCTGAAAATCACAGTTATGGATAATGGAAGTGGCATCGCTCATGAGCATATAGAGAGAATCTTTGAACCCTTTTTTACCACAAAAGAGGTTGGCAAAGGCACAGGATTAGGTTTGGCCGTATGCTTTGGCATTGTAAGCCAGCATAATGGCAATATCAGGGTCAATTCGGAAAAAGGTAAAGGCTCGGAATTTGTTATCACCCTGCCCATCATTCCCAGCGACAAACAAAAAGCTTCCTAAATTCCAGAATTTTGGAATCTAAAATTTTCACTATCAATTAGTTAGGATGACTAATCTCTGGCATCAGGTATGCAATTCAGTCCTTCCGTAGAACGTTGGTTGGATTTTGAAACATAAGAAAATGTGACGATTCAAACGGAGGTTTACAATGAGAAAGATACTGTTGGGTATTCTGCTTGCAATTGTTGGTATAGTTTCAATTTCTTGTGGGAATAGTTCTGCCCCGGCAGCGGCGGCGGCCTCTTCAACTAATCCCCTTCCAGAACCGAGTATAAATTGTGGGGGAAATGATTGTCTTTGAAAAGAATGGACCAGAACTCAGTGGTTATATTTTTAAACATATTCTGGGGAGTAAATTATGAAGAATTCTTTTATTGCCGTGCTACTTGT